>VFZO01000464.1 GCA_016871155.1 Acidobacteriota bacterium | reverse complement strand
ACGGCTTGAGATAATTCTCAGCGGAGCGGCGCAGGCGCTGGCCGAGAAACCCTCCTACATCGGTCACTGCCCCTGCAGGCAGACGGGATTGCGCCATCGGAGGAACGGGGACCGCAGCGAGGGTCAGTCCCATGTTGAAAGTGCGTCTCGTGTATTCCATCATGCTTGGTCGCCGGAAGGATCCCCAGTGTAAGGACAAGCGTATTCCAGAAGTGCGAAGCAGCCAAGTCGGCCACTGTTCTCCCACGGCAAATCACGTGATGAGAACATGTGGAACTGATAAAATCGGTCCTACAGGCTTCTGAAGACACGGCATGAGTGCATCGGCGTCAGTATCGCAGGATCAGAAACGTGCCGTGCTCGAGCAGGTACTTGCGAGCGACTCGCTGGCCCGTTCAGAGCAACTGCGGAGTTTCCTTCGTTACGTCTGCGAGTTGGAAATCGCCGGCCGCGGCAAGGAAATCAACGAGTACCTCATCGGAGTTGAAGCCCTGGGACGACCTCCCGGCTACTCTCCAGCCGAAGATTCCTCAGTCCGGAGCCGCGCCTACGAGCTTCGTCAGAAGCTGACCCGGTACTACGAGTCGGAGAACCCGGCATCCACGGTCCGTATCGAGTTCTCCAAGGGTTCCTACACGCCTCACTTCGTCAGTTGTGAGCCTCGTTCGCCCGCAGTAGCTCCTCAGTCCATCGCGCCGGTGACGCCGGATGTCCGCAACGTGCCTGGCGGAAAGCGACTGGCGCTTGTCGCCTCGGTTGCCTCACTGGCCACGGCAGCTCTTTGCATCGCCGTCTTCCTGATTTGGCCGCAGAGCACAATCAGGGGAGTCGATCCAATCGTCGAGGAGGCCTGGGGCCCGCTGGCAAAGCGCGATGCCAACGTGCTGATGTGCATGGGCACGAACCTGTATCTCATTGTCAGGCCGTTTGTGCCCGAACTGACGCAAGGCACTCCGAAATACGAGGCCTTCCCCGAGCTCTACGAGCGATTTCGGCAGCACCGGCCGCTCAAGGCAGGCACCAAGCTCGAGATGCACCCAACCGAGTCCATTGCGATGGGAGAAATGGCGGGAGTCGTGTCTGCCACGAACACGCTGCGGCAGTTTCGCGGCGCGTATCAGATCCTGCCGGAGCGTGCCGCCCCGTTGGCTTCGTTGCGCGGCAGGAACGTCATTCTCTTCGGTGTGCCGTTCACGAGCGAAGCTGCCAACGATTTGCTGAGCCGCACGGCGTGGACAGTGGACTACGATTCGGCCACCGGGGAAATTGTGATTCGCGAGAATCAGCCTTCCTCCGCAAAGCCGTTCGTCCCGGCAAGAGACCAGAATCGAGCCTACAGCGAGGTCTACGGATTGCTCACGGTGCTTCCATCGCAGGGAGGATCACCGGCGGATCCGCGCCGCACTGTTGTCATCTCTGGCATCACGTCTGTGGGCTCTCATGGTGCGATGGAGTTCTTTGCCTCTCCGGAGGCCTTACGGGACCTTCTCAGCCGTTTCCAAAAGGATGGCTTGGCTGGCTTCCCCAGGGCATACCAGGTGGTGGTGCGCTGCAAGACCAATGACACGCTGTTGCTGTCAACTGAGTACACGGCGCATCGTGTGCTCAGCCGATAGATTGCACTTCTCTCCGTTCGGTTCGCGGAGGCGGACGTCTTCACTCTGGCAGTTGCCGAAGCTCGCGATCCAGTTTGACGGAACCTCCCCGGCGCAGGGTTAGCGACGCCGCGCGATCTCCATACCGCACCTGGCACGGCGCTTCGTCGGCACTCTTGATGGTTGCGGAGGTGAGCTTGCCAGCCTGCCACGCCATAGACACCTCGAACCCTCCGCGTGCACGTAAACCGGATACGGATCCATTGGGCCAAGCCTTCGGCAATGCGGGAAGGAAGTGAATCCCATCGTGCGTCTGCAACAGCATCTCGGCGATGCCGGCAGAGCCAGCCGTATTTCCATCAACGGCGAAAATATTCTCTTCAGCTCCCGCGATTCCAGCACGCGAGAACGTGAGCAGATTGTTGTCGGTGTCCTCTTTGAGCAGGCCAACGACGTGCTTGTGCGCCTCCTCGGCGTCGAGAAGCCGCGCGAAGTAGTTGATGAGGTTGGCACGGCTCCATTCGACGTCTTCCCAGTTGGCCTGCTTTGTCCTGCGGGTCAGCGTGACACGGGCGGCGCGTGCCAGGTCGGGAGTCCTGGCTGGTGAGATCTGGTCCAACGGGAACAAGGCGACAAGGTGAGACGTGTGCCGGTGGTTCGGCTCGGCCTCGCCGTAGTCCTCCAGCCACTCCATGATCTGGCCGTGTTGGCCGATCCGGGTCGGAGCGAGCTGCTTCGCCGCACTTTCCAATCTGGTTCTGAATTCGCCATCCACATCCAGTAGCCGAGAGGCTTCGCTGCAACTCGCGAAGAGCGCCCTTACCAGTTGAGTGTCACAGGTAGGCCCCATGGAAACGCTGCAGGGCTTCCCATCGGCGGACAGGTAGAGGTTTTCGGCAGAGATTGAGGGGCCCGTGACAAGGTGCTTCTTCCGCGGGTGCTCGACCATGTAGTCGAGGAAGAACTCTGCCGCGGACTTCAGAACTGGATAAGCGCGGTTTGCCAGAAACGTCCGGTCGCGGCGGAAGAGGAAGTGCTCCCATAGGTGCCACGCGGTCCAGATGCCGCCGGTGACGAACGGCCCCCATTGCAGACCACGCCCCGGTGCCGTGAAGCCCCAGGCGTTCGTGTATACGTGACAGACCCAACCGCGTGCGCCGTAAAGCTCGGCGGCTGTCTTTCGTCCATCCTTGGCGAGCTTCTCAAGGAGCCGGAACAGCGGCTCTCCGCACTCCGACAGGTTGCAGACCTCACTGGGCCAGTAGTTCTGCTGGGTGTTAATGTCCAGGTGAAAGTCGCAGGTCCATTGCATTTTCGCGGCCAGGCCGTCGTTCCAAATCCCCTGGAGGTTCATGGGCAGCGGCGAGTTCTCACGCGAGCCTGCAATCAACAGATAGCGTCCGTACTGAAAGAAAAGCGCGGCCAGATGTGGATCGCTCGCGCCTCCCTTCACCGCTGCGAGGCGCTCGTCCGTGGCCCGGGTTCCATCGTCGCTCCCACCCAGGTCGATTTGAAGCCGGTCAAAGAGACGCCGATGGTCAGCCACATGACGATTCAGCAAGGTCTCGAACGGCCTGACGGCTGCTTCCTTTAGTTGGCGCTCGCATGCGTCGAACAAGTCCGAAACGACATAGCTCGTATGAGCTGCAATGAGCAGGACCACTGAATCCGCACGTTGGATCTCGAGCCGATCTCCCTTGCCTGAGACGCGGCCGCCCTGAGCAATGGCCCGGACCCATGCCTGGAAATTCACACCAGTACTGCCATTGCTGTGCCGTTTCTCCCACGCGCTGCCGCCCAGGATCAGCGTGTCCGTTCCGTAGACCAAAGTCTCGCCGGGCAATTCGCCGGGATCCAGCGAGAGGGAGAACGAAAGCCCAGCGGGCTGATCCGCCGAGAGTCTCAAAACGATCACATCGTCCGGGTTGGAAGCAAACACCTCCGTCCGGTACCGGGTACCGGCCCACTCGTACTCCGTCTTCGCAATTCCAGTGTCCAGATCGAGCGACCTGCGGAAGTTCTTGACGTCGGATTCCCTCTGGCGAGTGTCGGTGATGACGAGGTTCGCCAAAGGGAGGTGTGTGCCATACGAGGACTCCCGGCCGGTCAGGTACCGCTCGCTGAGTTCATTGGC
>VFZO01000463.1 GCA_016871155.1 Acidobacteriota bacterium | reverse complement strand
CACGGCATCGATGCCGTGACGCTTGGTGAATCCGACGGCGTCTTCCGCCCAAATCACGCCTACGAGCTTGGAAAGTTCCACTCGCTCATCATCGGTGATCGCCCCGTCGAGGTGGACCATGAGCACTCCGAGCCAGGCCAGCGCTTCGTGCGTGGCATCGGCGGTCCGCCAGAGCGCATTGCCGCCCGCGAGCGTCAGGAACTCCTCGACGATCTCGGCTTCGACCTCATCATGGGGCCGTTGGCCAGCCGCACCGACGGCGGGCTTGAACGCCTCGGACTGGGCGAATCGAGCCAGCGCCCAGATTCGGAAGGCGCTCTCGGGATGCGTTCCATCGATGCGATGTTCGCAGGCACGGTGGCTGTCGAGGGCCGCTTGGGCCTCCCGAATGAACGGCTCGAGGTCCGACGGAAGCCTGTGCCGCTGGACCCCGCCCAAGAGCTTGAGTTCGGCGCGCAGTGCGTGTTCGAGACTTCCTGCTGCGATCAGGCCGACGCGATCGGCCGAGATCTCCCCAGCCCGAATGTTCTCGTGCGTCAGCGCCATGCGAGTGTCGTCCGGGATCATGGAGCCGACCGGCCGGTGGTGACGGAGCAACGCATGCCCGAACTCATGCCCGATGACGCTGGCAAGTTCGTCCATCTCAAGCAGATCGACCAGGCCACTCTGCAGCACAACGACCGGTGACGTTCCATCAGGTCCATACGCCACGTACGCGTTGGCACGTGGGTCGGCCTCGAGATAGACCTCAGGCAATGCCTTGAGTTGGAGGCGCTCAGCTGCATGCTCGGCCGCGCGGAAGATGTCCGGCATCGACAAGGCACCGACGCGCATCATGGTCGTGCGCGCTAGGGTGCGGAGGCGGGCTAGCGCTTCGCGGTAGTGGGTCCGTGCAGGTTCCGGAAGGGTGACTGGCTCGTCGAGCTGGAACCGCAGGCGAGCGCAGAGCTCTTCAGCGTCAATGGGCGGAAGGTCGAACGAACTCGCCGGAGCAGGGCTTGACATGAATCCATTCTATGGGGCGCGGCATGGTGAATCGATCGGCTCGGGATTAGCCTCGTCAACGCCGCGCGACATGCAACTTCCCCCCTCCATCCTCCCCGCGCTGGCGCGCATCGAGCTGCCGGTCCTGCCGCCGCGCCCCTGCCCGTACCTGCCGGGGCGCGCCATGCGCGTGCGGGCGTTCATGGCCCGCGCGATGCTGCCGTCGGACTACCAAGCACTGATGGACCGCGGCTTCCGTCGCACGGGCACGATGGTCTATGCGCCCGCGTGCGAGGCCTGCTCGGCGTGCATCCCGCTGCGCGTGCCCGTGGCGGCGTTCACACCCTCGAAGAGCCAGCGCCGCGTGCTGCGCCGCAACACCGACATCACGGTCACCGTTCGCCGCCCCGGCGCTGACGACGCGACCTACGCGCTCTATCGCCGCTACCTCGCGCACCAGCATCCGGGCGGCGAGCAGGAGTCCGATCGCGACTCCTTTCGAGAGTCGTTCGTCGAGAGTTGCGTCGACACCTACCAAATCGACTACTCGCTCGCGGGTGCGCTCGTTGCCTTCAGCATCGTCGATGCGTGCGACACGTCGCTCTCGGCCGTGTATCACGCGTTCGATCCCGACCACGCGCGCCGCAGCCTGGGCGTGCACTCCGCGCTGACCGAGATCGCGCTCGCCCAGCGCATGGGGATCCCCCACTACTACCTCGGCTACTGGATCGCCCAGTCACCCGCCATGGCCTACAAGGCCGACTACCGGCCGCATGAGGTGTTGGTCAGTGGGCGATGGGTCTGCATACGTGAATGAAACACCGCAGATAGAGACACGCCGATTGCAATGAAGCCTGTTGGATCACCCGGGGTGCAGCGTCTCAAAGTCAGCGTCCGATGAACGTTCCGCTGCCGGCTTTGGCCGCATTTAGTAAGAAGTCTCTCATTGAGCCCTTGAAGTAGTCCCCAATCCCAACGACATGGACCCTTCGGCCGGGTGCGGCGCTAACCCACTGCGAGATGACCATCATCACTTGTTCCCGGGGATCGCCGGATCTTCCGCCATCAAACGAGTCCGGCGCTCCGTCCGTGAAGAGAATGAATGCATCCGCTCCTCTGAAATCCATCGCTCTCCGTAACCCATCAGCTGTCCGAGTGGCACCTGATGGCTTCAGTTCACGAAGAAAAGTCGCAAGGCGACGTCGGTGCTCAACAGAAGCATCAGGGATCTCCCGGGTATCCGGACGCCATGCTGGACTCGCACCAATTTCTTCTGGAACCGTTTCGACATCACCGCCGAAGGTGACCAGAGCAACCTTTTTGATGGGTAAGTGCTCGATCCAATCAAGAACCGTCTTAACGGCGGAGTCCCAGCGGCCCGATTGAGCCATGCTAGCAGATCGATCCACAACAAACACGACCGAGTTCATCGACCCTTCGAGACCGAGAAGTTCTTGGCGAAGCTGCGCCTCGACGTCACTCTGCAATGAGATCCGTCCCCGCAAACTCTCAATGCTTCCATCCTTGGCCGCGATCGCAATGTCGTTTGCCCTGACGACCCCGGTTAGCCGCTCAACCTCGCCTCCAAGTTTGAATATCTGTGCACCCTGTCCGGCAATGACTGCGCTACTGGCCTGCAGCTGCGTAGTGAGTGTGCCAATCTCGTCTTCGAGTGCATGTATCTGACCCCAAAACATCTCGGGCGTCGGAACTGGAACAGTGTGTTCCCCAGGAATGCTTGACGGAGCCGATGAATAGGTGGGTTGAGTATCCACCGTCTGATCTCCTTGGCTTACTGTCACTCGACTAGCGACTTGAGCGTCAGGCTGCGGTGCCGCCGAGAGAAAGACAATGCCAAGGCACAGCACGACCAGCATCAAGTCAACCATTGAAATCCAGTTCGACTCTTCGTAACCGGGTTCGCCAGCGTCGCTACTCATGACTCGTCCGCAATTGTGAGAGGATTGGAACTTCCTAGGAGTGTTGCTCTGCCAGCAACATTAAGGTCATCCAAAGTGGTACGTAGTGCAAGCGCAGCCCGTGACGCTTCCTGGTGAATCTCCGTGGTTCTTGATACCGCGCGTGAGAATTCAGTTAGGTTGGCCTGAACTGACGCGACAGTTTCTGAAACTCGCTCTTGCGAAACTGTCGCTTCGGATGCCGCCCTCTGCAGCGAGTCGGCCGAGACAGCAAGTGTATTCATCGTGAGTCGAACTTCAGTCGGCAGCGAACTGACGCCGCTCGCGGCGAGCAGACTCGAAGTCTCGTTCAGTCGCGAAGCTGCAGCATCAAGTTGAGCAAGCGATGCCTCAAAAGCGGCAGCCGTAGATTGGAACTGAGCCGACGAATCACGAGCCGTATCACTCATCGTTTTGGCGCGTAGTTGAAGTGACTCGGTGATTCGGACGAGGTCGCCTCCAGCTCTATCGAGGTCCCTGTTCAGTCGGCTCAGTGATTCATCGAGACTCCTTTGGGGCAATTCAAGGGCATCACGGACACTGACAGCTGACTCGCGGAGCAGCACCGCTGCCCGCTCTGTCGCGGCAGCAAAGTCAGTCGTGATCAATTCGGTCTGCTTCGTGGCTGACTGAAGCGCCAAGACGCCAGCTTTTAAAGCGACGGCAGATTCGTGGATTGTCGCGACGACCGTGTCGAGTCGGTCGTCGGTATCCCTGAACATGTTTCGGTTCGTAAGCCCCTGGGCGGAGACAACAGATTGCCTTTGGCCACGGTGCAGTACAACAGAAAGCAGTT
>VFZO01000462.1 GCA_016871155.1 Acidobacteriota bacterium | reverse complement strand
GTCTTCAGAAGGAATTTCGCGCCCTCGGCTACTTGGTTGACCTGACTCCTATTACTACTGCTCCCGAGGCATCTCGTGCATGACTTTCAACGGAGTCGGCCTTCCCCAACCCACAACACCGCACTCACCAGTCTGGTGCCACATACAGCGCCATCACCTCGCCCTGCTCTTCGCAAACATATTTCATAGCCTCTCGCACATCGCGATCATCCCACAGCCAGCGAGTGCTACCGTGCCGAGCCCATCTCTTCTGATCGTCGTTGCCTCCGACGCGTTTGAGTTCCCGCGTCGCGTACGATTTGAACTCATTCATCACTCGCTCCGGAGCGGCCTTAGCCTCGACGATCACATGAACATGGTTGGTCCTCACGTGCGCCGCTAAAAGATTCCACTCGCGAAACGAACAATGCGATCGGATCGCCCCGAGCACTACCAATCGTTCGCCTTCCGCCATTTCAAACGCCGCGGATTTCATCAAGAGTTTCTCCCGCTGAAACCGCTTCAGATCCGGTTGCAAAGAGCGTGAACCGAACATATTGTGAGACGGATCCACCGAACCCTTCTCATCGCCATGCAAACGAGTGCCATAACAGGAGAACGTAATAAAATGGCGGCCCACACGCGTACGATCGTCTACGGTCTCCACGTCGCAAATCTATCACGCCGCTATGGCAGTCGCCAACACGGCACTATACTCCCCACATGGAGGCACGATCGCGAGGGAGCAAAACGATGAAAGTCGCCACCTCCTCCCCAACCCGAACCATCCCATCTACTCCGACAACCCTGCAGAGCCGCGTCCGCAAGGAAGCGGACCCTCCCCAACCGATACCCCTGACTTTCAACGCGGCGCAGGCAACGGCGGCCGCTGGGCCCACGCAGCAAAACAGAGCACAACAAGAAGTTTCTTCATCGGTCCGGCAATTTTATCATTCACGCTCCTGGCGCTTTAACTCCTCCACGCTGACCGACTCCTTCTTCCAACCCTCCCCCCTCGGCCGCGCCGCCTTCTTCCGCCACTCCCTCGCCTCCTTGCTCAGCCCCCTTGCCTCGGCGATCTCGGCCCGTACCGCATACACGCTTCCCATCACCGGATGCTCGGCGAACATCTCCGCGCGAACGATCGCATCGGCCTGCTCGGCCAGCGTCCGCGCGCGGCCCGAATCTCCGGCCCGCTGCGCCGCCCGCGCCGTCTGCAGGAGCGCGGTGACGCGCGTAATCGCACCTTCCACCCGCATCAGCACCGGCAGCAATACCTCCAGTTCGCTCCAAACCGGCTCGGAGTCCATCCGCGCCACCGCCAGATTGAACCGGCACGAGGCCTGCTCCACCTCATAGCCGTCCAACGCCTGGCACGCCCGCCTCCAGACCCGCTCGGCGTCGGCGTTTCGGCCGGCGGCAAACAGCGCTACCCCCAACCCCGACTCCGCCATCGCCCGCAGCGCCGCCGAATCTCCCGCACCCTCAATCGCCTGCCGCCAGACAGCCGCCCCCGCCTCCGGAAATCCACCGTGCACCAGCACATTCGCCAGCTCCGCCCGCAAGATCGTCATCTCCTCCACCGAGCACCCGGCGCACGCTGATATCGCCTCCCGATAATGCGCCTCCGCCGTTCGCCAGCGGCCCAACTTCACTTCAGCTCTCGCCTTGGCGCAGAACTCCTCGGCCCTCCGATCGCCGCCATACAAGGCCGGGACCAGCGCCAAAAACAGAATGAGTATTCCCACGCCCTAAATGTATAAACAAGTCAAGAATAATCACGGAGATAAAAATCCAACATAATGAAAACAAAACAAATATATTTTTCGTTCTCTTGTGAACGGCACTCCCAGCGCGAACGAGACGCCACACTGGTACCGTAAGCGCTCTAGTAACAGCGCGGAGCATCAACAAGAACCGTTCACAAGCATCGAAAATATTTTTCGTCTTCACATATCATTGAAAACAATAAGTCAAGAAACATATGATGTATTAAATCGCGCAAAAACACTTGCCTCCACCTGCTATTCTGAAGGTGTAATAGGCCTCGCGGACCAAAGTCCACGGGGCCTTTCGAATTTTCAGGAGGTCCCCATGACGGACGAACAGAAAAAACGCCGCGCCGAAAACGCGCGGCGCAATGGCGCCAATTCCAAAGGCCCGAAAACCGAGGAAGGGAAGCGCCGCAGCGCCGACGCCCACACCAAGCACGGCCTCTACGCCCAGGAAACCAAGTGCGGCGTTCTGCCCACCGAGTCCCAGGACGCCGCCGCCGAACTGCGCCTCCACTTCCGTTCGTTCTGGGAGCCGAAATCCCTCTACGAATCCCGCAAAGTCGAACAACTCTGCCGCTACGCCGCCGAACTCGACCGCCTCGACATGGCCCGCCACCGCAAGCTCACCGAATCCATGGCCGAACTTCGCAAACTCCGCCCGGATCTCGTCTCCAGCGCCGACCTCACCGCCGAAGTCGAGTTCCGCGCCTCCGCGCCCGGCGGCGTCTACGAACGTTTCGAGGTCCGTATCAAGCGCCTCAACATCGAAGTCTCTCGCCTCGAACGCGACCTCCTCCGCTTGAAGCGCCACTTCTCTTCCAGCGGTCCGACCGATATCCCGTTGCAAACAAACGACTGCGATCCCGGCTGAACCGACCTCAACCAGCGCTCATTCTTCGGCGAACCCGGCGTACCCGTCCTCCCGGAGGTCCCCGGTCCGCCCGCCGTCGGCGACATCATCTCTTGGGCGAGTGAGAAACTCGGCTTCCGGCCCTCCGGCACCCAGGCCGAAATGCTGGATTCCCGCGCCGACCGCACGATCGTCTGCGCCGCCCGCCAAACCGGCAAGTCCACTATCGCTGCCATCAAGGCTGTCTATGAGGCCATGACGCACGACAACGCGCTCATTCTCCTGGCCGGCCCCTCCGCCCGCCAGTCCAGCCTGCTGTGCGACAAAGCGCGCGAATTCGCGCGGAAGGTCGTCGACAAGCTCGCCCCGGCCGACAAGAACTGTGATGGCTTCAAATTGCCCAACGGTTCCCGCATCGTCGCCATTCCGGCGACTCCGGACACAATCCGCGGCTTCTCCGATCCCCACCTCGTCATCATTGACGATGCCGCCCTCGTCGCCGACGATGTCTACCAGGAGGCGCTGCTTCCCATGATCGCCACCGGCAAAGGCAGTATCATGCTGCTCTCGGCCCCCATCGGCCCGAAGGGGTTCTTCTTCCACGTCTGGCACGAAGACTTTGTCCCCTGGTACCACGTGATGCAAACCGCGATGGAGTCCGGCCGATTCGGCTTCGATGCGCTCACGAAGGCTCGCCTTGAGATGGGCGACGTCCCCTTCCGCCGCGCCTTCCGCTGCGAATTCGCCGACGACCCCGACTGCTTCGTCTCCTGGGAACTGGTTCAGGAAGCCTTCAGCGACGATATCAAGCCACTCTTCCCGGACGACGAAGAGACTGAGATTCCCCGTTGATTTGTGAAACCTTCTAGTGGTACACTGCATTTAGTTGATAAGGAGACACTCACATATGGACCTGAACAAGCTCACGGAAAAGTCGCAGGACGCCCTCCGCTCCGCGCAAACCATCGCTGTCCAGAATTCCAATAATCAACTCGACATCGATCATCTCTTCGCCGCCCTCCTCCGCCAGGAGCAAGGCCTGGTTCTGTCGCTGCTTAAGAAGGCCGGAATCCCGCTCGACACCCTGTCGCTACGCGTCGTGCAAGAGATCGAAAAGCTGCCCAAAGTGGCCGGCTCGCAACCCGAGAACTTGTACGTCACCACGAGACTCACAAAGCTTGTAGCA
>VFZO01000461.1 GCA_016871155.1 Acidobacteriota bacterium | reverse complement strand
ACGGGTGAGCCGTTTTCCGTCGCTCGATTGCGCTCATCCCGTTCAGTATCCATCACTTCCGGCCAGCTGGCCGGGGGCCAACTGCCGGATTTGGGATGATGGATTCGTCGCCTGTACCAACGCCGGTGCCAAAGCGATCAGGAGTAGTCTCGAAGTTTTCATTGCGATTGCCTTTCTGTCCATTTCCATAAAGTTTGTAAATCCGGCCGGTTTCGATATCGAAGCCGGTCTGCTGTGCTCCAGGAGCCCGCAATGCGGGCGAAGTCCTGGTTCACGCGTCCCTTCGCATCCTCACAGCCCGCGCCGCGGGCTGAGCACAGCGCCGCCGCCGCGACGAGGCTTCGGCGCAACGCCATTTCCGCGTCGGCCGGCTCTAAGCGGGAGGCGATAGCCGCGGCTTCGCCCGTTCGGCCCCGTTGCAATTCCGCCCAAGCCAACCCCACTTCGGCGTCGCCGCGCCCGTTGGACTTGTGGCCGTCCAACAGCGTTCGCGCCGTTTGCCAAGCCTTATCCGTCGCGCCGCCCGCGAGATACGCCCAAACGGCGACGTCGCGGAATTTGGGCGCCAGTTCGTCGGCCAACCGCACACCATTTTCCGGATGCCGGGAACTGACCGCCAGCCACAAGCGGGTCTCGCTTTCCATTTCGACGAGACTGCGTGCCTGCAGGCCCTCCGCGGCTTTCTGGCCTTCCGCCAGCAGGTCCGCCGCTTCCGCTTCCGCGCCAAGAGCGGCCAGGAACTGGGCCTCCTGGTAGAAGCTCCGGACCCTCTGCTGCGGCATGCCGAGCTTCGCGTACGCCAGACGCATTGTGCGATGGATCCCCGAGGCTTTGGGGTAGTCGCGGGCCACGGCGGCCATGTGGGCTTCGTTACTGAGAGCCCGCGTTTCGATCCTCAGATTTCCGCTGGCGCGGGCCGCCTTGCCGAATTCGTCTACCAGCGCTTGTGCCTGAGCCACGTCCATTGGTGGCGCAAGCGCGGCGTTCACCATCGCGGACAGGGCCGCGATCGATCCTCGAATGTCGCCGATCCCGCGGTAGAATTCCAACGCCCGGCTGGCCGTTTTCACACACACGTCTTTCTTGCCCTGGCGGCCTTGGGCCGCCGCCATATTCACGCGCGCGGCGTTTTCCAAGAAGCGGGCCTTTTGTTCCGACGCCTGTTCGATCACTTGGTTTGCGATGGCCTCTGCCTCCTTCCAACGGTATTGCGTAAGATTCGCGATAACGAGGTCATGCAGGCCGTAAAGAGCCAACAGGCGGTGACCGGAATTCGAAGCGCTTTCGAGCAGGGCGCGGCTTTGCGCCAGAGCGTCGTCGAAGCGGCCCATCAAGGCGGTGACAATGGCCTTCTCCGATAGCACGCGCAGCCGGATGGCCTCCGCTCCCTTCGCTTCGGCATCCCTCACAAGGGCATCCAATTCCGCCAGGGATTCGGACAACTTGCGCTGCTCGCGCATGGCGATGGCCGCCTCGAGCTTTGCCTCCAACGTCATGTCCGTGTTGCGCTCCACCTCAAAGCGTCGCGCCGCTTCGCGCAAGAGGGGCAGGCCGGCTTCCAGTCCCTTCGTCGTTGCCACCAAGCGGCCCAGACGCAACGCCGCGGCCGCGAAATCCGGGCGATCCTTCAACAAAGATTCATACTCGCGGACCGCTTCGTCGCGAAATTCACCATCTTCCAGCGCCGCGGCCAACGCAAGCCGCAGGCCGGGGCGGCGCTCCGCCGGGGCGGTGGATAGCGCCTCGCGGTAGCCTTCCGCGGCTTTTCGGAAATCCCGCAACACCGAATGCTGGATCGCGGCGAACTCGTGCTTTTCCCACCTCGTAATCCGCCACCAACCGGGCAGCAGCGTGGCTGCGCGAATCATGTGGTCGCGCGCCTTCTCGATCTGGTCCAACTCCATCAGCGCCTGCGCCAGCCGGGCGTGGGTTCGATAGTGTTCCGGATCGGACTTCAACGACTCTTCGGTCAAATTTCTGGCCCGGGGAAAGCTTCTTTGCTCCAGCGCCTCCTCTGCTGAAGCCAGGTAGCGCGCGGCGGCGTCATTGGATGGCTGCGTGGGGCGCCGCATGGCCTCCATTCCAGCGAACGAAAGGATCGCCGCGCAGACCGCCATTACGGGCCGGTTCCAGGATGCTTTTGAAGCGGCTTTGGCGGGGATTTCACCGTCCAGGGCGCGCAGAACATCGGGCGCCTCAGCGAAACGGTCCTGGGCCTTGTACTCCAGGCAACGCTCGATGACCGCATCCCAGTGCGCTGGCAAATTCCTGGCGTACGCCGAGGCTGGCGGAGGCTTCTCCTTCAATTTCTGAACAGCCAGCGCCATGGCCGTACCACCGGCGAAGGGCAGCCGCCCGGTGACCATTTCATAGATCACCACGCCGAGCGCATAGACGTCCGTGGCCGGTGTTACGACTCCGCCCTCCATCTGCTCCGGCGCCATGTAGGCCGGCGTTCCAACGCCGATTTTGGTGCCATCCATCGAGCTGCCGGCGGCCTCCTCCAGGCTGCGGGCCAGACCGAAGTCCGTAACCGCTACGCGCCCGGTGGATTTTTCGAGAAGGACGTTGCTCGACTTCAAGTCCCGGTGCACGACACGCGCGGCATGGGCCGCGTCCAGGGCCGAGACGATCTGCCTGAGAACCGGCATGGCGGATTCGGCGGAGTATGGACCCTGGTCCAGCAAAGCCTGCGACAGGGTCCCTCCCACGACAAGTTCCATGGTCAGGAACAACACCGCGCGCCCGTTTGCCGGCTCATGGACGAAGAGATCGAAAATCCGGCAGACGTTTGGATGCGTTACGCGCCTGGAAAGCTGAATCTCCCGCTTAAATCGTTCCAGCGCTTCCTCATTCACCGCCAGGCCAGGCTGCAACGCCTTCAGCGCGATGGTCTCGCCCAACTCCAGATCCACGGCTTCGTAGACTTCGCCCATTCCGCCACGGCCCAGTAATTGGCGAATCTCGAAGCGGCCCGCAGCCTTTTCGCCTGGGAAAAACGTCTGAAAGACGAATGGCTGCAGGGAGGCCATCCCCGCCGGTATGCGGTCCAATCGATCGGAGTCGGAATCGTGCCGCGCCAGCATGGCGCGTACTTCCGCGATCGTTTCCGGACTGGCGCCGGAGGCGGCGAGCAGCGCCTCCCGCGAGCCGGGCGCGGCGTCCACTACCTCGTCAAACAGCGCGCGAACGCTTTTCCACTGTTCCGGGCTCACGAGTCAAGCTGTGTCAGCAACCACGCTCTCGCGCTTGCCCAGTCCCGTTTTACGGTCTTCTCGGAAATTCCCATGACGGAGGCCGTCTCCTCCACCGACAGCCCGCCAAAGAAACGCAATTCCACGATGCGCGCCTGCCGCTCATCCATCCCGGCGAGCCGCTCCAGAGCGTTGTGCAACGCCAGCATGTCTTCAGCCGCCAGCCCATCGGACGGCGCCGCCTGCACGCGGTCCGCCGCTTCGAGATCCACGCGCATATCGGCGGCCCTGCGTCCGGCGGCTCGGCGCCGGGAGTGGTCGATCAGAATTCTTCGCATTGTCCGTGCGGCCATTACGTAAAAGTGCGCCCGGCTTTCCCAGGAAAGTTTCTGGTCTCCCACCAGGCGGAGATAGGCTTCGTTGACCAACGCCGACGCCTGGAGCGTATGGTCTGGACGCTCGCGCTTCATGTAGCCGGCAGCCAACTTATGGAGTTCGCTATAGACGACCCGCATTAACTCTTCCTGAGCGGGCCGGTTTCCACGTGTGGCCTTGCCGAGCAGTTCCGTAACTGGCGGCTCGGGATTCATTCGACCAAGTATTATGTCACGGCCTATCCAACTGGAC
>VFZO01000460.1 GCA_016871155.1 Acidobacteriota bacterium | reverse complement strand
TGGCCACATTCGCGCCGAACCGGCAGGCGGCAAGCTGAACTTGGGTGTGTTTTCCTGCGACAACGGCTACGTTTTCCCGATGACGCGCCTTGTTCAAAACGCGAAGCATCACGACCCGGACCTGCTCTACTTCGCGGGCGACCAGATCTACGAAGGGTTCGGCGGCTTCGGAATCACGCGGGAGCCGGCCAGTGTGGCGATGCTCGACTATCTGCGCAAATTCTGGCAGTTCGGCTGGACCTGGCGGGAACTGCTGAAGGACCGTCCCTCTGTGGTCATCCCGGACGATCACGACATGTTTCAAGGCAACATCTGGGGCCACGGCGGCCGGGCGATTCCGAAGGGCCGCGAGAAGGGTTTCGTCTACGGCGGCTTCGTCCAGCATCCGGACTGGGTCAACGCCGTTCAGCGCACGCAGAGCGGCCACCTTCCGGACGCCGTCGACGCAGCGCCCATCGAGCAAGGCATCGAGGTGTACTTCACCAGGTTCCGCTACGGCGGCATCGATTTCGCTGTGCTCGAGGATCGCAAGTTCAAACACGGGCCGGAGAACGCGGGGCCCGATCCGGAAATGCTTGGAGCCCGGCAGGAGCGCTTTGTGCGCGAGTGGTCGGCCGCCTCGCGATCGGTATTCAAGGTTGTCTTGAGTCAGACGATTTTCTGCAAGGTCACAACGCACGCCGGTCAGGCATTGAATCGCGGCCTGGAGGACAAGGATTGCGGCGGCTGGCCACAGGCTGGACGCCTCCGCGCACTGCGCGCCATCAACGACAGGAACGCCGTCATGCTGCACGGGGACCAGCACGTCGGCGCGCTGGTTCGCCAGGGGATCGACGATTGGGACGATGGCCCGCTCGCCTTCATGGTGCCGGGCACGGCGAACGGTTTTCCACGCGCCTGGTGGCCGGAGCAGGAAAAGGCCGACGGCCGCTATATCGACGATCTAGGCAACAAAATGACCGTGCTGGGCATCGCCAATCCGGAGAAAGGCAGCAACGAACTTCCTCGCGCCCGCACCCAGCCGGAGCTTCTCGCGCACAAGAAGGGCTCCGGCTACGGCATCGTCCGCTTCGACGCGGCGGCCCGCTCCCTGACTTTTGAAATGTGGCGTTACCAGTTCGACGCCGCTCATCCCAAACCGGAGGATCAGTTCCCGGGATTCCCGAAAAAGATTCGACTCTAGAATTCGATCGCGACCCCCGCCGAGGGCAGCACGGGGAACATTCGATCGAAGCCGAGCCGGACCAGGCCGGTTGCGCCGTTCAGCGAGCGCAGCTCGTCGAACCGCGTGTTGCGGTGGTTATAGAGATTCACCACCTCGGCAAAAAGCGTCGTCTGCCATCTGGCCCGCACGAAGGTCTTGTTCGCGCGCAGGTCCAGCCGGTGGTAGTCCGGAATGCGCAGTTGATTCCGCGCAGTGCTAAGGAAGAAGGCTCCGCCGGCCGCCGGCCGGTAAAAGCCCCGCAGCGGAAAACCGCTCCCGTAGCTCCACTTCGCGCTGAGGTTTACGGTCGGCCGGACGCGGTAGGTGGAGAACAGGTTCACCGTGTGCTTCTGCTCGAAGTCCGCTGGGTATTCGATGGCGAGAAACCCGTCGCGAATGCGCGCCCGAGTGAAAGCGTAGGAAATCCAGCCGCTCAGCCGGTTGGCGGAACGCCGCTGCAGAAGAAATTGCACACCGCGCGCCGAACCCCGCTGCGAATTGAGCCACGGCGCGAGCGGATTTCCGCCGCCCACCCGGCCGTTCACGATTCGAAAATCGAATAGCGGCCGGTGCAGCAGGTCGCGGTCGTCCCGCCGCCAAAGGTCGACGCGCACCCTCGTGCGCTCGCCGAAGCGCTGCTCCCATGCGGCGTTCCAGTGGATCGCGCGCATGGGCAACCGGGGATTCGCCAACTGCGAAAGCTCCGGATACTGCACATTGTGTCCCCACTGCAGAGTCACACGGGAGCGTACGAACGGCGCCAGGCCCACGCTCGCCGACGGGCTGACGGCAACCGGCGTGACGGTCGAATGCGAGTCGACGCGCCCGCCGGTCCGCAGCGTGATCCTGCCGTGCCAGAACCGGTATTCCTGGGAGACAAACCCGCCCTGGCGCATCGCCGTTCGTCCGTACGATTCCAAACGGACCGCGGGTTGAATGCGATTCAGAAACCCTTCATCGCGAAGCCGCCGCGCGCCGGCCCCAAAGTAGAGCGATCCGTTCTCGCCCCACTGCCAGGTGTTCGACGAATTCCAAATCCACTCGCCATAGTGGCCGCCGGCGAGTGGAAGCGCCTGCTTGTTCAGGTTCTCGAATCGCTCCCGCATCCAGGCGAAATTGTTGTGAAGCAACAGCCGCTGCGACGGCGTCCAGCGTGAACCGGCATTGGCGATCGTCATGGAATAGTCCGTCTGGAAAGTCGCATTGAAGCCCAGCGAGTTCTCCGCACCCGTCCTGTCCAGACCAGATTTGCCATGCAGAACGCTAAGCGACACCCGGTGCCGCGCGGTCAAGTCGTAGCTCAACCGGCCTTGCGCATCCCAGAAACCGAACGCCAGCGAAGGATCCTCAGCCGTGGACTGGATCAAGTACTGCAAGTAGCTTTTCCGAACGCTCGCCAGCCAAGAACCGCGGCCCTTCGCGAACGGCCCTTCGAACGACGCGCTGGCGTTGGATGCGCTCGCCGACGCCCGCGTGTAGCGGCGTTTGCGATCGCCGTCGCGGTAGCGCAGGTCGATCGCGCCCGCGGCCCGGTCCGCAAACGGCGCGGGCACTGGCCCGCTGTGCAACTCCAACTGTTCCAGCATGTCGGAACTCAGCAGCGTCAACGAGCCCGCGCCCACCTCACCCTGCACCGTGTGAAACGGCGAGTGGAGCAAGACGCCATCAAGGTAAACGCCCAATCTGTCAAAGCTGGCGCCGCGCAGGGACGGTTGGCTCTGAAAATCGTCGTTCGACGTCACGCCCGGCAGACCTTGCACAGCCCGCAACGGATCGTCGGCCAGCACGCTAGCCAGATTGCGCAGCTCCGAACCGGCTAAATCCAACGAGACCTCGGGAGGAAACACCTGCCCGCTGACTCGCAGCGAATCGGTGCGGCGCAGCGTATCCGGAACCAATCGAATCTCCAGGTCGCCCTCTCCGCCGGTCAGATCCATCCGGAACGGGCGATACCCGACGGAGCTCACCTGCAGCGACCCGGTTCCATTCAACGAAAAACGGCCGTCGTCGCCGGTCACCGTCTCTGCGCTGGCCCGCACAAGCGCCTTGGCCACCGGCTCCCCGGTCGCGGCGTCCAGAACGCGGCCGGTAATGTCCGCGCCGAACGCGCCGGCAACAAAAAACACTAAGGCGAAACGAGCCACCCTACCATGTTCTCGTCTTTTTCATCGAAGACGCGATACCGGTACATCGGCCCAGGCAGCGCCACCACGTTTCGATTCCAATCCACCGGCTGCATCCAGGCCACGTCGCGCCCCGCCGCCAGGTCGGCCAGATCCCAACGGGTATAGAAACCCGGCATCACGGCGTCGTGCAACCCGATATGGCGAGGACCTTCGAACACCGGCTTGAAGCTGTGCGGCGCCCGCTCCAGCCACAGCTTGCGCAAGGCGGGATGCAAGCGCGACGCCAGCAGCAGCGCCACGGCGTGCGGCCCTTCCGCCACACCCCGCGTCGCGCCAATGGCTTTTGCCGCCGTGGCCAAATCCAGCGCCCGCATGGCAGGCAGGTTGCGCCCGACGAACCAGGCTCGCGTGGCCGCCTGCCAGTCGCCGTGTTCGTTGAACTGAGCGGGTGCCGGAAACGCCCGCGGCATTACGGCGAACACCCGCGCTCCGGCCTTGGCGATCTC
>VFZO01000459.1 GCA_016871155.1 Acidobacteriota bacterium | reverse complement strand
GGCTCACGTTTGGAGTTTCTCTGATGGACTCCCGGAAATGTCAAACTGCTACTGCCACCCCGGCACAGCCGGGGGGCCTCTTACGTTAGGCTAGTGCAAGCCGGACTCCAGGCCACGCCGCAGTAGCTCAGCTTCGAACCAGCCCGCCATTTCGGGTAGAAATGGTATTCCGAAACGTATCGCCAGCCACTGGATCCCGAACTCGGCGGACCCGCCGAACAGATCGGTCGACTCGGCATCCCAGTTAGCTCCAAAAGTCATGTCGAGGAGTTCCGTGGACACAGCAATCAGGTGGCGCACTGGCTTTTTCCGGCCCGGGATCTGCAGCCACTCTTCTTCGGAAGCGCCAACTGCGCGGTCAGCTCCATGTTCGCCGGGCGGGGCGGCATCTTCGGCCCGGAGTTGAACGAGGTCCGAGTTGGATCGGGGCGACTTCAGTCTCGATCCAAGAACGATTCGCTGAGAATCCTAAGGACGACATCGAGTTGCTTATCATTGCCAAGGCGGTGTTCTTCAAAGGACCAAACAACATGGTGATCTAGAACGATGCCTTGCCCCTCGAAAGTTCTGCCCTCCCAAGTGATTTGGTCGGCCTGCGGAAAAATCGCCACGTAGCCGTGGCCAACTTTGAAACCTGATCCGGGAATGAGGGGTCAGGCAGCTCCGGTGCCGGAGATTTAGCCAAAACACGTTTGCAGGCCACCAACCTTGGGCTAAAGTTGGAAAGTTATTCATTGACTACCGGAATCCAAGCTGCGCCCAGTAAGGAAATTTCGCCCTTATCGCCTGTGGCCGGGATTGAGGAGCGGGCGGTATGCTGACACAGCCACTTAGAGGCCTCGCGTCAATGAGGGCAGCCAATCCCGGCCTTCGGGCAGCGGCCCGAATTTCCCGCGGCCTTTCACGCTGCCTGTTGTTGCATTGCAATCGCCTTTTGATCAATCATATATGAGTCTCCCGTAGCAGCAGCATCGAGCCAATCGATAGCGTTCGCGTCGTGCGTATGGGAGCATCATTGCGCAGAGGTCCGGTGACCGAGGTGTGGGCGCCGTTGCCCGGGCCGAAGGAATTATTCAGGGGGTATGAGCCAGTGCGTGTACAAGCAAAAAGGACTGTCACAATTACCGGCTTCCTCGCTGCCGCTGCTCTATGCAGGAGCCAGGTACCTATCCATAGTGCCCAGCCCGAAACGTCTCAGCTGCGTATCGACATTCTTAATCGGCTAGGCGACCAGATATCTGGCGCTCAGGCCGTGCTCTCCGAAACGAAGCAGCTCCTATCAACCGGGCGCACCTATGATCTCAAGCCGGGAGCATACCTTTTAACGGCGGCCGGAGCGGGGGAAGGCACCGAACGGCGGATACTTGTTACACCTGGGTACAATCACATTGTGATCACTTACCCTTTTGTCAGTGTGATCGACGCCAGTCGACAAGAAGTCGAATTGGTGTTCTCGGGCGTACAGAGCGGATGCCGCTCTGGGTACCTTCAGCAGTTCGCCGATATACGGGCACTCCAGGTTTCTTTCCGGTTGACCGGTGACCGGGTAGTAGCCGGCCCACTTGAACATGGCGTCTATCTTGTCCATCTCTTCTCAGATCAGGGCATCTGCGGTGTGTCGGCCTTTGTCCATCGCGGCCATGGCCAGCCGATTCCAGTTCGCGTCGCACGCGTCGGGCAAGCATTGTCGAAGAATTAGAAAATGAAGGGAAACGGCGCCAGCCTCAGCTTGCTCCGTTTCCCGAGGCTGTTTCACAAGCACTGCATGTAGCTGAAACGGACAAAGTTCCGGCAAACTGCGCCGGAAGGCTCCGGTCCAGCTTCAAGGACGCGGGGTCAGTGGCGTCTGGCACTGGGGACGTCCGCGGTGTGTTTCGGCGGTAAGCGGTTGGTTCTTGGGGTTGAGGGCCTTTTGGAGGGGACGTTTCATGCCAACAGGCGGGAAGCTGGATTCCGGGGACCAAGCCGTCCGTATCTACTGCGACGTCGTGAGGAAAAGATTTTGGCCTTGGCGTGATGGATGAGGTGACTGACCCCATTCGACCGGCCATCCCGACGACAAGCCTTGTCCGCCCGCCGGGTAGAATTGGCTTGTAGATAGCCCGGGTTGAACTGGTAGCCTGCGGCTCCGCTTCCAAACATGCAGCCAAAGCGATGAAGATGACGCCTGAACCTTACGACTTGATTTGGCAGCGATTCAAGATGAACAATGCCGAGCTGTATCGGCTACTTGACGAAGATCGGTGGGAGGCAGCCATACCGTTGCTGGAATCTTTGGCGGCGAGCGGCGATAGTTGTGCGCAAACGATTCTGGGAACGTGCTATTGGTTGGAACTTGGTGTACTAAGAAACCCGGCTGAAGCGATCCGATTACTCCGAAATGCGGCGGCGGCCGGAAGTGCACTTGCAGCACACAATCTTGCCACGTTTCATATCTGTGGCGACGCCGATCTGAGTCCGGATCCGGCAGAGGCGAAACGATTTCGCGAACTGGCGCTCTTGCTTGGATCGCCGCATGTCTAGGAGTACGCGGGGAAACGGAGTCAGCTGAACTTCCTCCGTTGTCTGTCGCCGTCTTACAAGCTCCGCAAATAGCTGGAACAGGTCAAACTGGAATGGAACCCTGCGTGTGAGTGGACCCCGCCGGCGACTAGGACGTGGCTGTCCGATCAGACTGAACAACAGTCGCTCGCCATCACGCCCCTCAGCGTCGAAACCACAGCACTTCGTCCGGGCGGACGCCGGTGAGCAGCTCGCCCGAGGGGGTAACGGCCAGCGAATGGTGACCGGGCGACTCGGCCAGACCGAGGATCTGGCCGGTTTTGCGATCCAGCTTCATTAGCCAGCCGGGGGAGCCGTTTGGTTCGTTGCGCTGCTGGGAGCCGATCCAGAGGAAGCCGTTCTGAATGGTCACCGAAAACGTCTTGCCCAGGCCTTCGAAGCGGGCGGCGAATTTGCCGTCGAGCGTGTACTTCTGAACGAAACCGTTCTCGCGGTCGGCGATGTAGACAAAACCGTCGCCATCGATGGCGATGCCGTGCGGCAGGTTGAACTCGCCCCATTGGCGGACGCGCTTGCCATCGGCCGTGTACTCCAGCACGCGGGTGTTGCCGTAGCCATCGGCGATGAATAGACGCCCGTTGGGGCCGAAAGCGATGTCGGCGGTGCCGACGAACTCGGAGTTGCGCTTGGGCTGTTCGCCGACGGAGATCTCCAGCAACCGCCTGCCTTCCGGCGTGAACTTATAGATCATGCTGGAGGCCGCGTCCACGCACCAGACCGAACCGTCCGGAGCGATGCGGATGGAGTGGGGGATCTTGAAAAGCCCCTTGCCCCAGCGGCGGACAACCTTTCCCTTGGCGTCGACAACGACGACCGGGTCGACACCGAGGCCGCGCTGAAAGAGATAGATGAGACCGGCTTTGTCGACGGCTACCGAGGAGACGAAGCCGAGCTCCGGCTGCGCCACGGCGAGTTTCGTCATCTTCAGCGGCAGGCGCGGCGCGGCGGCGACGCGGGCCCGCAGGTCCGAGGCTTCATCGGCGAACAGGGCAAAGGAAAAGAAGAGGGCGAGTTTCATTGGTTTGGAATGGTGGCCGTGCGGCCGCCGGGCGCGATGTCCGGTTTGGCGGCGAGAGAAAACATGGGATCAATCTTACTCTTCCCTTCGAGCGCGTTGGCGAAGTACTCGGCAAGGGCGGGTCCGTGTTTGTAGCCGTGTCCGGAACCACCGCCGAACAGCCAGACGTTGGGTTTGGCGGGATGGCGGTCGATGATGTAGTCGCCGTTGCCGGTATTCTCGTACTGGCACACTTCGGCCTCCGTGATGGGCGCGCCGGCGAG
>VFZO01000458.1 GCA_016871155.1 Acidobacteriota bacterium | reverse complement strand
CAAAACTTTACATCGACGCCGCAACTTTTCTGTTGCATTTCGGTCGGGGGGGGGCTGTCGAGCACCCAGAACACTTACGATCCGCTGGACAATCTAGAGAATGTCGTCCAGGGGACGCAGACGCGGACCTTCGACTACAGTTCCCTGTCGCGGCTCGTATCCTCGACCCAGCCGGAGAACGGCACGACGGTCTACAAATACGACAATAACGGCAATCTGCTGTCGCGTCAGGATGCGCGCGGGGCGGCGACCGGGAAGTCGGAATTTTTGGTACCCGTCGGCTCTCCGGCGACGGAGTTCGCCTATGATGGTCTGGGCCGGCCTCGGCGGAAGCGGATCCAGGAGCTTGGCGCGAACAGGGAAGTGATTTGGACCTGGGACACCGCCACGAACGGGAAGGGCAGGTTGGCTTCCGTTGCCTATGGCGGGACCACCGTGAGCTACACGGGCTACGACAAGGTCGGGCGCGTGAAGAATCACAAGCAGACGACAGACAACGTCGATTATCCATTTGCCTATTCGTACTTCCGCAATGACGAGGTGGCGTCGATCACGTATCCCAGCGGAAAGGTGATGACCTATGCGCTGGATGGCGCCGGACGGCCGTTGAACGGGGGGACACCTACGAAGACTTACGTTGGAACGGCAAGCTACACAGCGCACGGGGCCGTGGGCCAGATGACCTTTGGAACGGGTAAGCTGCAGCTTTCGTATACGTTCAATAACAAGCTGCAGACAACGCTGATCAAAACGGAGAAGATCTCGCCGAGTCTGACGGAGTTGCAGCGCCTGGAGTACGATTATCACGTGGCGGCGGCGACGGAGAACAACGGAAATCCGCGGAAGCACCGGATTATAGAAACTGGCGGCCTCCAACGGGAGCAGCAGTTTAACTTCGACGCGGCGAACCGGTTGACGGGGATGACGGAGGGCGGTGGGACCGGTTCGCTGCTGAATCAGTCGTTTCACTTCGACACATTCGGCAACCGGTGGGTGACGTCGCCGAATTCCACGATTTCGGGGCCGGCCTACACCCCGCAGGCGGCCGGGGCGTTCGATCCGGCGACGAACCGGTTCTCCGCCGCGGTGATGCAGGAGCAGTTCGACGCGGCGGGACACTCGACGGTCACGGAGTTGGGCGCGATCGCCAGCGAGTGGGACTCTGAGGGGAGGCGGGTGAAGACGACCTATCAGTCCTACACGCCGACCTATTATTCGTTCGACGGCGCCGGGCAGCGCGTGAAGAAGCTGAATTCGTCATGGGGCTCGTATATCTTTGTCTATGACGCCTTCGGCCGCTTGGCGGCGGAGTACGGGGCCGGGCAGGCCGGAGAGTGCCTTACGTGCTATCCGTTGGTGGACACAACTGGATCGACGCGGCTGGTGGCGAACGAGAACGGAGATGTGGTGCAGCGGTTCGATTGGACTGGGCAAGGGAACGGGATTCACAACGTCCATCCGTGGGCCAACGGGCGGACCGGGCCGGAGTGGGATTCGAGCTCTGTGTTCAAGCAGCAATTTGGCGGCTACTACCGGGATGAGGAGGTGCTGGAAGGGAACGTGGAGTTTTCCGGGACCAGGACGTACAAGCGGAACTTCAACAGGTTCTTGAGTCCGGACGAGAACCTGGTGGATCAGGACCCGGCGGACCCGCTGAGTTGGAATCTGTATGCCTATGCGCGGGGGAATCCGGTCAAGTATTCGGATCCGACGGGTAGAGGTTGCGTCTACCTGAATAGCAGTGGAACGGAAGTCGCAAGTGTCGACAACGAGATCGAATCAAGGCAATGCGGCGGGTACTGGGTGGACGGGACCGTTACTCAGGCAAAGTTTTCTCATGGGTCTTTGCACCTGACCGGAACGACAGACGGGACGAACAGGACTTCGGCCTCCTACGGCCTTGGTCCAGACCCGGGACTTATGGCCTTGAAAGAGGCTGGCATCCGCGCCAGCAGGGATCTCAGTACAAGCGCGATCATTATGGGCGGCACGGCTGTGGCGATAGCGGGTTCCTATGCGGCTCCCGCCGTCATTGGCGCTGTTGCCGCGACGAACGAAATTGGTGCCGTCGGGCCAGGTGTCGTACTGCTCAAGCAGGCAGCCGAGCGAGGCGCTCAGCTCGTGAAGCAATTTAAGCTCGACGGCATCGGTCAAGGAGCGGGCCGGTCTGGAGGCCACGGAACGCCCTTTATTCGGGCGGGCGCCGAACTAATTCGGCAGGCAAACAACCTACCGAAGAACGACCCGATGAGAGCCGCACTGAAACAAGTGGGCGAGCGGCTGATTGGTAGAGGCAAGTCCATCGATCATCGCTGAAGTGGGCAGTTTGATGGTCCGGCGAATCGCCAGTAAGGAAGTTCGAGACGTCAGGAATGGCAAGGTGAGTGGAAGGGAAAACATATGCCAATAGATTCGCGATTCTCAAAGGATCAATTCGAGGCCGAGGGCCGCCGTGGCCAGAGTACGCGGCAGTTGTGCGATCAGTTGCAGGGAGAGGTCCTCGCGCTTTTGCAAGATGGACTCTGCCGGGCCGTTCGCGAGATTGTGGGGCAGCTAAATGAGCAAGGCCATAGCCTTCGCCTTTACTACCCACCCGAACCCGGAGACATTTCCTTTCGGGACGATCATGCCGAGAATGGCGCATATCAATGCGACCTCCGGTTGGGAGTAGATGTGGTTGTATCCGCAGGATTTCGGGACACAGTTAAGGGTGAGAGTAGTGTTTCCTGAACGAAGGGGCCGGTCAATCCGGACCCGACCGCAGCCAGAATAATGCAGAGAAACTGCGTAGGGAAACTGCGTCATTCTGGCGGTGCATGGTAAACCCGTGTCGGAAAACCGTGTCAGCCTGGGGCAACGCATCGGGACGGACGCATCGGGCCAGCCAGACGCGTCCTGGCCCTAAACAACGGATACTTAAGCAGTTTAACTTCGTATCACGAAAATCGCCGCCACAGGTTTTCAATCACTTACGGGCACCGGAGAGCCCGAATCCAGGCTTCCAGGCAACGCGGGACAGGTCCGAACTTCACGCCGTTCCTCCTCGCCTCGCTTCGCTCGGGGCCACCACTTCACCGCCACTACGGTGCGCTTGGAGTACGATTATCACGTGACGTCGGCGACAGAGAATAACGGGAATCCGAGGCGGCACCGGATTATAGAAACCGGCGGCCTCCAGCGGGAGCAGCAGTTTAGCTTCGACGCGGCGAACCTGTTGATGGGGATGACGGAGGGCGGTGGGACGGGTTCGCTGCTGAATCAGTCCTTTCACTTCGATGCGCATGGCAACCGGTGGGTGACGTCGCCGAATTCCACGATTTCGGGGCCGGCCTCCACGCCGCAGGCGTCCGGGGCGTTCGATCCGGCGACGAACCGGTTCTCCACCGCCGTCATGCAGGAGCAGTTCGACGCGGCGGGACACACGACGGTCACGGAGTTGGGCGCGATCGCCAGCGAGTGTGTACATTTGGGGTCGTACATTTGGGGTCTACATTTGGGGTCAGTCACCTCTGGCACCGGCCGGGCTAGGGCACGGCGATTCGGTCGTGAGTACTTGATTATTCGAGAGTTGCTGCTGGTGTGGCGGATTCAGCGGCGCAGGAGTGGGATACTGCGATGATTAACGAGAACTGCAGCTTGGCGCAATGGCAATGAACGGGACGCTTGCAGCGGCAATGGCGTTGATTTGTGTGGCGCCTGTCCTGTCTCAGGAGCTAAAGGCGGTTTCGGTCTGCGAAGTTTTGGAGAGGAGGGAGGAGCTAAGGGGGCAGTTCATTACGGTCCGAGGAAGAGACTCGGCGCAGGGATTTCTAGCTTCCACCTGCGACAAATCAACGATTTCGTTCTTGGGGCACTTAT
>VFZO01000457.1 GCA_016871155.1 Acidobacteriota bacterium | reverse complement strand
GGTCCTCGTCGGGTTGGATTCTGTTCTTGGCGGAACGTCTTCTAACCCTACCAGGACCTTGCCTCTCTTCTTTCAGAGCCTAATTTGGACAGGCGTGGCTTGAAACGGAATTTCCGCTTCCGCGTGTTCGCCTCGGCTTCGCACCATGCCCGCAGTTGATTGAACACGGTCTCGTACAATTCCCATGATCGGTGTTCATTGGCATAGGCCAGTGTCGACCTGGACGGGGCGCCCTGCATGCCAAGGTGCGTGAGCTTGCCTTCGCACGATGCCAACCCGCCTCTGATTTCACGCAGCGATTTGGCGTTCCCGATTTGGCAGAACATCATCGCGCAGAACTGGTCCCAGCATCGGAAACCGCGGGCGTGCCGCTCGGCCTTCCTGCTTTTGACTGCGTCGTCGAAGATCACGCGCGGCACCATCCGCAAAATCTGACTGAAAATACTCGATACTTGACTCATGGTGGAATGCTCCTTGGGTGGCGTCGTCCTTCCCGAAGTCGGACCTGCTCTACCCTAGCATTCCACCTCCTACTTCTCTATACACTCGCTCCCTGTGGCTTTCACCTAATTTGGACAGGCATGCCATGATACGTGTTGAATCAGAATTCAGATCCGGGAAACTTCGGGTTTCCGCATCCTGGACACGCGCAGGACCCCGGCGAAAAGGGCCATTCCCACCAAAAGTATGATCTGACTCGACGCCACGAACCGATTGGCCCGGCTGAGCGCTTCCGCTTCCATCGACTCCGCCTGTCCAACTAATCCGCGCACCTCGGCTCGCAGCCTTTCCCGAACCGTGACGTTTTCATCGGGCGCCGCTTCATACGAGGCCAGCGCGACGACGCGCCGAGATCCCTGTTCAAGCTTTTCGTCTTGCAACGTTAAACTGTCGGCCCAACCGCTGACTTGCCGTGCCACCGCCGCCTTCTCCGCCTCGGGAGCGCTGTCCAATTTCCCGAGTAGCGAAGAGAACTCGCTCAGCTTCTGGCGCGAGGATTGATGCCGCGCAGCTTCCGTCTGCGCGGTCAGCCCCACCCACTGTAATCCGGCCGACGAAGCGACCGCCGCAAACGCAACGGGCCAGAGCAGGCGGGAAAGTGAGGACGCCATCTCCCCTTCTATCGGCTGCAACCCGAAGATTCTATAGGCCTGTTTCGGTGATATGCACGCGGCGGATCCGGGCTGCTTTACCGGTGGATGTATCGGCGGTCACGATCACGCCGTGCAGTTCGACCATCCCCTTGGCACCTTCCATCTTGACCGGCAGCGCCGTGCGGAACTTCTTCAGAATCAGAGACTTCTCGACACCGATTACGCCCGCATAGGACCCCGTCATCCCCACATCGGTCTGATACGCCGTCCCGCCCGGCAGCACACGCGCGTCAGCCGTCGGAACATGCGTGTGAGTGCCGACCACGGCTGTCACCCGTCCATCCAGGAACCAGCCCATCGCGACCTTTTCCGACGTCGCCTCGGCATGGAAATCGATGAACCGGATTTTCACGTCCGCCGGAATGGACGCCAGCATCTCCTCGACCTTTTGGAACGGATCGTCAATCGGCTGCATGAACGTCCGGCCCTGCAGGTTGAGCACGGCGTACTGTGCGCCGTTCCGGGCCTTTCCCATGTACATACCGTTGCCGGCCAGACCTGGCGGGTAGTTGGCGGGCCGAATCAGGCGAGGCTGACGGGGCAGGTACTCGTGAATCTCGGCCTTGTCCCAGACGTGATTGCCGGTCGTCATGACCTCGACGCCGTTCGAAAGCAAGTCTTCGGCAATTTGCGGCGTCACGCCGAACCCGCCGGCGGCGTTCTCGACATTGGCGATCACGAGATCAATGCGTTCTTCGGTTACGATCCGCGCCAGTTGATCGAGGACGATGCGCCGGCCGTGTGACGCATAAACGTCGCCGATAAAAAGTATGTTCATGCAGCGGTGAGATTGGAGCGCACCAGAACGACCGTGCGGCACCCTGCCTTGACCCCTGAGTGACAAGGGTGGAGTCCTCCGCACGCCTGCAGGCTTCTCCCTGGACCGTTTCCGGTCAGGAGCTTGCTCAACGGCGCTCTGTAAGACGAGACGAACTCCGTTTTGAATGGCATCGGATCAAATTTAGGCGCCGCACCTGACTCCCAGGAACGCTCCAGAGGTCAGAATAGCATGGGGCCTGAATTTATCGATGGCCCATCGCTTTCTTCTTGGCGGCGATTTCGGTGAAGTGGTGCTGGAAGTAGTAAACCGCAAAGAACAGCGTCAGCAGCGCGGGGCCGGTACCCATCAGGTTGATGCCCATCGGTTCGACGGTGTTGTAGTAGGTGTGGATCGAGCGCCGCATTCCAAAGGTACCCATCAGTAGGAAAACCACGCCTGCAATGATGATCAAACCGCCGAAAATGGCAACAAACGGCTGCACGTCGCGATCGATTTCGCGAGCGAAGGCGCCGACGGCCACCACACAGATAGCCCCAAGCAGATAACACCCAAAACCCGTCACCAGTTTTGCGACGGCCCCGGATCGGGGATCGATGCGGTTGACGAAACTCGCTTGCTTGAACAACCAGAACAGCGGGAAAAAGCTGCACAGAAAACCGATCAGAAGAACGGCGTACCAGGGAAAGTCGGGCGGCATGGGCCCGGCGCCGCCGGGTTGCGGCTGTTGGCCGTACACCGGCTGCTGATACTGCGGCTGGAACTGCTGCGGCTGCTGCGGTTGCCCGAAGCCGCCGTAGGGTTGTGACTGAGCCGGTTGGGGCGGGTTATAGGTTACCGGAGCGGCGGCTTGCGCGAGCGCTTGTTGCCAGGGAAGCCACTGCTGCGAGTCTTCGCGCCTCAGGAAATCGTTCGGACCGATCCGGTTTTGCGACTGAAACTGGCGAATCTCGTCCAGCGAGTATGGCCCGTAGGAGGCGCCGTCGCGTTGGAGGAAGTATCTCATCGGAACCTCCAAATCAGAAAGGGCCGGCCAGCGCCGGCCCCTTCGGTTAGGCTGCGAACGTTACTGGTGGCCCATCGCCTTCTTGCGGGCGGCGATGTTGGCGAAGTGGTACTGGAAGAAATAAATGTTGAAGAAGAACGTCAACACGGCGCCTTGGGTGTCCATCAGATTGATTCCCATCGGCTCCACGGTGTTGTAGTAGTTGTGGATCGACTTGCGCATCTCGAAGTGAGCGAGGATCAGGAAGACCACGCCGCCGAGAACGCCGATCATTCCGAGCATCGACAATATGCCCAACGACGGCATATCCGCCATCGCGGCGATCATCGACACCAGGAAGATAAACACGTAGCTGCCGATCAACGCGATCAGCCCCATCGTGTACTTTTTCTTAGCTGTACTTTGCGGGTCGATTTGCTGCACGAAGCCGGCCTGCTTGAAGATCCAGTAAAGACCGAAAAACCCGCAGACGATGTTGATCAGCAGCAGGATATACCACTGCATGTCCGGGGGCATCGGGCCCACACCACCGCCGCCGCCGAAGCCACCCGCGGGCGGTCCGCCGAAACCAGCCTGGCCGAATCCTTGCTGCACCTGTTGCCCGAAGCCTTGCGCTTGTTGGCCGAATCCGCCGAACGCACTTTGATCGGGCTGCGGTGCAGGAGGCGTGGAACCGAAGCCGCCCGACGGCGCCGGCTGCCCCCACGGATCATTGGCGGGAGCGCCGCCAAACGGCGACGGCTGTGCCGGGGGGGCTCCAAAGCCCTGCTGGGCCGGAGGTTGGAAACTCGGCGCTGGCGCCGGAGCGGGTTGAGCCGGCGGAGTGAAAACCGGAGCAGCGGGAGGCGTGAATGCCGGGGCCGCCGGCGCGGCGGCAGGCGGATTCAACGCCTGTTGCCACGGCTCCCAATTCTGGCTGTCTTCACGGCGCACCATGTCGTTGGGGCCGATGCGATTCTC
>VFZO01000456.1 GCA_016871155.1 Acidobacteriota bacterium | reverse complement strand
GCGGCGGGGTGAAGGTCGGCCCGGAGAGGTGGAAATCTTGAGAGAAAGGAGGCTGGGAGGGAGAGGTGTCGAAAGAACTGCTGGAAACAGGCATGTTGTCGGTTTTCGTTTTTGTGCGTTGAAACCTTTCGACGTAATTTTGGTCCCTGAGACCAAGATTGCACGCGTTGACAGATGGGTGGATCAGGTCATCCGCCAGATGATCCCGTTGAATCTGAACGCCGGATTTACTTATCTTTGGCAGCACGGCTTTAGGCCGAACGCACCAAACGTCCCGATTGTCGCGCCTTTTTAGGATACCCATGCAATACGCTAACGACTACGAAACGCATTCCCTGGGGTGGAGCACTGTCCAAACGCTGCTGGCGCGCTATCGCTGGCTGATCCTGTCGGTATGGCTTATGGCCATCCTTACCGCGCTGGCCGTTCTGCAGATCTTTTTCAACGATCTGTATGAGACACAGGCGACGATCCTGGTGAAGGTCGGCCGCGAAACGACCGAAGTGCCTTCGACCATCGTCAACGGCAGTCTTCTTAGCCAGGGCGTCCGCATCCAGGACATCAATTCGGAAGTCCAGATGCTCAGCGCCAGAAAATTGGTCGAGGACACGATCGACAAATTGGGCGTGGACCGGTTCAAGAGCGTGCTGAAACAACCGGAGTCGATCTGGGGCTACCCGAAATACTGGGTAAAAACCGTGGCGCGTTTCGCGAAGGAACAGTACAAGGAGCTTCTCTACGCATTGAGCCTGAAGAAACGCTTGTCGCCGCGGGAAGACATTATCGTCGGAGTTTCCGAGTCTCTCAAAGTCGAGCCCGTGAAAGAGTCCGATGTGCTGGTGTTAAAGCTCCGGCTGCCGTCCGCCGAACTGGCTGTCGAGACGGCGAACGAAATCCTGACCCGTTATCTCGATGGCCGCGGCGAGATTCGCCGGAACGCGGCCGCTCGCGAATACTACGAGGAGCAGACCGGCGTCTATCGCCAGCGAATGGTCGAAAAAGAAGCCGCACGCGCCGCTGTCCGGGAATCCTGGGGTTTGAGCTCGGCGATCGAACAGCGCAGCTTGTTGTTAAAGCAGCTTTCCGAGCTGGATGCAGGACGGACCGAGTTGGAGGGACAGGCCAGGAAACTCGAACGCGAAATCGATGAAATGTCAACCAAGCTGGCCGCGTTGCCTTCCAAGATGACCAAGGAAGAGACGTTCACCCGGAATCCGGCGCTGCAGTCGTTGGGCGAACGGATCACGAACCTGCAGATGGAAAAGGCCAAGATGCAGGGCCGCTATCAGGACGGGGCTGACCCGATTAAGCAACTTGACGCCGAAATCGAGTCTTTGCAAAAAACGCTGGCCGGTGAGAAACCCACGATCTTGGCCTCTTCGGTGGCCGAAAACAACCCGCTGTGGCGTGAGTTTGAAAAAGGCATTCAGGAGCGCAAAGTGGCTCTGGGAGGCCTGCGCACCCGTCTCCGCACGATGGAGGAGCCAATTCGCGGCGTTCAATCAAAGCTGGAAGCGATCAGCAAGGGAAACGACGCGTTTGAGAGCGCTGAGCGTGAGTTCAGGATCGCCGAGCAGTCGTATCTGGCATTCTATAAACGCCTCAGTGAGGCACGGCTGAGTGAGGCGATGGACGGCCGCAGCGTGGCCAATGTGAGCGTGATCTCTCCGCCCACACTGCCGTATGAGCCGATCTACCCCCGCAAGTTGTTCATTATGGGCATCGTGCTGCCCGCCGGCCTGGTGCTGGGCATCGGAATCGCCGCTTTGCTCGAGTCGCTCAACGACCGCGTACGCGACGAGAACGACTTGCTCGAACTTTCGGAACTGCCGCTGCTTGGCGCGATTACGACCTCACTTCCGTCATTGGACGAAGAAACCGGTTCTTCTAGCCGCCGCAAGCGAGGATCGAAGAAAGGGGCCGGTTACTAGTGATCCAGGCACAGCCCCGGAACGAACGCCGAGTCTCTGGAGCCGGTTGGAAGCCGGTTACGTTTTCGAGTCTCATAGCCGCGCCTATTGCGGGCGGCGTGGTAGCGGTTTCCGCTCAGCTTTCACCTTGGGCGGGAATCGGCGGCGTGGTCGGCATTTTTGTGCTGATCGCGATGTTTATTTCTCCCACGGCGTCTCTGATGGCGGTCTCCGCTTCGTTGCCTCTAGAACGTATCGGCCGGGTGACCGAGGATTTTAGCTCTTTTACGATTTCTTTGAGTCGAATTGTTGGACTCCTCTCGCTGGGAGCTCTGCTCGTGCATGTGCTGTTGCTCCGCCGGAAGCTGGTCTTCGGTTTGGCCCTCTGGATGTACGCCGGCTACACGGCAATCGCGCTGTGCGGAATCGGCTGGGCGTTGCAGCCGTCCGACGCGATTCGCGACTCACAGCGCATCATCGGCAATCTCCTCTTCTTTTTCCTGATCATCAACCTGATCACTAAATTCTCGCTGGTACGGTTGGGAATCATGACCTGGCTGTTGGCCAGCGCCGGCTCTTCGATCTATGGCATTTATCAGTACCATTTCGGGTCGACTATCGCCGAGAACCAGATGGGTTCAACGACCCAACGTTTCACGGGCGTGGTGGAGGACGACGCCGAGACGTCGACGCTGGGCGCCAAGGTCAAGCGAGCGTACGGAACCACTTCGCATCCTGGTCTGTTTGGACTGAACCTAACTATGACCATCCCGTTTTTCGGCTGGATCATGCGGGGGCAGCCGGGGTATCGCAAGGCGTTCTGGTTCGCCCTCTTGTGCGTTTGTTGTTACGGAATCGCCATCAGCAATACACGGTTCACCTTTATCATCGCCGGGGTAATCCTGCTGATAACTCTCGTGCGCGGCCTTTGGCAGTTTCAACCGATTACCCATGTCGCCATCGTCGCCGCGGGCATCGCCGCGTTCCCGTTCATTCCCTCCGACATTTACATGCGGGCCTTCGATCCGAGCCTGTATTCGGCCGATAAATCGAACGCGATTCGCATTCGCTTCAAGATGCTCGACAAGTCGCTGGACATCCTGAGCGACCACTGGGTGCTGGGAATCGGCGTAGGCAACCAGGACATCGTGCCGGCCATGATTACCGATGAACAGGGCGGGCGCATCACGCCCGACGGTCTGAAGGCCTCGGCCCACAACGAATTCGTTTGGACCGCCGTTGAAGTCGGAGTGTTCGGATGGTTGTTGCATTGGGGCTTTGTGGCCTTGATTGTCGCCTCGGCTTTCCGCGCGGGCGCGAAACTGAAGCGGATCGCGTCCGAACAGGACCAATACTGGTTCCTCGTCGCGGCACAGACCATGCTGCTGTGCGTTCCTTTCTACGGCGTACAGAGCGAAGTATTCCACTACCCGTTAAAGGGTTGGTGGTTTGTCGCAGGCATCGTTTGGGTGATTTGGACGGGTGTGCGCCGGCTCCCGGTGCAGACGCCGCGCCCGATGGAGGTGGCCGCATGAGCGCGATCGACGTCTCTGTCGTCATCGTCGGGATGAACACTCGCCAACTGATCGTCAACTGCCTCAACGCTCTGGCCGCCGCCGATTGGGCCGGCTATACCTACGAAATTATCTATGTGGACAACGCGTCCAAGGACGATTCGGTGGAAGTCGTACGCCGCGACTTTCCGCATGTGCAGGTGATCGCCAATACGGCGAACCGGCACTTCTGCCCGGCCGCCAATCAAGGCTCCCAGGCCGCCCGGGGGCGCCTGCTTCTGCATTTGAATAACGACACCGAAGTCGACGCGGACGCAATGGCGCCGATGATCCGGTTCCTGGATTCCGAGCCCCGCGCAGCCGTGGCCGGCTGCCGGCTGCTGAATCCCGACCGAAGCGATCAATGGTCTGCCCGCCGGTTCCCGGAGTGGTACAACGCCATCCTTGGCCGGCGCAGCGTTCTCAGCCGTTTCGCCCCGGAGTCGGCGCCGGTTCGGAAGTATCTCTTTAACCCACATTTCCGTTTTGAGCCGCGCGTGCGAATCTCCCGGATGCTCGTCCGCATCAATATCCATAGGGGTTTGAAGGCAGCGAAGACCCCTGC
>VFZO01000455.1 GCA_016871155.1 Acidobacteriota bacterium | reverse complement strand
AGCCACAGCCAGCGCAGGAGCGCGATCGGAACGAGCGCGAGCAGCGGAATCCACGCGTGCATCGATTCGGGAAGCTCGGCGCGGATGTGGCGCCGCTCGGCATGGCCGCCTGGTTCGGCGGTTCCTATCGGCCGCGCGGCTGACCCGGCTGGTTCGATCAGGGGTGGGCGAGGTTCGGAACGGTACCGAAACAGAGAGAGGTACATTGCCGCCTGACAACTACACTCGTGTTTTGTGGATAGGAGGCTTCTCGTGGCGACGGCAACCGGTTCTACGTCCAAGGCGGCGGTCGATGGCCAGTTGAGTACGACCGCGCTCAAGCCTCGCTTGCAGCAAATCCGCGACGAACTCGCGAAAAATTTGATCGAGCGCGACATCCCAGTTCGGCTCGCCTTCGTGGCGGCGCTCGCGGGGGAGCATGTGCTGCTCATCGGGCCTCCGGGCACGGCCAAGAGCGAGTTGGCCCGTCGTCTGCGGCTCGCGTTCACGGGGCAGACCTACTTTGAACGCTTGCTCACCCGCTTCTCGGTACCCGAAGAACTCTTTGGCCCGCTCTCGATCAAGGCGCTGGAAGAAGACAAGTACCAGCGCCAGACCGACCGCTACCTGCCCACGGCGTCCGTCGCGTTCCTTGACGAGATTTTCAAGGCCAACAGCGCGATCCTCAACGCGCTTCTGACGCTCCTGAACGAGCGCGAGTTCGACAACGGCACGGACCGCATCAAGACGCCCTTGGTTTCCGTCGTCGGGGCCAGCAACGAACTGCCGCAAGAGGAGGAGTTGCTTGCCCTCTATGACCGCTTCCTGGTGCGGTTCCACGTCGGCCCCGTCACCGAGGATGGCTTTGGCAAGTTGCTGGCCCTGCGCGGGCAGGCCGAGATCAGCATCCCGGAAGCCGACCGTCTCACGCTGCAGGACATCAAGCACATCCGCGAAGCCGCGCGCAAGGTCACGGTCCCGGCTGAGGTGGAGTCGCTCTTGAAGGCGATGCGGAAGTTCTGCCAGGACCAGAAGATTCCCGTTTCCGACCGGCGCTGGCGAAAGGCACTCTTTCTGCTGCAAGTCGCAGCGCACACCGATGGGCGTTCAGCGGTTTCGGTGTGGGACTGCTGGCTGCTCCAGCATTGCCTTTGGCACAAGCCGGAGGAGATCACGGGCCTCTTCGAGTGGTACACGGCACGCATCGGAGAGGCCACGGTTCAAGACCCCGGCCAACTGGGCAAACACCTCTCGGTTTGGGAAGAGAAACTAAAGGGCGACCGCGAGCAAGGTCCGCAGAAGAAGGACAAGGACGGGCGCCGCCTGTTCATCGGTGCCAACGGAGAGCACACAACCGATCGTCACAGAGTCCACAACGGGTCGAAGGTCGAGAACAAACCCATGATCGAAACGCGGCACTACACCGCGCGGCACATCAAAGAGCGCGCCGATGGCGTCGCGTGGGTCCACGAGCAAATCGTGGCGGGACAGGCCGCACTGGACGCGGTCGCCACCGGTGTTGAGCAAGCCGTGACGTCCCATCTCTGGCTCGATACGGGCTTCATAACTGATGCGCAACGCCGCATTACACAACAGCGTGATCTTCTCGCCTCGCTCGATCGCCGTGCGAAGGCAGCACTTTCCGGATTCAAGGCGCTTCCGCAGAAGTCGAGCACCCCTCCCGCGGAACTTGCGGCTTTGCCCCCGTCAATGCTCCAAGCGTTCAAGGCCGTCGCGGCGTCTGCGTTGAACGAACAACGCCGGAGCGGTAAGCCGCTCGAAGGGGTGTTGTCTGATGACCATTGGTGGGATGGCATTTGTGAAGCTGAGGTGCCGCCTGCCGTTCGTGAGGTCATCGGTATGCTCAAGCGCTCTCTCAAATTAAGAGGCATCCACTATCACTACGAGACCCGAATCCGCAACTTGACGTTGAAGACCTATCTCAAACTACTGCGGGAATACTCGGTGATTGACAAGGCACCCGACGCCGTGTTCGAGCGTTTGGATGGGATCGAGGCCCTCGTCTCTGCCGACAACACGACCGAAGTCAGCAGCGAGAGTGCGAAACACATCGTCGGGCTGGTGCAGGCGATCCGCTACGGCAACAACGACCGCAAAGGCGAGTTGTTGCACCAGTGCTTCGAAAAGTTCTGGTCCAAGTCGATGGCTACCGGTGCGAACCGCTTCGTCGATTGGGTCGCACTCGGGCTATTGACGGACGAGGATTGAGCCATGACCACCGCTCCAGCACAACCAGCACCACTGGCGGTGCTTGACAGGGTCACCGCGTCCATGTCGGCGTTGCCTCCCGCAGTCTTCGCCGCCGTCGCAACCAATCCCACAGGCACACTGGCCGATCGGGCCGAGGGCGTGCGGGTACTGCGCACCGCATTGGGGCGCGGGCTAGTGCCCGCCGTGAACGAGACTGCTTGGCCGTGTGCCCGCGTGCAGGCCGAGGTCTTTGCGTGGCTCAAGGAATCCGGCCTCGCCGAGCGATGCGCCGAGTCGCCCGATTTGGCCGACGAGGTCACAGTGAGCGTCCTCGACCACGCCGCCGCCGCAGAGCGGTTCAGCAGCACCGAGGCCAACCGGCTTTTGGCTGATTTGCTTTCGATCGAGGCCGCGAGGAAGGAATCTGCGGAGTCCGAGGAGACGCGGCGGGAACGCATCAAACGACAAGAAGCGGAAGCAAGGCAACAGGCGGAAACGGCGGCGGCAAAGCAAATGGCGGACAATATGGCCGCCGCGTGGGGCAAACGACTCCGCGCCTGGTCTGCCATCGAGGAAGTCTTCGGCGAACTCGGCGACGTGTGCGGCCTCGGGTGGGACTTGTCGCGCACCGTCCTGCGTCACACCGGCTGGCAGGATGCCAAGCGGCTGGCGGACCTGCTCAAGAAACTGCCGCAGATTCAGGATGTAGTGCGCCAGTTGGGCCGGATGCAGAGCACCGAGAAGCCCGAAGAGACACCGATCCTCGAACGCCTCTTCGGCCCCGTCCGCCGCGCCCCCGCCGAACTCCGCGACATCGACACGCCCGCCGTGCCGCACGACACGCGGGGCGTCGAACGCTCCGGCGACATCGCCCGGATGCTGCCGTCGGAAGCGATTCTCTTCATCCGCCCGGCCCTGCGGCTGCTCTGGCACGCCAAACGGGCGGAGCGGGCGCTGGCGACGTACCACGTGCGCGGCGTCGAGAAGGAACAGTTGATCGCCGACGACGCGGGCGCCGAGGCCCGTGACGCGGATCGTCCAAAGAAGAAGCAGGAACGCGGGCCGATCATCGTCTGCCTCGATACGTCCGGCTCCATGGAGGGTGCGCCCGAGACCATCGCCAAGGCCGTCACGCTTGAAGCCGTCCGCATCGCCAATGCCGAGAAGCGTGACTGCTTCCTGTATGCGTTCAGCGGGCCGGAGCAAGTGGCCGAGTTGGACTTGTCGGTCAAGCGCGGCGGCGTGCAAGGCCTGTTGGAGTTTCTCGGCTGCTCCTTCCACGGGGGAACCGATGTGGCAGAACCCATCGCCCGCGCGCTGAAGCGTGTCGAGTCGGCAAAGTGGTCAAGGGCCGACGCGATCATCGTGAGCGACGGCGTGTTTCCTGTCCCCGGCGCGACGAGCGATGCCGTCGCTTCGGCTCGGAAGACACTGCACCTGCGCGTACACGGCCTGCTCATCGGCGCAGTCCACAGCGCTGCGATGTCTTCGCTGTGCAATCCTGTACACGTCTTCAAGGATTGGAATGCCCTGGGCAGTGGCCGGTACGACTGAAGTTCCGATCGCTCCTCCGCCGCCACGACCGGTCGGCCTCTCACGAGGTCGACCGGTTTGTTTACAGGCTGACCCGTCTGGAGAGCACGGCGAAACCCTCTGCTCCCGCGTCGTGGCGGGGGCTGCGCGCTCTCGCCTTGGTGGAGAGAGCGGAGGGCCCCGATGAGAATGGCGGCGAAACGGGCGAAACCTCGCCTTGATCTCGCGCGCTCGCTGAAATGGTCTGCGGCCTTCCGAGATCAGGGGGTTGATCGAAGCGGGCGCGGCCCTCACGCGAGATCGCTGCTGCGGTG
>VFZO01000454.1 GCA_016871155.1 Acidobacteriota bacterium | reverse complement strand
TGGACGAGGTGAGCGCCACAATGTACCTGCCTGGAATCATTGGCAGAACGCCGATCACGGCCAAAGTTCCTGGATACGAATCGGATCAGGTGTCGATGGTTGGCCAGACGGCGAGCGGCTTTGTCACGCAGCCCCGCAATTTTATGCTGGGCCGGCCGTTCACCGACGAAGAAGAGCGGCGGACGGCACGCGTTTGCGTTGTCGGCCCCAAACTGGCGAATGCGCTATTCCCCGACGGCGCCCCTTTGGGGCGGTCCATCCTCGTGGCGGGGGCTGAGTACACCGTAGTGGGTGTCACCGAAGAGGCCAAAGGCGGTTTCTTTGGAGAGAATCCGATTGACCGCCAGGTGACTGTTCCGTTTACGGTCGCGCGGTTGCGGTATCCGCAATTGGATCGGATTGTCGTGATCGCCAAGGCGGCAGAAGGCCGCCGCGCCGAAGCCGAGGAGGATGTGCGCCAACTGCTCCGGCGGTCGCGCAAAGTGCCCGCCGGAAAACCGGACGACTTCTCGCTGACAACGGCGGATCAGATAATCGCCCGTTTTGATTCGATCACACAGTTGATTGTGCTCGTCTCGATCTCGATCTCCGGCCTCGGGCTGCTGGTCGGCGGCATCGGCGTGATGAACATTATGTTGGTCTCGGTCACCGAACGAACCAAGGAGATCGGCATTCGCAAGGCGCTGGGCGCGCGCAAGAGCGACATCATCATTCAGTTCCTCTCAGAGGCCGTGGCGCTAACCGGCGCGGGCGGCACTCTGGGTCTTTTGATCGCCGTAGTTGTGACGGTCATCATCGGCACCCTGGTGCCTTCGCTGCCGTCCGCGGTATCCACGGGAGCGTTAGTCGCCGGCTTCGCAGTGTCGGTCGGAGTGGGCATCTTCTTTGGAACCTGGCCAGCCGTGAAGGCTGCCCGATTGGACCCGGTAGAAGCTTTGCGATACGAATAGAAGGCATGCGAATTTTCGCCTTCCTCCTCGTCTCGATTTTGCTGATTGCCCAGCGTAAGCCGGTGCCGGACGCCACCCATCGCGGCTGGCCCGCTTATATGGGCGGTCCGGAAAACCTCCACTACTCGACTCTCCGGCAAATCACGCCGGCCAATGTAGGCAAGCTCAAGAAGGCCTGGGAGTTCGACGCTGGCGATTCGTTCGAAGGCTCGGAGATCCAGGTGAATCCGATCGTTCTGGATGGCATTGTCTATGTCACATCCGCGAAGCTGCGGGTGCACGCCCTGAATGGCGCGACCGGCAAACCGGTGTGGAGTTTCGATCCTTATGAGGGCGGGCCCGTGCGGAACAAACAGCGCAACCGGGGCCTAATGCACTGGACCGATGGAACGAACTCGCGGCTCTACGTCGCGGCGCAGCATCGCCTATATTCGATTGATCGTAAAACAGGGAAACCGGATGCGGCTTTCGGAGGCAAAGGCTGGATTGACTTGCGCGAAGATCTGAGCCGGCCGCCGGAAACGCTGAATGTTGGCTTGACCACGCCGGGTGTCGTGTTCGAGGACATGCTGATTATCGGTTCGCTCTGCAGTGAAGGGTTGCCCTCGGCACCCGGCGAGATTCGCGCCTACGACACGCGGACCGGCAGACTGCGCTGGAGCTTCCATACGATTCCCCATCCGGGAGAATTTGGATACGAGTCGTGGCCTAAGGACGGTTGGAAGTTCCTCGGCGGAGCGAACAGTTGGCCGGGCATGGCACTAGATGCAAAGCGCGGCTTGGTCTATGTGCCCACCGGTTCGGCGGCGTACGACTTCTTTGGCGCCAATCGCCCTGGCGACAATTTGTTTGCGAATACCTTGCTGTGCCTAGACGTACGAACCGGTAAGCGGAAGTGGCATTTCCAGGCCGTGAAGCACGATGTGTGGGATCGCGATTTCCCCACGCCCCCCCTGCTGGTGACCGTGGCGAGGAACGGGCGTCTGGTCGATGCGGTGGCACAGGCGACCAAGTCCGGACACGTGTTCGTTTTTGACCGTGTGAGCGGTGAATCGTTGTTTCCCCTGCAGGAAGTGAAAACGCCTGCCTCGCCGGTCGCAGGGGAGAAACTCGCCGCCACTCAAGTGCTGCCCCTGCGGCCGGAACCCTTTGCACGGCAGCGGTTGACCGAAGACCAACTGACGACCCGCACCCCGGAAGCCGCCAAGCTCGCCCGCGAGCGGCTACGGCGTGTACGGAGCAACGGACAGTGGGATCCGCCGTCCATCGAAGGCACCGTTGTGTTTCCCGGCTTCGACGGGGCGGCTGAATGGGGAGGACAGGCGTTCGACCCGGAGACGGGCTTATTCTACGTCAACTCCAACGAGATGGCTTGGATCCTCCGGCTCGTGCCGCGATCCACCAGCGGCGGCTTGATGCGCGGCAAACAAATCTACGCACGCAGTTGTGCAGGTTGCCATCGCGAAGACCTGGGCGGCAGCCCGCCGGAATTCCCGTCGTTGCAGGGTCTTGGCGCGCGTATGGACGCGGCGGCATTTGAAAAGGTAGTCGGCGCGGGTGCCGGCCGGATGCCGGGCTTTCAAAATCTGGGTCCGGACGCGCTGCAAGCCTTGAGTTCATTCGTGCTGCGAGGCGAAGAGAAAGAGGTCCTCGTAGCGAAATCCGATTCACCCATGGAGCAGGCCTATACGACCGACGGCTACAACAAATTCCTGGATCCGGACGGATTCCCCGCCATTGCACCACCGTGGGGAACGCTCAACGCCATCTCGCTCGACACTGGAAACTACGCCTGGAAGATCCCGTTTGGAGAGTATCCGCAACTCGCCGGCAAGAGCACGGGAAGCGAGAACTACGGCGGCCCGCTCATCACAAAGTCGGGACTCTTGTTTATCGGCGCGACGAATTTCGACAACAAGTTCCGCGCCTTCGACAAGCGAACCGGCAAGCTGCTTTGGGAGACCACCTTGCCGTTTGCCGCGAATGCGACACCGGCGACATATGAAATAAAGGGCAAGCAGTACGTGGTCGTGCCGGCCGGCGGAGGCAAGAGCGGCGCCAAATCCGGAGCGCTGTTTTTTGCGTTCGCGCTGCCATGAAACGCCTGACGCTCGATGAGGCCCGGCGAGTTGCGCTGACGGCGCAAGGGTTCGGCCGCCGCCAGAGCTTGGAGGAGGCAGTGTTGAGGATCGGCTTGTTGCAGATCGACTTCGTCAACGTTCTGATTCCTGCGCACTTTCTGATTCCGTTCTCCCGCATCGGTCCATACGACCGCGCGCAGCTGCACAGCCTCGTGTACAGGAAGTACCGGTTCACCGAGCAATGGGCCCACGAGGCCTCCATTGTTCCGGTGGAACACTGGCCGCTGCTGCAACACCGGCGCGCCGCGCATCGTGTACGGCCGTATGGCTTCGACTCCGTGTTGCGGAAACATGCCGGGTACGCTGAGTGGGTTCTGGAACAGATCCGTGCGCGCGGGCCGCTGGCCGCTGAGGACTTGGAACCACCACCCGGTGTGGCGCGAAAGCTGCACGCGGTATGGATGGGAATGTTTCCTCGGGCGGTGCTGGAAGCCCACTTTGGACGCGGCCTGATTGCCTGCGCGAACCGGCTGCCGAACTACGCGCGAAGCTACGATCTGCCGGAGCGGATCGTGCCCCGCGAGTACTTGGAGACCTCCATACCTGTGCGAGAGCAGCAGCACGGCCTTCTGCGCATTGCGGCAGCGGCGCACGGAGTCGGAACTGCGCGCGACTTGGCCGATTATCACCGAATGAACATCCGCGATGCCCGCGAACGGCTTCGGGAGATGACCGCGGCCGGCGAACTGGAGGAGGTCATCGTGGACGGTTGGCGCGAGCCCGCCTTCCTGCCCGCCGGCGCGCGAATCCCGCACGCTCACCGGGGCGCCGCGCTGCTCTCGCCCTTCGACCCGCTGGTGTGGTTTCGTCCGAGGGCGGAGCGGTTATTCGGATTCGAGTACCGTATCGAGATTTACACCCCGGCCGCGAAGCGCCGCTGGGGCTACTACGTATTGCCGTTCCTTCTGAACGGCCAATTGGTGGCGCGCGTGGATCTGAAGGCCGACCGG
>VFZO01000453.1 GCA_016871155.1 Acidobacteriota bacterium | reverse complement strand
AGGTACTCGCGTGTCCATTCTCGTGTGCCGCACGGAGCGGTCTGGAGGACCGAGAGCGGCAATGCTGAACCGGTCGAACCACGAATTCAAACATTTGCGGCCAACTTCGTTTTTCCATACCGTGAAGTTCGTCATGTTCGACGCCTTACTGCGCGACGGTTCAGGGCTTCCAGTCCGCGACAAAGATATTGAACTCGAAACGGTCCTTTGCGTTCAGAGAGCTGGAAAATACCATTTTCCGGCCATCCGGCGAGAATTCCGGGAATGAGGTGAAGCCGCCGTAGCGGGTGAGTTGTTTCAAATTCGCTCCGTCGGCGTCAACGATATAGAGCTCGAAATCGCGGCCGTCGCATTTGTGCATGTTCGAAGAGAATACAATGCGCTTGCCGTTCGGAGTAAATGTGGGCGCGAAGTTGGCGCAGTTGTTGTCCGTGATTTTGCGGGGGTTGGCGCCACGCCCATCGGAGACGAATAGCTCCATCTTCATAGGCGCGGTGAGGTTCTCTTTGAGCAGACCCTCATAGCGCTCCATCTGTTCAGGGGTGCGCGGGTGGTTGGCGCGCCAGACGATGCGCTTGCCGTCGCGCGAGAAGACGGCGCCGCCGTCGTAGCCCTTGGACTTGGTGATTTGCAGCTTGTCCGAGCCGTCCGGCTTCATGGTCCAAAGATCGAGATCGCCGGATTCCATCGACGTGTAGACGATGCGGCCGCTCTTAAAATTGACGGTCGCCTCGGCATCGTAGCCCGGCATCGCCGTCAGCTTGCGAACGATCCTTCCTTCGAGGGTCGTGACGAAGATGTCGTAACCCGGGAAGACGCCCCAGACGTAGCCCTTGCTGCGATCGGGCGGGGGCGGGCAGGCCTCCGCGGCTTCATGGGTGGAGCCGTAGACGATGTGCTTGTTGTCCTTGAGGAAGTAGGCGCAGGTGGTGCGGCCCTTACCGGTGGAGACCAGTTTTTGTCCGGAGCCGTCAGCGTTCATGGTGAAGATCTGGTCGCACTGAAACTTTTCGCGGGTGGACTGGAAGACGATGCGTTTGCCGTCGGGCGACCAGTATGCCTCCGCGTTCTGACCGCCGTTGGTAAGCTGCTTCGGCTCACCAAGCGTCTGCGCCCAGGCGAGCGCCGGAACCAATACAATCAGGGCTTTCATGACGTCAGGCTCTCCCTTCGAACAAGTTGCGTCCGGCGACCAGCGCGCGCATTTTTCCGTCTGCGACGCTGCGTTGGAGCATCCAGAAACCGCAGTCCGGATGGACGAATGGGATGCGGCCAGGACCGAGAATGGACTGCGCGTGTTCGATGCGCCGGGCGATTTCCTCGGGCGACTCGATGCCATTGTCCTTGATGTCGATGACGCTCAAGCCCAGACCGATTTTCGGGTCGAGTTCCTTGAACGCGTCCAACTCGCCGTAGCCACGACGCGCGAACTCGAGAATCAGATGGTCGCAATGCAGGCCGTTTAGGAAAGGCATCAGGTCCCGCCAAAAACCTTTCTGCACCGACTGCCCCCCGTAGTTGCCGAAACAAACGTGCACGCCGCGTCTTCCGCGAATGCCGTCGAGGACATGGTTGATAGCGGGCAGCGCCCACTCCCGATCCTCCGGATGGCCGCTGATATTGGCTTCGTCGATCTGGACCACTTCGGCGGGGATGCGCTCCATTTGCCGGCGCAAAACGCGCGCGATGGCCATGCACAATTCGTCACGCGATTTGTAGTAACGGCCAGTCAGGACCTTGGTGAGCATGTGCGGGCCGGTGCTGGTGAACTTGAGCGGAGCTGTGGTAAGCGGCCGGGTAAAGTCGTAATCGCGGGCGAGGTTGAGGACACCGTCGCCGACTTCGCCAGTGACGACTCCGGCCGGATCGGTGCGATAGGTCAACTGAGCGTCGGCGCGAAACGCGTCGATGTCGGCGATGGAGAAACTGGTCTGAATGCCGGACATGCGGCTGATAAAGTAGTCAATCATGCCGTTGGTTTCGGGATGGCTGGGATCGAAGCGATTCAGTTCTCCGTCGGCGACTACGTCGATGCCGGCCAATTCCTGCGTTTTCAGAACGACCATGATGGCGTCGCGCAGCGCGCCGCGTGAGGTATTCCCTTGGAGCCACTGCGGGGTTGGGTAGCTGCCCACGACGGTTGTTAGAATTGGCATTCAGAGTCCATTCTATCCGGAGGCAGGTTTGAGGCGTTTCACGGTGTTTCTGCTGACGCTGACCGTTTCGGCGCAGACTCGTTTCGCGCGATTCGAGAAGCAGGCGTTGGCGGCGGGGCTGCGCGGCGGCTATCAGGTAGTGGCGGCGGACTTGAACCGCGATGGCAAGCCGGATCTGATCGCGCTGGCGTCGGGGATGACGGAGTTGATCTGGCTGGAGAATCCGTCGTGGCAGCGGCACGTGATCGCCAGCGGCCTAATGCGCATGATCAACACGTGGCCGATGGACATTGACAAGGACGGCGTGCCGGAACTGCTGGTGGCGCATGCGTTTGAAAACGAGGCGGCGCGGAGCGTGGGCATTGTGAGTTTCCTGCGGCATCAGGGCGACCCAAAGAAGCCGTGGAGCGTGAAGGAGATCGACCGGTTGACAACGTCCCACCGCGTGCGAACGGCCAATGGCCTGTTTATTAACGCGCCGCTGACGGGCGCGTCCGCCGTGGCGCCCGAGTATCGAGACCGTGCGCCGTTGGTGGCGTACAGGCCGGGCGATTGGAACCGGCAACTGATCCATTCCGACGACGAGGGCGTTGTCCATGGTCTTTTCATCACCGACTGGAACCGCGACGGGCGCGAGGATGTGATGAGTGCGAGTTTTCAGGGAATTCACGTGAATCTGGCACAGCGCGACGGAACGTGGAAGAGGGAAAAACTGTTCGACGGTGACCCGTCGCCGTGGCCGAAATCCGGATCCTCCGACGTGACGGTGGGTAGGCTGCGCGGGGAGCGGTTCGTCGCGGCGATCGAGCCGTGGCACGGAAATCAGGTGGCCGTCTATCGCAACAAACAGCGGCTGGTCATCGACGATACGTTAACGGATGGGCACACGATCTACACAGGGGACCTGAATGGCGACGGTAGAGACGAGATTGTGGCCGGTTTTCGGGGCGGGAAACGAGGCGTCTACATTTACTACGAAGAGTCGAAGCGATGGATCCGGCAGGTAGTGAGCGAAGGTGAGGTGTCGGCGGCGGCGTGCACGATTGTGGATTTGAACGCGGACCGGAAACCGGACATCGCGTGCATTGGGTCGGCGACGCAAAACCTTGTGGTGTACTGGCAGCGATGATCAAGAGATACGCATGCCTGCGGCCACAGGAGTTGGATGACGCAATGGCGGAAAATGCGACCGCCGTTGTTCCGATGGGCGCGCTGCATCCCCTCGGCGAGGCGCTGCCGTTGGGGCTGCCGGGCCTCGTATCCGAGGCGTTTTGCGAGCGATTGGCCGAGTCGCTGAATGCGGTCTTGTTTCCGGCGACATGGTGGCCGATTGAGAGCGAGCGGCGATCGTTCGCCGTGCAGTTTCCGGCGAGCGAGCTGCGGCCGCTTTGGGAGACGCTGTTCGACGAAATTGCGCGCATCGGATTCCGAACGATCTGCGTCGTAAACGGGCACGATGAAGACGGCCATTCCCAACAGTTGCAGGAGGCGGCGGGCGAGGTGATGGTGCGACGAGCCGGCGTGCGCATTCTGGCGGCGGCGCCGCTGGAACCGCTGGACTCGCCGGCAATGCTGGACGGCGGCGGAGTGCATGGCCGGGCGCAACTCTACTATCTGCGGCCGGAGTTCGCGGCAACCGGGGACGAGGCGGCGGCCGAGTCCGGAAAGAAGCTCGTGGACGAGGGCGTCGAGGCCTGGAAAAACGCGCTGGTCCATTGGACACCGGACGTAATCCACTATTTCTACAGGGACCGAGTAAAGGCGCGGCGGCGCGCGGCTAAAGAAGCAGGGAAATAAAATCGTCGGCGCGGGGCGGCAGCAGACCGAGTTTTTGGCCCGTAAGGCGCATCTCCAAAACGCGCAGATTTCCAGAGGCGAACGGGTGTTCGCGCGGCAGCGCGC
>VFZO01000452.1 GCA_016871155.1 Acidobacteriota bacterium | reverse complement strand
CGCCCTCGGAAAGGGGATTCTGATCAAATCCGGCACGGGAGTGAGGCGTTGGTGTATACTGTGGGGGTCCGGGAGACCCAAAATGGAAATCCCGGATCATAACCATTTTGGGGAAGGAGTGACAGGCGGCGCCATTCCTGCTACGTTGAAGAAAGCCACACTGGCTAACCTACTGTTTTTCCTTCACTTAGCGACTTCCGGCATGAATTTTCGCCCAATTTTCGCCCTTGCTGTGCTAATTTGGTATCTGGCTGCGGCCTTGGGCTTCGCCGCCGGACCTCTTGTTCGGTACGAATCCAGCGTCGATGCCATGGGTTCCACCTTTTCGATCGCTGCCTGGGGCAGGGACCGCGACTCGCTCGCGGCGACCGTCGAATCCGCCCTCGAAGAGGCTCGCCGTCTGGACCGGGTGTTGTCCAACTACCGGCCGGAGAGCGAATGGAGCCAGATCAACAAGTCCGCTTCGTCCCGAGACGTGACTGTGAGTCAGGAGCTGTTTGACTTACTCGCAGCCTGCGTGAGTTATAGCCAGAGGAGCGAAGGCGCGTTCGACATCACTGTGGGACCGCTAATGAGAATCTGGGGTTTCTATAAGGGTTCGGGACATTTGCCGCACAGAGCCCAGGTCCGGACGGCTCTGGCCCGGACGGGATACAAGAACATCGTTTTGAACGCCACCAACCGTACAGTTCGTTTTGCCATCGACGGCCTGGAGATCGATCCGGGCGGGATCGGCAAGGGCTATGCCGTTGACAAGATGGCCGCGATGCTGCAAACGGCGGGCGTGCCGGCGGCATTGATTAACGCCGGGGGCAGTTCGATCTATGCGGCCGGCGCTCCACCGGACGAGCCGCGCGGTTGGCAGGTGCTGATCCGCGATCCGAAGAACGCCACGAAAACGGCGGCCGCAGTGTATTTGAAGAACCAGTCCATGTCGACGTCGGGAAGTTACGAAAAGTTCTTCCGCGCCGGGAAGCGTACTTACTCCCATATCATGGACCCCCGCACGGGCTATCCGGCCCCGGGTATGTATTCCGTTTCCGTCGTCTCGCCCCGGGCTCTCGACTCCGAGGCTTGGACGAAGCCCGTCTATATTCACGGCCGCCAGTGGGCGGCCAATCACTTACCAAGCGGTTATCGCGCTTATCTGTGCGAGGACCGTGGGGAGGCCAAATGCGCGTGGCTCCAATGAGCAGCCGATTTCTAGATGCTTGCCGGAGGCGTCCAACCGACGTCCGGCCCGTGTGGTTCATGCGGCAGGCGGGACGCTATCTAAAGCCGTACCGCGATATACGCGCGAAGAACTCCATCCTTGAAATTTGTAAGCGCCCAGACCTGGCCTCGACGGTGACATTGCAACCGGTTGAGATACTGGATGTCGACGCCGCCATCATCTTCGCGGACTTACTGCTTCCGGTGGAACCGATGGGGTTGAAGCTGGAATTCCGGGCCGGAGAAGGCCCGCACATCGAGAATCCGGTCCGCGATAGCGCCGATATCGATTCGCTCTCGATCTCCAACACCGACGAACTCGGTTACGTGGGCGAATCGATTCAACTGGTGGCGCGCGCGCTGGCCGGCAAGGTTCCTGTGATCGGGTTTACCGGCGCGCCATTTACGCTGGCCAGCTACATGATCGAGGGCGGGCCCTCCCGCAGCTTCCTGCACACGAAGCGCCTGATGTATTCGGATGAGACCCTCTGGCGCCGGCTGATGGGCAAGATTGTCGACGTGCTGGGGCCGTTCGCCATCATGCAAGTGGCCAACGGAGCGCGCGCGATTCAGATTTTCGATTCGTGGGTGGGAGCGTTGTCGCCGGACGACTATGTGCGTTATGTCGCGCCCTATTCGCGGGCTCTCATCGAACGCATCCGATCCACGGGCGTTCCGGTGATCCACTTCGGAACGGGCGCGGCGGGGTTCTTCAAGGAACTGCATGCGGCGGGCGGCGATGTGATGGGCGTCGACTGGCGCGTGAACATCGACCAAGCCTGGATGGATATCAGCTACCGTTCGGCAGTGCAGGGCAATCTGGATCCGGTGGCGCTGTTCGCACCGCTTCCGGAGTTGAAGGCAAAGATTCACGAATTGCTGAAGCGCACGGGAACCCGGCCGGGCCACATCGTCAATCTGGGTCACGGCATTCTGCCGGAGACGCCGGTGGAGAACGTGAAGGCGGCCGTGCAAATCGTCCGCGATTTCCGTCACTAAAGAGCCCCCATGCCGTCCCACGTCGTTATCGGCGGCGGCATCTCCGGCCTGGCCGCCTGTTGGTATCTGGCCAAAGCCGGGCACAAACCCGTGTTGGTGGAGAGGGAAAAGCGCCTGGGCGGCGTAATCCGCACCGACCACTTAGAGGGCTGCCTGGTGGAAGGCGGCCCTGATAGCTTTTTGGCCTCAAAACCGGCAGCGATGGAACTGATCCGCGAGTTGGGTTTGGAGAACGAGGTGATCGGGTCGAACGATCACCAGCGCGTAACCTCCATCGTACGGAATGGGAAGCTTGTTCCGATGCCGGATGGACTGATGATGATGGTCCCCACCAAGCTGGGACCGGTGCTGCGCAGTCCACTCTTTTCGTGGGGCACCAAGTTCCGGATGGCGCTCGACTATTTCAAGGGTCCCATCCCGGACGCTCCGGAACGGAGCGTCGCCCAGATGGTTCGCAGTCACTATGGCCAGGAAGCGGTGGATTACCTGGCCGAGCCCTTGCTTGCAGGCGTTTACGGGGGCGACCCGGAGCTGCTCAGCGCCGATGCGGTCCTGGCGCAGTTCGTCGAGATCGAGAAGAAGTACGGGAGCCTGACCAAGGGGATTCTGGCGGGAAGGGCGAAGCAGCCGCCGTCGAGCGGCTCGCTGTTCCGGACAATGAAAGGTGGAATGGAACAGTTGACGCTGGCAATGACGGGGCAACTGGCGGGAAAGATCGACCGCTTCCGCGAGGAAGCCGTCGCCGTTCGGAAGTCGAATTTCGGCTATGAAGTTGAAATGCGCGGCCAGAAACTATACGCCGATCATGTCTACGTCTGTTGCCCGGCGTATGCCGCCGCACAGATTCTGGAGCCGCTCGACGGCCCGATGGCCGGCCTGCTGCGGGAGATTCCGTACAACTCGTCGGTGACGCTGGCGCTCGGGTTCGAACAGGCCGACGTGGAGGGCCGGTTCACGGGATTCGGATTTCTGGTTCCAAAAGTGGAGCGCCGCCGCATTGCCGCCTGCACCTTCGTCAAGACCAAGTTCGACCACCGGGTCCCCCCGGCCAAAGCTCTGGCGCGGTGCTTTTTGGGGCACGCCGCAGCGGACGTTCCCGAGGCCAGCCTGATTCGCGAAGTGCTTGCGGAATTGAAAGATCTGACCGGCGTAACGGCCATGCCTATTTTCACAAAAGTAAACCGCTGGCCGCAGGCGATGGCGCAGTACACGCTCGGGCACAAAGACCGGATCGGGCGCATCCGGGAGCTTGAAAAAAAGTATCCGGGGCTCCATTTGGCCGGTAATGCCTTTGATGGCATCGGAATTCCCGATTGCATTCGCGGGTCCAAAACGGCCGTCGAAACATCGCAGTGAAGCCGTATTTGTCAACGGTTTTGGGGCGAACCCCGTTGTACGCACTCTACGGCTAGTGTTACTCTACGGTTACGCACAGCACCCACGAACGTGTGCTGCGCAGGGTACAACATCCAAAAAGGGGTACAACATGAAGCGGCAACTCGCTTACTTGTTTGTGATCAGTGCATGCGCGTCCGGGCTACAAGCCCAGACGACGAACGCTGAGATATTGGGGACAGTTCGTGACGCTTCCGGCGGGGTGGTTACGCAGGCCAAGGTCACCGTCAAGAACATTGAAACCGGCATTGGCCGCGACATTGAGACGAACGCCGACGGGCGGTTCCGAATGCCGCAGCTCCAACCCGGCAGCTACTCGATCTCGGTGACGAAATCGGGATTGGCCGCGTAAAATTTAGGGTGTAAAAGGAGGGCCGAACAAGGCCACCCATCGCCATGATCCAGTGGAAGGATTCAAAGACTTTCACGAAGGAGCAGGACGAGGATGGCCAAAGACAGGATAGAACGA
>VFZO01000451.1 GCA_016871155.1 Acidobacteriota bacterium | reverse complement strand
GGACTACTGATGCGCCACCTTTGAGGTGGTGCTAAACCACGGGGCCGCGCCAGCGACCCCAACCAGCCGCTTTGAGCGGCTCACGAACGAAGGCCCCCGGCTCTGCCGGGGGATCGTTACTGTACCAAAAGTGCTGTTACCGCTCGCCGATCGCGAAAAGATGTTTCATTCCACGAACATACAGCGTTCCGTCGACGATGGCGGGCGAGGTCATTAGCACTTCGCCCATGGGATTCGTGGCGAGGAGTTCGTATTGCGCCCCGGCCTTAATTACGTGGATGTCGCCATCCTCCGACGTGGCGTAGATTCTGCCGGCCGCCGCGATGGGCGAGGCCGAGTACGCGCCGCCGGTCCCGATCCGTTGCTGGTAAACCTGCTTGCCGGAGGTGGTCTCGTACACGTTTAGGATTCCTTGATTCTGGACGATGTAAAGCTGCTTCTGGTAGGCGACTGGCGTAGGCATGTAGACACCGCGCGGCTGGGTCCAGGCGATGGAGTCGGGGGCCTTAGAAAGGTCGCCCTTCGATCCGGGTTTGATGGCGTAAGTCTTTTGATGCGGCGGATAGGAGTTTGCGACGAAGATCAGATCGTCGGCGAAAACGGGCGTGGTAACAGTTATTTCGGAGTTCGGGCCAACGTTCCACAGCTCGGCGCCGGATTTTGGATCGTAGCCGCGGATAGATTTCGTGCCATTCGTGACGATCTCGACGCCTGCTTTTGAGGTGACGACCGTGGGCGTGCCCCAGGACGGAATTTCAGCCCGCGCGGTTCGCCACCGCTCCTTGCCGGTGCCGAGGTCATAGGCGGCGAGAAAGCTGTCCTTTTGGCGGTCGACTTGAAGGATCACCATTCCGTCGTGAAGGATGGGGGAGGAGGCGGAACCCCATTCGTAGTCCGGCTCGAAGAACCAGCCGGCGTTGACCAGTCCTACGTCTTTCTTCCAGACCAGTTTGCCGGCCCAGTCGTAGACATAGAGCCCTTCGCTGCCGAAATAGGAGACGACGTACTTCCCGTCCGTCGCACTGGAGGAGTTGGCCTGGGTCGATTTTGGATGGCGTTTGGTTTTCGGCACGCCCTCATGTGCCAGCGCCTGCCAAACGATCTTGCCGGTCTTGCGGTCAACGGCGTAGGTCATCCACTTGTGGGAAGTGGTGTCCGGATGCGACTCGGTGCTGCCGTAGAGGCCATGTTTGACCTTGGAGTTCGCGTCGGCGGAGATGGCCGAGGTAACGAAGATGCGGTCGCCGAAGACGATAGGCGAGGAGAGGCCCAGGCCCGGGATTTCCGTCTTCCACAGAACGTTTTCCCCCTTTTCGCCATTCCAGCGCAGCGGCGCCTTTTCACCGGCTGCGACGCCGGAAGCATTTACTCCCCGAAATTGCGGCCACGACTCGGCGGCATTTACCGCAAGGGTCGCAAGAATTAGAAATTTCATTTTGCCTTTGTGTACTTGGCGGTGCGGCCGCCCTGTTCGAGGGTAAAGGTGCCGTCAGCGGCGAACGTCATTTTGGCGCCGGCTGGAGCGAAGGTAAAGACCGTGTCGGACTCCGCGGTCATGTTCAGTTTCGGCTGCTTGGTGGCCTGGATCGACAAAACTCCATCGGCGGCAAAGACATCGACTTCGAGCGGCAGATCGGGAGAAGTGAAGTGCCCGGTGTACTTGTTCAACAAGGCCATTTCGACCTTCTTAACCGCTGGCATGGCCGTCGAGCCTTTGCGGAAGAAATCGATTTTCTGTCCGCCCTGGTGGAGGACGAACTTGTCGTTCCCCTCGAAGACGAGCTTTAGGCTGGCGGGGGCGAAGCTGAATTCGGTGGCCGAATCGGTGGTGAGGGGAGCGGCGTTCTGGCCGTCGGCGCGGACCTGGAGTTGGCCATTTTCGGCGGTGATCTTGACGCCCAGAGGAACAGCCGGCGAACCGAAGTCGCCCGCGTAGCCGTTGAGAACGGCCGGATCGACCGCGGGGGCCTTGAATTCGGCGGCGCCTGCGCTGCGGAGCAGGGCCAGGGAGGCGTCGTTCTTCGCGCCGGCGGCGGCTCTCATCGCGTCGGCGAGTTCGCCGGGGACGTAGGCCTGTTTCAGCGCCACGGCAAGCACCGAAGGATGGGCCTGTACCCGCGTCAGCTGCTGAGGAGAAAATTTGTGACCTTTTTCGGCGATCTTTAGGAGCACATCCTTCAGGTCCTTCTGTAACGCGCCGTCGATCAGCGACGACTTATAGAATGTGTCGGTAACGATCGGGTTCGCGCCCTTGTCCAACAGCAGTATCGCCACCTCCAAATGGCGGTTAAACACGGCCATGTACAGGGGAGTCGAACCATAGCTGTTCTTCCATTCCAAAGGAGCACCCGCCTCCAGCAGGCGTTTCACCTCCGCCAGTTGCCCTCGCCGCGCCGCAGCGTGCAGATCCTCTCCGGGATCGGCAAACGCGGAAAGCCCGGCGAGAACTATAATCAGGGATAGTTTCATGAAGCCTCTCTTCCACTCTACGCCGTTGGTTCGTTTTTTGTTCCTGTTTCTACTGGCCGTCCCGTTGATGGCCGACTGGCTGGATTGGCGCGGGCCGAATCGCGACGGCCGGTCGCCGGAGAAGAATTTGCCTGCGTCCTGGTCTCCCGACGGGCAAAATCTCGCGTGGAAGGCGCCGGTTGGCGGACGCTCGGCCCCGGTGATTCAAGGGGATCATGTCTACATCTTGACGGTGCTCGGAAGCGGCAAGACGTTGCAGGAACGGCTGGTCTGCTTGAACGCCGACAGCGGCAAGCAGGTTTGGGACCACAAGATCAATCTTTGGCTCAGCGATGTGCCGCCGCACCGCGCCGCGTGGGCCTCCCCGAGCGTGGATCCGGAGTCCGGCAACGTGTTCGTTTTCTCGGTTCACGGGCTGCTGAGTTCCTTTACGCGCGACGGTAAGAAGCTGTGGGAGCGGTCGCTAGCCGAAGATTTTGCGTTCGTAACGACGCATGGCGGACGCACAGGTTCGCCGGTGATCGACGGCGAGCTGGTGATCGTCAACGGCGTCTCTACCGGATGGGGGGCGCTCTCCCGCGCCGGCCACCGGTTCTGGGCTTTCAACAAAAAGAACGGCGAGTTGGTGTACCTGAGCGCGCCAGGCGGCCGTCCCTACGATACGACCTATTCACCGCCGGTCATCGCCGAAGTGGATGGTGTTCGCCAATTGATCGCGGGCGGCGGCGACGGCAACGCCCACGCGGTGAAGGCGCAGACGGGCGAGCCGCTGTGGCGCTACGAGGTGTCGAAACGCGGTCTGAACACCGGCGTTGTGCTGAACGGCAAGACGGCCTACATTACGCATTCCGAGGAGAACCTCGACACGTCGGAGATGGGCTTGTTCAGCGCGATTGACGCGACGATGCGGGGGCCGATCAAGAAAGATCAGGCGAAGTTCTATTTCCCCGGATTCCAGCTCGGGTTCAGCTCGCCCATCATAGACGGCGACCGGTTTCTGCAGGTGGACAACGGCGCCAACATCTTCGCATTCGACGTGCAGACGGGACGGCAGATCTGGAAGCAGAACCTGGGCACGATTCAGAAGTCTTCCATGGTGCTGGCCGACGGCAAGCTGTATGTCGGCACGGAAAACGGTAAGTTTTACATCGTCCGGCCGCACAATGATCGCGCCGAGAAGTTGAGCGAAGTGAGCTTCGTTAAACCCGGCGAGAGCGAGGAGGAAGGCGAGAAGGTTATCGCCTCGGTGGGCATTAGCGAAGGCCGCGTGTTTCTGGTGACGACGAAGAACACCTACGCGATCGGAAAGAAGCAGGCCGCGCCGAAAGGCGAACTGCCGAAGCCGGTGAACGCCGCCGCGGGAGCGAAGGCCACATGGGCGCAGATCGTGCCGGCGGAGGTGATGCTGAAGCCCGGCGAATCCGCTTCGTTCCGTGCGCGGCTGTTCGACGCGAACGGCAATTTTATCCGCGAGGAGAAGGCGGCATGGTCGCTAGAGGGTTTGAAGGGTTCGATTAACCAGGATGGCAAGTACGTTGCCTCGTCCGACGCGGTGGCTCAGGCCGGGAGCATTAAGGCGTCCGTGGCCGGTTTGACCGGAACGGCGC
>VFZO01000450.1 GCA_016871155.1 Acidobacteriota bacterium | reverse complement strand
ACTACGTGCTCCATATGGTCCCGCTGTCGCGTTGGGAGCGCGGCGAGATTGAGTGGATGGTCGTGTTTGTGCCGCGAACGGCTGTTGTCTCCGAGCCGCCGGGCTTGGATGGGTCCACGACAGCGGCCGTGGCGGCAACGCAGAGGCTCGCCCAAACCGTGGCCCATGAGGCCAACAATCTGGTGATGATCACTTCCGGATACGGCCGGGAGATACTGACGCAACTGCCGGAGACGAGCACTCTGCGCGAAGATGTCACGACGCTGTTGGACGCCACGAAACGCATCGCGGCGATGACGTCCTTGCTAACCGACTATGGCCGCCAACGGAAGTCCGAAATCGTCCACTGCCAGTTGGACGACCTGGCGCCCGGTGAGACCGTCGCGGCCGATCGCGCCGCGCTGGACGAAGCGATGGCTGCGGCCAAGGCGTTGGCCGGAGGCGCCATGCAGGTGCGATCCTCACGCCAGGCTCCCTTCCTCCTGTTGACAATGTCGGGCTTTCCGATGACCGCCGAGGCGCTGCGCCAACTGCTGGAGCCGCTCTCCAAACAGGCCCGGCAGGGGGACGAAACGGCCCGCGCGGCGGCACGCATCGGTCCGCTGCTGGCCCAGGCCGGGGCCCGCTGGACGGTAACGGACGCGCCAGCAATCGCAGTGTACCTTCCGCTGGCCGGCGCCGCAAACGCCGCTGCCCCGGAACCGGCGCCCGCCGCGAAGACCGCCCTGGTCGTCGACGATCAACTCGGAATCAGGCGCATCGTCAGGCGAGTTTTGGAGGGAATGGGTTTCACGGTCGAGGAAGCTGGTTCGGGGGAAGAGGCCGCCTCCTGGCTGGAGCGGCGCGGCGCCGCTCCGCAACTGCTGGTCACCGATATGCGGATGCCGGGGATGTCCGGGCGCGACGTCGCCGGCCGGGTCCGGTTCCGTTTCCCGGACACACCGATTCTGTTCATCAGCGGTTACACCGACGACCCGGGCGTACAATCCGGAATCCTGCCGGAGCGGTCCAGGTTCCTGAGCAAACCGTTCGACCCGGATCAGCTCCGCGCGGCGGTTAAAGAGTTGATCGGGTAAACACGACCCGGCGTTCCTGAATCTCCCAGGGTGTGGTGATCAACCGCTGAATGGCGGCGCCGTAGATGCGATGCTCCTCTAGAAGAATTTTCCCGGAGAGTGAATCGGCGGTGTCCAGCGGATCGACCGGGACGGCGGCCTGCATGACGATCGGCCCGTGGTCCAGGTGCTCGTCGACGAAGTGCACCGTGCAGCCGGCGATCTTCACGCCATAGTCGAACGCCTGATGCTGCGCGTCAAGCCCCGGAAACGCCGGCAGCAGCGACGGATGAATATTGAGAATGCGGCTCGGAAATGCGCGAACGAATGCCGCGCTGAGGATTCGCATATAGCCCGCCAGAATCACCCAGTCGGCGTTGTGCGTGCGAAGCGCCTCGATCAACTGTCGATCGTACGTTTCGCGATCCAGCCCGCGCGAAGGCAACGATACGGCGGTGAGCCCTCGTTCTCTGGCGGCGGTCAGGCCGGGCGCTTCCGGCCGGTTCGAAATCACGACGGCGATTTCGGCGGTAAGAGAGCCCGCGCGCACCTGGTCGGCCAGAGCGAGAAAATTCGACCCGCGTCCCGAAAGAACGACACCCAGGCGCGTCATAGGTAGACGACGCGGCCGCCCGCCTGCTTGATAACCGCGCCGACAGGGAAGTGCGGTTCGCCGGCCGCATGCAGCACCTCGGAAGCGTCCGCCGCCGCCCGGCCGTCCACGCATAGGATCATGCCGACGCCCAAGTTGAACGTGCGGCGCCAATCGGCCAGCGGCACTTTGCCGATGGAGCGCAGGTGCTCGTACACGGCGGGCACGGTCCAGGTGGAGGTGTGAATTTCGGCCGCCAGCCCCTTGGGCAGCATGCGGGGAGTATTGTCGGTGATGCCGCCGCCGGTGATGTGTGCGGCGCCCTTCAGAAGCCCGGCTGTCATGAGTGCCTCGATTGCCGCCTTGTAGCTGCGATGAACCTTTAGCAACTCCTCGGCGACCGTGCAGCCCAGCTCAGGCACGGCCTGGTCGATCTTGTAGCCCGCGACGTCGAAAAACAACTTCCGCGCGAGCGAATAGCCGTTGGTGTGCAGGCCAGTGGAGGGCAGGCCCAGCAGCACGTCGCCAGCCTTGATCTTGGCGCCTGTCAGCATCCGGTCCTTCTCGACGGCGCCGACGATGAACCCGGCCACGTCGTACTCGCCGTCGGTGTACATGCCTGGCATCTCCGCGGTTTCGCCGCCAATAAGCGCGCAGCCGTTGGCTTTACAGCTACGCGCGATACCGGCCACGACATCCCCGGCCACCTTCGCGTCCAGCTTGCCGACCGCGAAGTAATCCAGGAAAAACAGCGGAGTGGCGCCCTGCACCATGATGTCATTTACGCAGTGATTCACCAGGCACTCGCCCACCGTGTCGTGCTTGCCGGCCAGGAAGGCGACCTTTAGTTTCGTGCCCACTCCATCGGCCGAGCTGACCAGCACCGGTTCCTTCCACTTCTTGAGCAGGAATCCCGCTCCAAAGCTTCCGATATCGGTCATCACGCCGTCGGTGAACGTCTGGCGGGCGTGAGCGCGGATGAGGGAGACGGCGCGGTCGGCTTCGTCGATATTGACGCCGGCGTCCTTGTAAGCGATGGGTTTCGAGGCCTTGGGCATGCGCAAACCTTCAGGTTAGCAGGTTGGCGCTAGCGGCCCTACTCCACGAACCCGCGCCAGGTATTGCCCTTTTCGTCCCGCAGAACGATGCCAAACGAATCGGAGATGCCCGTGATCGACTTGCCTGTCTGATCGCGAAAGCGGAACCGCACAAGATTGTTGTCCTGCGGTTCGGCCACGCCATTCCAGACGTTGCCGAATTCGTCTCGCAGGCGGACAAAATCTCCTTCGCCGTAGCCGAACATGCCGGTCCGCGAACGAACGTTCTCGAAACGGTAGAATCCGGATTGGACCGAATTTGACGATTTGCGCCTTTTGTAGATCACTTTAGTTCATTATTGTGCGCCGTCGCCCCGTTTGAACTCGGTGGTACACCTTAAGCCGCCGGGCGTATTCACTCAACAATCTGGGGGAGAATAACGCGAACACCTAGCGGACGCATCTTCTCTACCAGCCAATTGAACATCGAATCGTTCTCGAATGTCCCGACAATCGCTCCTCCAGAGCCTGCAAAATTTGCCGATGCGCCCACGGCACGGGCGTTGCGAATCATCTCCAAATTTCCTTCGTCCAGCTTGTAGATTTTAGCCCTAAGATCGAAATTCGCGTTGATAAGTTCGTGCAGTTTCGCCCGGTCTCCTCGCTCGAGCGCACTCTTGCCCTGCTCTGCGTAAGAGGCCCAGGTCTTCATCGCGTCGACAATCACCGGATCGCCCATCCGCCATCGTTCGCGAATGTTGTTGTGAAAGATTTCGGTACCTTCGCTCAGGCTGGTCCGGTATGCGACGTATACGGAACCGAGCAGCGCGGGATCGATGTGCTGGTAATTGCCGTACCCGCGCTCTTTCATCAGATTCTCTGCGAAATCCATGTACACCACGCCCTCGAAAGCTTGGATCACGCGATCCTGCAACCCGGCGGCGACACCGAGTTCCTTGGTCTCCGCTTCCAGCACGATATTCGGAAACACGGCCGGCGGAATGGTCACGCCATAGTATCTGGCGATCGCCCGCAGCGCGGCTGTTAGGATCGCGCTGGACCCTCCCATTCCAAGCCGCAAGGGAACGGTCGATTCGTACTCCAATGTAAAGTTTCGATTGGGCAGTGCGATGCCGTTCGCCGTGCAGTAATCCACAAAGCGCACCACAAGAGCCTGGATAATCCGTATGCCGCCGTAGTAGCCGCGCCAGCGCGTGGTCGTGTACAAATCGTCGAGGGATTCAAACACGGGCAAATCCGCCTTTGCCGGTTTTATCTCCAAGCGGGCGCTCGGATAAATGATAGCTCGCGCTCTAAAATCCCGAACTAATAAACCCACATTTCCGTTTTGAGCCGCGCGTGCGAATCTCCCGGATGCTCGTCCGCATCAATATCCATAGGGGTTTGAAGGCAGC
>VFZO01000449.1 GCA_016871155.1 Acidobacteriota bacterium | reverse complement strand
CCATCAAAATCGCCCTCCATCACAATCGTGGCCGATTACCGGAGCCGGAGTTCACCCATAGATTCCGCTGAGGAGGCCTTTTCTTTTGACGAGTCACCTGAGCGAAGGCAGCAGCATGGCGACGAATCTGACCCAAACGATCGACAGCGAACACTCACAGAACGGCTGGCTGAACCGCATTCGGCTGGGTCTCGTGGACTATGATCGGCACCTGTTCCTCGCGCAGTACGATCTGTGATCCATCCACCAACCTGTGCCGGAACTGTGCAAGAATCGGCGAGATTGACTGGATTGAAGATCCCGCTGACGCGAAGGCAGGGGCTCTAACTTGTTGGAGATGTTGGAACGCCTAGTACGCGACAGAGGCATTGGAGGCCCGGCATATGTTTCACCCTATTTAATAAAACAAAGCACTTCCTCGTTTCCCAGCAGTTGGTCTTTCGCTGCGTTTTCGCCGCGTTAAGAACAGCGCCAGATTCGGCGCGGGTTCATCAGGCCCTGGCCGAGTCGTATGTGGCGTCCGGGCAGAAGGAGCAGGTGATGGAGCAGTACCGCGAGGCCCTCCGCAAGAATCCGAAGCTGCCGGGAGTGCACATGGCTTTGGGCGATCTGCATGGCAACGCCGCCTAGTACGAGTCCGCCGAGAAGGAATTCCGTGCCGAACAAGAGTTGAACCCGCAACACCCGGGTCTGCTTTGCCGGTACGGCGTGGCGTTATTGAAGCAGGGCACAATGGTGCCGACGATCGGGTCTTGTAAGGGTTCAGGAGGGGTAAAACTGATCGGCGCTAGTCAGTGGCGATCTCGCGATGGGCCGAGATTTGGAATCCCGTCTTAAAGGCGGTATACCGTCTTGAAGACGTGTGCCTGTTTTTGTGCCCACCCTGTGCATAGAGGGGCTTCTACGGGCGGTGAGCCAATTTCTATAAGTCATTGAAAATAGAACCGGATAATAAACAGTCACAGCCCGTCAAAACTGGTCCAATCAGATTCGTAATCAGTCGGTCACAACCAATCGCAACGGGTAGCAACGGCGTCGCATCAGTCAATCGCGCCAACCCGCTGATTCCGGTTCATGTGCGGTTGCGAGCCGGACGCACATAGGACACAATAGTTCTGGAGAGTTGAACTATTGTGCAGGCCCGATCCTACGTCGATGACGGGCGCGCTCTGGTCCGCCTGGCGACAGCGCAGGGCGGGTTCTTCACGTCCAAGCAGGCCGCTGCCATCGGCTACACCGCGCCGAAGCGCAGCTATCACGTCAACGCCGGCAACTGGGTGCGAGAACGCCGCGGAATCTTCCGCCTCGCACTACACCCACTTCCGTCGCGGCCGGACCTCGTCCTCTGGTGGCTCTGGTCTTGCAATCGCCAAGATGAACCGCAGGGCATCTACAGCCACCAGACTGCGCTCTCGCTTCACGAACTCACGGATGTGATGCCATCCCGCGTTCACATGTCGATCCCCAGCGATTTTCGGCGAAGCGCAGCCATTCCGAAGGCTCTCGTACTCCACCTAGCCGACGTCCCGGCAGCCGAAGTTGAGATCGTTGACGGCGTGCCGGTAACGAAGGCGCTTCGCACGCTTCTGGACGTTGCTTCAGCGGAGGCCGTACCCATCGAGGATCTCCGAGCCGCGTTCGCCGAAGCGAAACGTACCGGCAAGATCACTCGAAGTGAGATCGCGGAAGCCGAGTCCGACCAGACCCGCCACGATCTGCTACGCAAACTCAAAGGAGGGAAGCGCTGATGCCAGCAAGCCGAAAGTACGCCACAGCGGGCGCTTTCCGGCAAGCGCTTGAAGAGCGGCTCAAGGGGATCTCTCGCGAGGAGCGAACTGACTTTCAGCGCCTCTGTCGCCAAGTCGCCTTTGATCGGTTCCTGGCGCGGCTTGCTCGCGTTGACAACCCAGACTGGATTCTCAAGGGCGGCTACGCGATGGAGCTTCGCTTCGAGACGGCTAGGTCCACACGCGATCTCGACTTCACGCTGCGCAAGGGGAACAACGATGCGGCACTTCTCTTGCTTCAGCGGGCAGCTACATTCGACATCGAAGACTTCTTCACGTTCCGCGTCGGCGAGGCGATGGCCGATCTGGATGCCGCTCCATATGGCGGCGCGCGGCATCCCGTTGAGGCGCGCGTCGATGGCCGAGCCTTCGTCCGATTTCATGTCGATGTCGGCATCGGCGACGTGATCGTCGAACCAATCGAGACGCTGGCCGCGCGGGACTGGCTCGCGTTTGCGGAGATTGCTCCGCCATCCGTTCCGATGATCGCCCGCGAGCAGCAGTTCGCCGAGAAGATTCATGCCTACTCTTTGCCGCGCACCAACCCAAACAGCCGTGTTCGAGACTTGGTGGACCTCTACCTCCTTACGGCATCCGGCACGTTGGATCGAGTACGCTCCGCCGACGCTCTCCGCCGAACGTTCGAACGCCGCGCCACACACGAAGTGCCGACCGAACTGACGCTGCCGCCGCCCGAATGGGCGCGGCCGTTCCGCGCAATGGCCGACGACTGCGAACTCGAAATCGAATGCCAAGCAGCGTTCCAAATCGTGCAAGGATTCTGGAGAAGTTTGAGCCCGTAGCAAGGCCTTGACATTAGGTGTTCCACAAGCACAGCTCTCCCGCTGCCCCCGCGGATTTCCAAGCGTGGTGGTCTACTTTTCGACCGCCACAATCCGCCGCTCAAGCGGCGTTTCGTGGTCTATTATTGCTCCGCCGTTTATAGTAAGCCAGCCCTCCGTCCCAGAACCACCCCAATCTGCAAGAAGCCGACCGCTTCACGAGGGCCAGGCTCGCGGAGCGACGTTCGGTGGAACTGCGGCCGAGAACTTCGAGCCGAGAAGTCCCGCCGCGCTGACACGGGCGGAGTTGCTGACAAAACTGCTGACAAAAACACTGAAGCCCGCCGGTGGCGGGCTTCTAAACTGTTGATTCTATTCTGGAGCCACCCGCCGGGATCGAACCGGCGACCTGCTGATTACGAATCAGCCGCTCTACCAACTGAGCTAGGGTGGCTTATCAGGTTAACCTGCCCGGCGACCACAGGGACCGCTCCGCCCAGAAGCGCGCTCCGCAGTACCTTCCTGATTCTACCAGATGACTAGGGCTTCGACAAAACGAACCCGATCATCCTGGATGGTTGTTGGACCTTGCGGTACAGCTCCGGAGCGGTCACGATGCATTCGCGCATGGCCCGGTTGGCCTCGCGCCAGGCGCGCACCAGTTCTCCGGCTTGCCGCGTGGTCCACGGTGGGACGGCGCTGCCAAAGGCCTCGGCCAAGCGTTGACAGTGCTCGGCGTTGATGCGCGCCACCGACGCCAGGTAACGCATGGCCATCGCCGGGGCGAGCTTGCCCTCCCGCACCAGTTGTTGCACCGAGGATGGCAAGGTCTCCACCAACGCGATGCGGCTGGCCACCCACGTTGCGCTGCGATCGAAGCGCCGCGCCAGTTCTTCAATCGAGCAGCCCAGGCGGCCCTCCATCTCCACCAGCAGCCAACCTTGTTCCAGCGCGGTCTCTGGTTGACGGGCGCGCATCGATCGTTCGAGCACTAGTGCCTCGGCTTCGCTCATCTCCCACACGGCGGCTTCGACCGTGTCGCGTCCCAGTTGCGCGAGCGCGGCGACGTGTTGGTGCCCGTCGATGACGACGTAGCGGCCTTGTTGTTCGATGACGACGATCGGGGTTTGTTGGCAGGCTTCAGCCAGGGAGGCCACCAGCCGCCGTTGCTGTGCCGGGTGCCGCACGCGGAGGTTTTCCAGGCGGCGGTCCAGTTGATGAAACTCCAGTTGCATCGGCTTGGGCTTCAGTATGCGCCGGCTCCGGACTGGTCTTTTCCGGCGCGGCGCCAAGTGTGCCGGCCGTTGGGCAGCATCAACACGAAGCCGCTGCCGCCGGAATTGGTGACGGGCGTGTTTTGCACGGGGGCCCGGGGGCGCGATGTGCACCGGAATGAGTGGGGTGCTTTCCCCGGCTAGCGGAGGCGATCGCTGTAGTTGCTGACGCCGGTAGTACTCGAAGGTGCGGACGGGAATGCCGCGCTGTTCGCTGAATTCGCGTTGCGTCAAGCCGCTGCGCTCCCATTCGGCTAAAGCTAAAAGCGCGCGGCGCT
>VFZO01000448.1 GCA_016871155.1 Acidobacteriota bacterium | reverse complement strand
GTGCTGAACGTGGTGGCAGGTGAGCGGGGAATCGCGGGCGCGGAGTTGCTGGACTAAGTTCGAATCGATGCGGTCATCGATTCGTTGCCGGCGAGATTGGAAGCGAGTGATTTGCTATTTCGCACCCGATGCGGCAGCATGTCTTCAGTGATTGCTGCAAGCCAGAACGATTCGAGGCATTCCACCCGATGACGCGGCGGATGCTGTTGCAAGCTGCCGCGGCCGTGCCTCGATCTCCCTACGTGAATTGGTCCTGGGACAAATGGCGGGAGATAACCGACGCGGCGCCAATCAACCTCACGACCGATCAAACCGGGCAAGCGGCCCTCTCGGCGTTGGTTCAGCCAGGAATGAAAGCCCTCGACTGGCGAAACCGCCGCGCGGAACTGCGGCGCGTAATCGGTCTCTACGCCGGTGAACCTCCGCTGGCGAAGCCGCCGCTGGACGTTCGCATGGACGGTGAGGAGCGGATCGAAGGCGGCGTGATTCGGCGGCGCGTCCGCTTTCAGTCAGAACCTGGTGAACTGATTCCCGGCTACCTGTTTCTTCCCTCGGCCCTTCGTGGGAAAACGCCAGCGATACTGTGCCCGCATCAGACCACGCAGCTCGCCAAGGATGAGCCGGCCGGGCTGCGCGGCAATCCGCGCCTGCCGATGGCCATCGCCTTGGCCAAACGTGGCTACGTGACGCTGACCTACGACGCGGTCTGTTTCGGCGAGCGTCATGACACGGCGAGCGGCCACTACGGCGACTCGATCCCCTTCTACCGCCGGCATCCGCGCTGGTCGATCATGGGCAAGATAGCGTGGGACCTTTCCCGCGCCGTAGACTTTTTGGAGCAGCAGAGTTTTGTAGACAGCGCTTGCATCGCCTCCATCGGTCATTCGCACGGCGGCTACACCACCTGGTTTTCGATGGCGATGGACGAGCGCATTGGCTGCGGTGTCTCCTCCTGCGGGTTCGACACGTTCCGGCACGACGGCAATCCGTATCGCTGGTCGCACGCAACGGCCCTGCTCCCTCGCCTGGGGTTCCACGTGGTGAACCCGGCCATCAACCTCCGCAATTATTCTGGCGTTCCCGATTCCGGAGTGGTTGACATTCCGTTCGACATGCACTGGGTGCTGGCGCTCATCGCGCCGCGTCCGCTTATGCTCACGGCCGCGGACGATGACCATGTGTTTCCGAATTCGGGCTGGTCGACACGGCAGGCCGAAGCGCGTCTATTGCCGCTCTACGAGATGCTCGGCGACTCCCGCCGGCTGGCTTCCTACTACTTCCGCGGCGGACACGCATTCCCGCCTGAGGCCGAGCAGCGGGCGTTCGCCTTCATCGACCGCTGGCTTCGCCCCCGGAAGTAACGCGGCCGGTACGATCCCGGTGTCGCCACTCGACACCGCAGGCAGCGCGGCGAGGGGGCGACTTACTTACCGGCCGCCGTGTGCGCCAGTGGCCGGATTTGCCCCCGCATTTCATACAGCCACAGCAGCGCCTTGTCCATCATCTGCTCTCCTGCGCCAACCGCCGCGGCGGTCTCCGGTCCGGAGGCCCCGTAGCCGCCTTCGGCCGCCGCCTCTATCGTCGGGAAGTAGTGGTGATAGCCATTACAGTAGCCGAAGAAGAACAGGTGCTTCACCCGCGCGCGCTCCTTGAGCCGCACGGCATGTTGGGAGAAGAACTCGCCCGAAACGCCAACCATCGCGATCTCGCCATTGAGGAGCGCCACCGAAAGGACAGGCCGAACGCTATCCGCATTTTCGTCCCGGTAGTTGCGGATCAGTTCGGGGAAGAATGCCTGTTCGAAACCGGCCGCCACGGCCGGGTTTTTCAGGTCAACGCGCGGAGCGAAGCGAAACCGCTCCTGACGCCATTGCAGCGCGGGCTTCTCGATTGGCGTGGGCGCAAGCGATTGTGCCAGCTTGACGGCCTCCGCCGCCAGCGCCGCGCCGTACTCGGTTGTTTTGAGCCCGGCTCGGTTCGTCGCCTGATCCCCGGCCGCCCCCTGAATGAATACAGTTGCAGCACCCGTGGCCTTGGTCAGTTCCAACTTCAAGGCTCCCACATAGTCAGCCGAAAACCGAGTCCGGCTCGATGGAATCGTCGTAGGGTGGGCCGCCCAATTCACCAGAATGGCCAGTGGACGCCCGTCCATCGTGTCCACTCGCAGCAAGGACAGTTCGCGGTCCGAAGGCTTGGGCTCCAGCTTCGATTGCCGGTTCCGGTTGAATTTTTCCAGGCGCGCGCTGCCCGCGGCGGCACGCGCCGGTTCCAGCTTGCCGTTGGCCTCAATGACCGCCGCCACGATCGAGTCTTCCAGCCGCCGGTAGTAGCGTAGCGCCGCGTCGAACTTCCCCTTGCCCTTTCCTTCCTCGTCCTTCAACTCGAGAACCGGTCCGTTGTGGGTATGCGAACCGCCGATCAAGGCATGTTCGATTCCGGCTTCCCTCCTAATCCGAGCCAGGATCCGGTCAAGCGACGGATCGGCCGGCGCGCGCCCGAGATCCAGCCCCACGATTGCCAGTTTGGAACCGCCTGCGTCGATCACCAGCGCGTCGGCGTACAGTGGGTCATCAACGCCCGACGACAGCTCGGCGTGGCGGTCGGCATAGCCCCACATCGGCACCGGCTCGGTGGGTGTTACATCGCGACGGGCCGTTCCGGCCCGGAAGCCCTGCGCGGCCAGCGAAGCAGCGCGAATGATCGGCAGATAGTGAACTCGCATGGGCTCCCTCTGATGCTACGACACTCTTATCCTGCCAACCCCACCTAAGGCGCGGCTGTTGCCGCTGTACGAAATGCCGGCCAGCGGGCGTTTGCTTTCATCGACCGCTGGCTTCGCCCCGGGAAGTAACGCGGCCGGTGCGGTCCCGGCGTTGCCACTCGACACCGCCAGCGCGGCTGATCAGCCGGTCTCGCGATCCGTCGGTCAGTTGCACCTCGACTTCCACCTGGCCACGCTCCGGCTTGTCCAGCCGGCGTACACTGCGAATCTTCGACGTGGTCTCGTAAGGCTCCATGACGGCCACGAACGTCGATTTCAGGTTGCCGGCTTCAGACCTGCGCGTGGTGACGACGGCGGGAATCCAGTACTCCTTCGAGTCCGCCACGATCCACATCTCCGCCGCGCACGCCGATGCGCCGCGAGTGAGGTCTGTGTAACGCAGGTGCACCTCCGGCGCGCCCGTGGGGCGGTATTTGTGGTGATCTTCAATCTTCCAGTCGACACCCCATATGGAAGAGGGGCGCGGGTCGCATTGAAACCCGCGCATCAGCGCGCCCGCATCGTAGGGTGAAGCCGACGGTTGTGTTCGCAAGCCGAAGGGCCGGGCCTCGCCGAAAGTAGGATGCGTGTGTTTGGCATGGTGCTTGCCGCCCGCCACATCGAATACATCAAGCAGGTAGAAGTTCCGCTCGTATGGCGTGACGGAAAACGGCGGAAGATCGAAGACCTTTTGAACGAGATTGTGTTTGGCTTCGCTCGGGCCGCGGAGAGGAAGGCGGAAATCTGGAAAGAACGAAAGCGTCGGGCTGAAGAAGAGCGTGAACGGGAGCGGATTCGATATCAGAAGATGCTGGAAATCCAGAAAGAGGAAGAGAGAGTGAAGCGTCTGCAAGAGGATGTTCGCTGTTGGGTCCAAAGCGAGCAAGTCCGTTCGTTCGTCGCGGCGCGCATAAAGTCGTTTGAACAGGCCGGCAAGTCCGTCGATCAGGAATGGGTCGACTGGGCGCTTGCCCAGGCTGAGCGGCTCGACCCACTACGGCCAAGCCCTGCGTCTATCCTTGATGAGAAGGGCAGGCTTTGGTAGGGCGGCGAATAACGGACGGGGCGCTCGTGGTAACTTGCCCCCAGCTGCTGCCCGAGCTCTGCGCCCAGGGTCGCTTGGCGCATGTCGAGTCGCCGGCTAGAATGGCTCCAAATGACGTTGGCGATTGCACTATTATCCGACTCCATCTCTCGTGCGGGTTCACTCGGTGGACTGGGTCCCGGACCTCACCCCAGTTTTGGACTGAACCCCAAAATTGAGACAATCGCGAATGTCACACTTTGCAGCGAAAGGATCTGCGAGTGGCGAGGAAGCGAGGCGTGGGGAACTACCCACTGGAATTCAAGAAGCAGGCAGTGGAGCGGC
>VFZO01000447.1 GCA_016871155.1 Acidobacteriota bacterium | reverse complement strand
CCCATTCCTCGCCGCATCACCGCCGAGCAGTTTGTCGACACACTTTCGGCCATCACGGGCGAGTGGCGTGTGCTCCAGACCGACCGCTCGGCCCGTTTCGTCCGCGAGTGGGAGTTGAAGTCCACCGAACTGACACGCGCGCTCGGCCGCCCAATTCGCGACCAGGTGTATACCACGCGCCCCAACGAGTCGAGCACGCTGCAAGCCTTGGAACTCGTCAACGGCAGTGCACTGGCGCAGTCGCTGCGCCGCGGCGCCCAGCGCCTGAACGGCACCCTTCCTCCACCGCCTGCGGCGCTCTACGATTCCGCGCCCGTTCGCCGCTCCGGCGCCGTGCCTTTCGAGGTCAATGTGGAAAAGCAGACCGAGGTCTGGCTGCTGATTGAGGACGCCGGCAGCTACGATCCCGATCGCACCATCTCCGGCTGGCACGATCTCCGCTTCGACGACAATTTGCCTGCCAGGCCTACTCAGCCGCAGCCGTTGAAGGATGTGGGTTTCTTCCGGCAGAACTGGTCCGCTTTCGCCACTCCCTATGGCCGGCCGGTCCACGTCGCCGTGCCGGAGGGCGCTCGCAAATTGAAGGGCCGGGTAGTTCTGGACGACATCGGAAAGATCAGCGAGGTCAACAGCGCCGTCCGCTTTTATATCTTTCCCAAGACGCCGGACCGGAATCTACTGGTCAAGGTCGCAACGCCTCCACCGTTCCCAACTTCGCCCGCCACGAACCTGACGGAGCGCCTGTTTTGGCAAACGCTCGGCCGCGCACCGTCTGCCAAGGAGCTCGACGCGTTGAAGCAACAGCCGCTCGAGGACCTGTTATGGGCCCTGCTCTTACACCCGGAGTTTCAGTATGTCTATTAGCCGCCGCCAGGCTTTGTTAACCGCCATGTCCGGAGCCGCGCCTTGTCTTCGCGCCGCGAAAAAGATCGACGCCCGCGCCGACTCGATGATTCTGCTCTGGATGGCCGGAGGCATGGCGCAGACGGAGACCTTTGACCCGAAACGCTACACACCGTATGAAACCGGCCTGGCTTCGGATAAGGTGCTGAGCACCTTCCCCAGTATTCCGACCGCGGTGGACGGCGTTCGCCTTTCGAAAGGTTTGGAGCGGGTTGGGAAAGTGCTCGACCGGGGCACTTTGATTCGTTCGCACCGGGTCGGCGATCTCGGCTTCATACTGCACTCCCGTCATCAGTTCCATTGGCACACAGGTTACGCGCCTCCGCAGTCGGTCGCCGTGCCGCACATCGGAGCGTTTATGGCCCGGACGCTCGGCCCGCGGAATCCGGACATACCCGCGTTCATTAGCGTCGGCCAAAACCTGGAACTCGGCGCGGAATCCGACGCGCTGAAGGCGTTCCACACGGCTGGCTTTCTCGGCACCGAGTACGGCCCGTTCCACATTGTCGATCCGCGCGACGCCGTCAGCGTCACGCGCCCATCGGAATACATCGGCCCTACCCGGTTCGACAACAGGCGCGCATTCTATCGGAAATTGCTGGCCGCCTCGCCGCTCGCCACGCAGGGCAGCGGTTACCAGCAGGAGAGCTACATGCGCTCCCTCGAGAACGCGCACCGGTTGTTGACGTCGCCCGCGGCCAAGGCATTTAATCTGGCGCTGGAAAAGCCTGAGGTAATCGCCAAGTACGGCGATAACAAGTTCGGCCTCGGTTGCCTATTGGCGCGCCGGTTGGTGGAAAACGGGGCACGGTTCATCGAAGTCACATCCGAGTACATTCCCTTCCGTTTCTGGGATACCCACGAGAACGGCCACAAGCGGGCGGCGGATATGAAGGAGGTCATTGACGGCGCGATCTCTCAGTTGGTGCTGGACCTGGAGGAACGCGGGCTGCTCGACCGCACGCTCATCGTTCTTGCCACTGAATTCGGCCGCGACATGATGACCGAGGGCAAGCCGGGACTGGAAGTAAAAAACCAGGTCCAGCAACCCGACAAGATGACCGAGCCGAAACACTACGGCATGCACCGGCATTTCACAGAGGCGGTGAGCGTCGCCGTCTTCGGCGGCGGCTTTAGGAAGGGATTTGTCTACGGCGAGACGGCCGATGAGCGGCCCTGCAAAATCGTCAAAGACCCGATCTCGATTGAGGACCTGCACGCAACGATTTACACCGCCATGGGCATCGCCCCGGACACGGCCTACGAAATCGAGCAACGCCCGGTCTACGCGACAAAGGACGGCCAAGGGCAGGCTAGGGGCGCGCTGTTTGCGAAGGGGGCGTAGGCCCGCCTTGAGCTAAGTGGTGGCCAGGGAGGGAATCGATAAACCGAAGGGCCGGAAAAACTGATGAAACTAAAGAACTTCCAGTGTTTTCGACTATTCGGTTTGCCGCTCGTACCGCTAAAAACGCTCATTCCGCGTTTTCGTGGCACACCACAGACACACGGGCCAGTTTGCGAGTCGTTCCGCCGTTCACAAGGAAATTCAAAAAAAGGCCCGGCGCGGGGGCCGGGCAAGTGGGTTTCTGATGAACGAGACCATTGTACCCCAACAGCAAGCTGACGCAAAGCGTTTTTCAGCCAGCGATCCGCGAAGCGCGTCGTACAGGAAACGCGCGCGCCGCGAGGCGTTCCGGCATCTTCAAACCGGGTTCGATATGCTCCGCTGGTTCGCGACGACCGAAGAGGTCAAAGCGGCGGCGAGAGCAATTTTCGTGATAGCCGATGAAGCGCGCAAGCGCGTCGAGGTGGCATCGTGAGCGCGGCGGCGGCAGTCATGCCGACAACCACTATGCTCGACCACGCCTTAGCCTACGCCGCTCGCGGCTGGCGCGTTCACCCGCTCCGCGCGCGTGATAAAACACCCGCAAGCAAGCACGGTTGCAAAGACGCCACGACGGACGAGACCCAGATCCGTGCGTGGTGGGCGAAGCTCCCGAATGCGAACATCGGACTGGCCACCGGCTACGAGTTCTTCGCTATCGACATCGATCCGGCTGGCATGGCATGGTATGAGGCAGAGCACCTGCCCGCAACGCACGAAGCCGTCACTGGCCGCGCTGGGCGGCACGTGCTTTATCGGATGCCTACCAGCTACGTGATCGGCAACAGCGCTGGCTTGTTGGCCGAAGGCGTGGACGTGCGAGGCATGGGCGGGTACATCGTTGCGCCGCCGTCGGTACATCCGTCTGGTACTACGTATACCTGGCTCGACTGCGACGGACTCGTTCCAGATGGTCCATGCGCAGACGCGCCGCCGGAGATCGTCGCGGCGCTGGTGCATCGACCGGAAACGAGCGGGCCACTTACGATACCGAACACGATCAAGAAAGGCGTCCAGCATCGTACTTTGCACAGCCTAGCGTCATCGCTCCGCGCAAAGGGCATGGAGCAACCGGAGATCGAAGCGGCGCTGATTATCGCGGCACGGCGATGCGAAGACGTACCGCCCGATTCACACATGACGCGGCTGGCTGCGTCGGTCTGCAAGCTCTATAAACCCGGACTCTCGCCCGCCTACGCCGCGCGCGCTCTCGAAGCGGTGGACTTCGACCGAACGACCGGCTGGAAGGCCAAGTTGAAAGTGTCGGAGAGCGGCAAACCAAAGCCGCTGTTGATGAATGCCGATATCGCGCTTCGTCATTGTCCAGACTGGGAAGGCGTGTTCGCTTTCGATGAGTTCCGGCAAAAGTGTCGCATCATCGCGGAGTCACCCATCGGCGGCGAGTTCCCGCGCGATTGGTCCGACGCCGACGACACGCGCACCGCAATTTGGATGCAAGGGCAAGGCGTCGAAGTAGGCCGCGAACTTGTCGGCGCGGCGGTTCAAGCCATCGCCACCGAGAACCCAGTTCACCCGCTGCGCGATTGGTTGCGCTCGCTCCGATGGGACGGTGAGCCGCGCGTTGATCGTTGGCTGGTCGAGTACCTTGGCGCGGCGTCATCGGACTACGTTCGCAGTGTCGGGCGCATGTGGTTGATAAGTGCCGTGGCGCGCGTGATGAAGCCCGGCGCCAAGGTTGATCATGCTATTGTTCTCGAAGCGCGGCAAGGAGCTGGCAAGAGCCGCGCGCTTCGCATTCTCGCGGGCGATGAATACTTCGTTGATTCACTGCCTGACCTACACCAGAAGGACGCGCAAATGCAGACCTTCGGTGCGTGGGTCATC
>VFZO01000446.1 GCA_016871155.1 Acidobacteriota bacterium | reverse complement strand
GCGCGGTAACGTGGCGTATATGCACAAGGCGCAGTCACCCTATAGCGTGAACATGCTGGCGACGGTGGCGGCGCGCGCAGCAGTCGAAGACACCGAATACGTGGCGGCGTATGTGCGCGAGGCGCTAGCGGCGCGCGAGGATTGCTATGCGGGGTTGCGGCGGCTGGGCGTGGAGTTTTATCCGAGCCAGGCGAATTTTGTGTTGTTCCGCGCGGGCGCGCGTTCGGTGGCTTTGCGGGATGCGTTGCGCGAGCGCGGCGTGCTGGTGCGCGACCGCTCCTATGAAATTGCCGGATGCGTGCGCGTGACGATTGGGACGCGGGCGCAGGTGGCGCGGTTTCTCGCCGAATTGGAGACGTTGCTGTGAAGGAAATGATCGTCTTTGACATGGACGGCGTGCTGGTGGAAGTGAGCGAATCGTACCGGGAGACGATTTGCCAGACGGTGAAGCTTTTCACGGGGCAGACGATTACGCGCGAGCTGGTACAGGAGTACAAGAATCGCAGCGGGTTCAACAACGACTGGTTGCTGTCGCAGACTATCACGCGCGATCTGGGCCTGGAGGTGGACTATCAGACCGTGGTGGACCGCTTCAACGAATTGTTTTTCGGCACGGTGTCTGAGGACGGGATTCCGAGCGGGCTGATGGCGCGTGAGCGGTGGATTCCGCACGACGGACTGATGGAGAGTTTGCAGGCGAAGTATTCGCTGGCAATCTTCACCGGGCGGCTGCGCGAGGAGGCGGAGATGACGTTGCGTCGGTTTGCGCGCGGGCTGCGGTTTTCGCCGCTCGTGGGCGCGGCCGATGTGGAAAACGGCAAACCGCATCCGGAGGGCTTGGAGAAGATTCGCGCGGCGCATCCTGGCGTGGAGCTTTGGTATGTGGGCGACACGGTGGACGATGCGCGTTCGGCCGCGGGCGCGGGCGTGCCGTTTGTGGGGATTGCCGCGCCGAATGTAGCGTTCCGGCCGCAATTGCTGGAATTGTTTGAGGAGCAGAGCGCGGTGGCAGTCATTGAGGACATCAATCAACTTCCCGAGGTATTGAACAACCGATGAGAAGCGCGGCGATTGAGCGCAACACGAAAGAGACGCAGATTCGCGGCTCGCTCAAGATTGAAGGCAAGGGGCGGTATGAGATCACCACCGGCATCCGTTTCTTCGATCACATGCTGGAGTTGTTTGCCAAGCACGGCGGATTCGACTTGAAGATCGACGCGCGGGGCGATTTGGATGTGGACCAGCATCACACGGTGGAAGACGTGGGGATTGTGCTGGGGCAATTGTTTGCGAAGGCGCTCGGGGATCGCAAAGGCATCAATCGCGCGGGGTACTTTGTGCTGCCGATGGATGAAACACTGGCGGTGCTGGCCGTGGATCTGGGCGGGCGGCCGGCGCTGGTGTACAAGGATCTGGTGAAGGTGCGGCTGGTGGGCGATTTGCAGACGGAACTGTGCGAGGATTTTTTCTCGGGATTCACGGTGCATGCGGGGGCGAACCTGCATGCGAAGGTTTTGTACGGACGATCGAATCATCACAAGATCGAGGCGATTTTCAAGTGTTTTGCGAGGGCGATGAAGTACGCGGCGTCGAAGGATGCGCGACTGAAGGATCAGTTGCCGTCGACGAAGGGGTTGCTGTGATGGGCGGGGAGAGTGCGGCTTCGCCGCGACGGAGCGGGACAGAATTCCCGCGGAGGCTCTCCAGGAAGCCGTTGGACGAGGCTTGCTTTTTCAGTATTCGTGCACGGGCGGGAGGGGCGGACTCACGTGTCTCACCGGGGAGAGCGCGATGATTGGGGTGTTCGATTACGGCGCGGGGAATCTGCGGAGCGTGCAGAACACGCTGGGTGAGATCGGCGCGACGTATCAGTTGATTGACGATGCCGATGGATTGCGCACAGCGACGAAGATTATCTTGCCGGGCGTGGGACATTTCGGGCAGATCATGCGGTCGCTCAATGCGATGCGGGTGCGCGAGACGTTGATTGCACGTATGCAGGCCCGGGTGCCGTTTCTGGGGATTTGCTTGGGGTTGCAGGCGCTGTTTGAGGGAAGCGAAGAGGCGCCGGATCTCCCGGGACTCGGTGTGTTTCCGGGGCGTATCCGGCGCTTTCAAGGTGCGGCGCGTGTGCCGCATATGGGTTGGAACGAGATCGACCAGCGCCAGCCGGATTCGCGGATATTGCGAGGGTTGGGGCCGAAGCCGTATCTCTATTTTGCGCACAGCTACTACGCGCCACTGAATGAAGCGACCGCGGCGTCATGCACGTATGCAACGCCTTACACGGCGGTGCTGGAGCGAGCGAATCTGTTCGGCGTACAGTTTCATCCGGAAAAGTCGGGGCCGTTGGGGTTGCAGATTGTGCGGAACTTTGTGGAGTTGGACGCATGCTAGCCAAGCGCATTATTCCTTGTCTGGATGTTACGGCGGGGCGCGTGGTGAAGGGCGTGAACTTCGTCAACCTGAAGGATGCCGGCGACCCGGTGGAGTTGGCGGATCGCTACAACCTGCAAGGCGCCGATGAGTTGGTCTTTCTGGACATCACGGCATCGTCGGATGACCGCGACACGATGGCCGATGTGGTGTTCCGTACGGCGCGACGCGTGTTCATTCCGCTCACCGTGGGCGGCGGCGTTCGGTCCGTGAAAGATGCGCGGCGGATTCTGATGGCAGGCGCGGATAAGGTCGGCGTCAATACGGCAGCGGTGCGGCGGCCCGGGTTGATCACCGAGTTGAGCCAGGAGTTTGGCGCGCAGGCGGTGGTGCTGGCGATCGATGCGCGGCGGCGTAGCGATGGCGGCTGGAACGTGTTCACTAAGGGCGGGCGCGTGGACGGGGGAATTGACGCGGTGGAGTGGGCGGCGCGCGGCGAGGCGATGGGCGCCGGCGAGATTCTATTGACGTCGATGAACACCGATGGCGTGCAGGATGGATTCGATTGCGCGATGACGCGCGCGGTGTCACGAGCGACGCGCATTCCGGTGATTGCCAGCGGCGGCGCGGGCAAGCCGGAGCATTTCCTGAAAGTGCTGACCGAGGGGGAGGCGGATGCGGCGCTGGCGGCGTCGATCTTTCACTTCGGCACGTACACGGTGACAGATTTGAAAGAGTATCTCGACAAGAACGGGATTCCAGTGAGGCCAGCGATTTGATCATTCCATGCATTGATTTGATGGACGGGAAGGTCGTCCAGTTGGTACAGGGCAAGGAGAAGGCCCTGGAGGGCGGCACGCCGGCGGAGATGCTGGAGCGGTTTGCCGCGTTTGGCGAAATCCAGGTAATTGACCTTGACGCGGCGATCGGCAAGGGCGCGAACGACGAACTGGTGGAGTTTCTGGCGGCGCGCGCACGGTGCCGGGTGGGCGGTGGCGTCCGGACGGCAGAGCGCGCGCGGAAATTGGTGGAGCAGGGCGCACACCGGGTGATCGTTGGTACGGCGGCGTTTGCTTACCACGGCGTGAATGGACTGCTGTTGCAGGAAATCGTGGAGGCGGTGGGGGCCGAGCGGATTCTGATTGCGCTGGACTCAAAGGACGGGCGAGTGGTGGTGAAGGGGTGGCGCGAGTCGACTCGGTTTACCGCTGAGGAGATGCTGCCGCAACTGGAGCGCTATTGCGGCGGATTCCTGTGTACGTGCGTAGATAAAGAAGGCATGATGCAGGGCACCGACCTTGAGTGGTTTGCGCGGCTGCGCGGGAAGACCGGCCACGAGATCACGGCGGCGGGTGGGATTACGACGCTGGCGGACATTGCGGCGCTGCAGAAGCTGGAGATTCACGCGGCACTGGGTATGGCGATCTACACGGAGCGGCTGGATTTGGGCGAATTGGCGCGTTTGAACCAGGGTGCGTAGGCCATTCACAATCTGTGAAAAAAACTCTTCTCTTTTACTTTGAGTAAGTTGGGAGTTTTCGACCTGTCTATCGCTTGGTAGCAGGGTGTTACTCTGAAGTCGGCCAGGAGGACTGGACACGAGAACAAGGGGCGGCGATGCCGGCAAAACAGGCCGGGATTGCCGCTCCTTTTCTTGGCTGTGTAGCACAATCTGTGGGTTTGAATAAGCTGCCGTGATCCGGTTGGAGGAGTGTCCGGCTGGTCGGCCCTAGCAGCACGGTGCGAAGGGGAACGCCGAAG
>VFZO01000445.1 GCA_016871155.1 Acidobacteriota bacterium | reverse complement strand
GTACGTTGTTTTGATACCGCTGGCTGCGCACTTCGCGGATCTCGAAGCCGGCCTTCACGGTGTGCCGGCCGCGGATCATCGTGAAGTTGTCGGCAACCGTGTAGGTGTTGTTCGTGAAGTGGATGTGAGCTTGCAGGTTGACACCCAGGTTGACGCCCGCCACGGTAAACCACGAGGGCACTCCACCCAGGCCAACGTAGTTGCGGTCCAGGTCAACGCGGTTGTAGCCCACGCGCAGCTCGTTGAAGATTGACGGCGTAAGCGTCCAACCGTCTTGGATCACGGCGTTGTGAAAGCGTGTCGGAAAAAGCTGCGGGCTGCCCTCCAGCAGGATCGGATCCGCGAAGTCCTGATGGTTATAGCTGTAGCGCGCGGTCAGCCGATGGGCTTTGAGATTCACGTCGCCGCGGGACAGAAACGTGTTCTCGTCTGTTTTGCTGCGGTCGTTGCGCCGATGCAATCCGATGTTCGGGTTATTCGTCGGTTCGAATGAGCTCGGCAGCCGGTTCAAGGTATCGCGGAACGAAGGGAGCACGGAGTTCTTGAGCAAGGGCGTCGCCACGTTGCCGGTAATCTGCTGGTTGCGGCGCGTCTTGGCGCCCTCGTAGTTGAAGAAGAAGAAAGCCCGGTTCCGGAGCACCGGTCCACCGAGATTCGCGCCGTACTGGTTCCAGCGCAGAGGCGGCTTCGGAAAGCCCGACCGGTTGGAATAGAAGCTGTTGGCATCGAGCGTGTCGTTGCGCAGGAACTCGAAGAAGGTGCCGCGGAACTGGTTGGTGCCGGACTTCGTGGTGACGTTCAGCACGCCGCCGGTGGCCCGGCCATATTCCGCGGAAAAGGCGCTCGCCGTCGATTTGAACTCCTGAATCGCCTCCACACTAACGGTATTGATCCGTGCGCCGCCGCCTCCGGCTGCAGCATCGCTGGCCGCACCACCGTACTCGCCGAACGACATGTCGACGCCGTCGAGCATGAGGTTGATCCCGAACCCAGATGAGCCATTAAACTCAATTCCGCCTCGCGCGCCGACGTCCGTCGAAGGCGACGCCTGTGCACCGGGCTGCAGTCCGACCAGTTGTTGCCAGTTGCGACCATTGAGTGGCAGTGAATCGAGCTTGGCGCGATCGATCACCGCTCCCAGGTCGGTCGTAGTGGTATTGACCAGCGGCGCATCGCCCGCCACCTCCACCGATTCGGCAACCGTACCTAATACCAGCGCCAGATCGAAACGGGGCCGGGTTCCGGCATTCAGGACGAAGGCAGCGGTCGAGACGCGTTGAAAGCCGTCCTTGCGGACTTCCAGACGATAGCGGCCCGCGGCCAGCAGGGGGAACTCGTAGTAACCCGCGTCGTTGGTGGCGGTGGTGCGAACCTCGCCGGTACCGGTGTTCCGTGCCTCGACGACGGCCCCCGCCACGACCGCGCCCGACGGGTCCGTAATGTTGCCGACAACGGAACCTCCTCCGATCTGCGCGGTGGCGGTCCCGGTCAGCATCACAATCACTGTCCACAGGCGTATCATGGCTCCCATTCCTTTCGTGCGCTAGAACCAGAGTGCCGAGGATGTCAAAACGTCAACTTGGCGCCGATCTGGCACGTCCGATTTCCTCCCGCCGAATTGATCCGGCCAACCGTAGCCGTATTCGAGATGTTCGCCGCCGGATTGCCAAACTGCGGGTGGTTAAAGGCGCTGAACGCCTCGAACTTCACCAGCACGTTTGCCCGATCGCCGATCGGATGATTCTTGCCGAGGCTGAAGTCCCAGTTCTGCTGACCGGGCCCCCACAGCAGGCTCACCCCCGCGTTCCCGAACGAGAATTCCGGCGGCCTCGCGAACGCGGCCGGATTGAAGTACGCCGCCGGCGTCCGCTGGTCCGGGTAGAGGCGGGCGCCCGGCACCACGTCGGGACGCCCTCCCACCGAGCCCTGCACGTTCGTGTTGAAGGTGGCATTGAATGGCGATCCAGACAGCGCCTGGGTCACACCGGCGATCTGCCACCCGCTGGCCAGGGCTGCGGCCAGTCCCTTGGCGCCGCTCAAGAACGCTCTGCCCTTTCCGATCGGCAGGTCGTAGGCGTAGCTCAGGGCCAGCACGTGTCTTCGAATGCCACCGAGGCTCCCGCGCGAATCATTCCAGTTGAACGGATTCTGGAATCCCTCGGTGCCGATCACCCGGGTCCACTGATATTCGGCGCTCAGCAGCAGCCCCCGGGCGTAGCGCTTCTGGATTCCCGCCTGCAGTTGATTCGAGGTGCTTTGAAACATGGGCGTGTTCACCGCGTTGATCCCGGCGTACGGCTGGAACGGCCGCCGCGGCTGCACCGGACCCGGCGCTGGCCGCACCGCGTTGATATCCGGTGACCCGTGCTGCCGTATGTTGCGCTGCCCGTAGTATCCGACGCGCAGCCCGACATACCGAAACACCTGCCGTTCCAGCGTCAGATTCCATTGTGCCGTGTACGGAGTCACTGTGCGTTCGAGCGTGGACGCAACTGGATTAGCTGGAATCGCTCCGCCGCCTGGGAATGGATTGCTCATCGTGAAGCCCGGCGCCACTCCCCCGGGCTGCTCGAACGTCTCCACCAGTCCGAACGGAATCTGGTCGGCCAACCCCACCGCTGTGCCGGTGGGAAGCGTGTTGTAGTAGACGCCGCCGCCTGTGCGCAGCACCGTGGCCGCGGTCAACTTCCAGGCGATCCCGAAACGGGGTGCGAAATTGTTCGTATCCTGGCCCAAATACTCGAACACATCAGCCGGGAGATTCACCTCTTGTGCCAGACGAATGCCGAATCCCTGAACCAGGCGCGGAATGGCGGAGGCGGGAAGAGACTTCTGGAAAACCGCCACGCGGCCCAAATCCCGCACGAACATCGCCACCTGCCCATAACGATGCGCCTGCAATTGGATCAACTCGTAGCGGAGCCCGAAATTCAGAGTGACGCTGCGATTGAGGCGCCAGGCGTCCTGGATGTAGCCGCTGTGTCGATGCTGACGGAAGCGTCGCACGGAAACTGACGGGTCGGGCCGCGTCGTCCCGGACGGGTAGCCCAAGACGAAGTCCGCAAAACCATTGCCGGAATACCGGCCGATGAAGTCGTACCGGCCGCGCTGTGGCTCGCGCGAGGCGATGTTGTAGGAATCGGGATGCTGATACGTGTAACCCAACTTGAGACTGTGCGCGCCGCGGGTGATCGAGAGGTTATCGGTCACTTCGAAATTCTGAGCCAGGTCGCCCGACCCGGCCTCGCTCATCCCGGTGAAGTTCTGGATGTTGATCTGCGGCGCCCCGGGAATGTACTGCGGCCCGAGCCCGGGGATGATCCCGGACACGTTGAGCTTGTCGTTCTGCGGAGTACGGTAAATGCGCAGGTGCATGTAGCCGGCGCGGAGCTCGTTGATAGCCGAGGACGAGACCGAGTGATTCCAGCCGAGCGAAGAGCTGACGTTTCGATCGCCGATCTCGCGGAATCCGCCGAACGTGCTGACAGGCCCATTGCTGGGATTCGGGCCGAGATTCGCCCACATCAGGGTGCCGTAAACCTGGTGCTTCGAGGAGACACTGTGGTCGACGCGGCTGGACCAGCGGTTGACGTCCTCGGGAATGGACAGGTTCTCGATAAGATTGTTGCCCGTTCCGGCCGCGCCGGTTCCCGGCTGATTGGGAAGCGGGTAGAGATCACCCAGGCGACGGGTCACGGGATTCAGACGATCGCCGGGGACCCGGTTTGCGGGAAACGGACTGTTGCCCGCCAGAGCGTCCCGGATCGCAGGCAGACCTGCAAAGTCGCCGGCGCGCATGGCGGCCGTGCCCACGTTCGCGGTTCGCGTCTGAGCCTGCCGGCGAATGAACGTCTCCTGGTTGAAGAAGAAAAACGAACGATTCTTCCCTCCATAAACGCGCGGCAGATGGATGGGACCGGAGAAGTTACCGCCGAACTCGTTGCGGTTGTACTGCGGATTCGGGAGATGGGTGGCAAAGAAGTTCTTCGCCGCGAGTATCCGGTTCCGGTTGAAGTAAAGCAGTGTGCCGTGCAGATCGTTGGTTCCGCTCTTGGAGACGACGATCACCTGGTTGGCCCGGCCGAATTCCGCCGACGCTCCCGAAGTAATGACGTTGAATTCCTCGATGCCATCGAGCGGCGGGAACT
>VFZO01000444.1 GCA_016871155.1 Acidobacteriota bacterium | reverse complement strand
GGGCGGGTTGAATCTGGATGCCTTGAGTGTGCCCGGCGGCGCGAACGGGGAACAATGGACGCGCATCCGGCGGCGGGTGGAGGCGGGAGAGATGCCGCCAAAGGGCCGCCCGCGCCCGGCGCCCGCCGAGGCTGCGGCTTTCACGGCCTGGATTGACAAGGAACTCGGGCGTTTCCACCGGGCGCCGGTGACGGCGAGGCGGCTGAACCGGGTCGAATACAACAACACGGTGCGCGACCTGTTAGGTGTGGATCTTGCCTTGGCCGACGATTTTCCGCAGGACGATTCGGCGTTCGGGTTCGACAATATCGCCGAGGCTCTCACCGTGTCTCCCCTCTTGATCGAGAAAAAGCTCGCGGCCGCCGAGCGCATCGCGCGCCATGCGCTGTTCGGCCCCGATGGCAAGACGCACACCGTCCGGTTTGAAGTGCCGGTTCCGCGGCGGATGGAAGCCACCAATCCCGTGAAGCTGACGGCACCGGCCTACTATTCGATGGCCGACTACGACGTCACCGGCTTGTCGCAGCCCGGTGCGTTCCATCTCACGCATCGCTTTCCGGCCGACGGGGAGTATGTGTTTCGGGTGATCGGCGCGGGCAACAGGCCCGCCGGATCGGAACCCGGCGAGATCACGTTCTGGATCGATGGCCGCCAGGTGCAGCGGTTCCCGGTGAACGAAGTCGTGATGTCGGGGTTCGAGAGGCGGCCGGATGGGTGGGAGATTCGCGCCGAGCTCACCGCTGGCCGCCATGAGATCACCGCGGCGTTTCCCCGCCAGTTTGAAGGACTGCCTCCGCGTTTCAAGGGCCCCAACCCTTCGAAGCTTCCGCAGCCCCCGCTGCCCGATCCTGAAAAGACCTTTGGAGGGTTTGGTGGAGTACCCGTATTGCCGCCCGACGCGCCGCCCGGCAAGGTGGAAGAGCGGCGGCTGGCGATCGCCAAGGCGCGGGATCAACTGGCCAATCCGCGATGGGACGGGCTGGCGGTGACCGAGGTCGAGATCACCGGACCCATTCGTCCCCGCAAGGGGCCGTCCGCGGAGAGCGCGCGCCTTATCGATAGCTGCGGGCAAACCGGCGGGAAGCAATCGACGGATTGCATGCGGCGGATCCTCTCCGTGCTTGCCGGGCGCGCCTACCGGCGTCCCGTGACCGTGGCGGAATTGGACAAGCTGGTTTCGCTGGCCGGCGGAACGGCGGCGCGCGGCGGCTCGTTCGAGGAAGCGCTTTCCGTGGCACTGCAAGGGATCTTGGTTTCGCCCGATTTCCTGTTCCGGATCGACGGCGGGAGCCCCCACGCGCTCGCCTCGCGGCTCTCCTATTTCCTCTGGAGTACGATGCCCGACGAGGCCCTGATGAGCAAAGCGGCAGACGGCTCGCTCGGGCGGCCGGCCGTGTTGGCCGGCGAAGCCAGACGGCTGTTGGCCGATGGGAAATCGCAGTCGTTCGTCGAGAATTTCGTTGGCCAGTGGCTGGAGATCCGGCGGCTGGAGTCGGTGCAGCCGGACCGCGACAAGTTCCCCGATTTTGACGACTACCTGCGGCGGTCGATGGCGAAGGAAACCGAATTGTTCTTTGCGCACGTGGTGAAGGAAGACCGCAGCATCCTCGATCTGATCGACGGCGAATACACGTTCCTCAATGAACGGCTGGCGCGGCACTACGGAATTCCGGGCGTGACGGGCACGGAGTTTCGCAAGGTGGATTTGAAGGGCTCCCGGCGGGGCGGCATCCTGACGCATGCCAGCGTGCTGACGGCCTCTTCATATGCGACGCGCACTTCTCCTGTTCTGCGTGGCAAATGGATTTTGGAGAATCTGCTGAATGCGCCTCCTCCTCCTCCTCCTCCCGACGTCCCCGCGCTCGATGAGAGCGGAGTGGGAGAATCGCTTTCGCTGCGGGCGCAACTGGAGCGGCATCGAAGGAACGCGGTGTGCGCCTCTTGCCACGCGCGTATGGATCCCCTCGGATTCTCGCTGGAAAACTACGACGCGGTGGGTTCGTTCCGCACCCACGAAGGCAAAGTGGCGATTGACCCGGCGGGGGCGCTGCCCGACGGCACCGAGATCGCAAGCCCGGACGCTCTGAAACAGGTGTTGCGGCAGAACCGGGCGGCTTTCGCCGCCTGCCTGACGGAGAAGTTATTGACGTATGCGTTGGGCCGCGGTCCGGAGCGGGGCGATGAGGAGACCGTGAAGCGGATTGTCCGTGCGGCCGAAGCTTCGAACTACCGGTTCTCGGATCTAATGGCGGCCATCGTGACCAGCAAGCCCTTTCTGAAGCGAGGTGAGCGATGAAATTTGTAACCCGTAAGCATTTGCCGCGCCGCACGGTGTTGCGAGGCCTGGGCGCCTCTGTCGCCCTGCCGTTTCTGGACGCGATGACGCCGGCGCTGAGTGCGCAGTCCACCGCGCCGGTGCGCATGGTCTTCGTCTACGTCCCGAACGGAGTGATCATGCGGCATTGGACTCCGAAGCAGCAAGGAGCCAGCTTCGATCTGCCCCGAGTCCTCGAGCCGCTGAAGCCGTTTCAACAGGACCTGTTCGTGCTGACGGGCTTGGCGCACCGCACCGGAGAGGGTCCGGCGGGCGACCATGCGCGCGCTGGCGGCACCTACCTCACGGGTGTGGGCCCGAAGCGGACGACGAGCGCCGATGTCGAGGTGGGCATTTCGGTCGACCAGGTGGCGGCGCAGGCGCTGGGCAGCCGGACCCGGCTTCCTTCGCTCGAACTGGGGTGCGAGGCGACGCGAATGGTCGGAAGCTGCGATGCCGGCTATAGCTGTGCGTATGTGAACAGCCTGTCGTGGCGCAGCGCAACGTCGCCCAATCCCCCGGAAACCAATCCGCGTTCGGTCTTCGAACGGTTGTATGGGAGTCTCGATCCGGACCCGGATCCGGCGGTGCAGGCGCGGCTAAATGCCAATCGGAAAAGCGTGCTCGACTTCATCCAGGACCGCACGGCGGAGCTCACGCGCTCGCTCGGTGCGGCGGACAAGCGCAAGCTAGACGAATACCTTTCGGCTATCCGGGACATCGAAAAGCGGCTCGGAAAGGCGGAAAGCCGTGCCGCGGCGCCTTCGATGGAAAAACCGGGCGGCGTTCCATTCGCGTTCGTGGAGCACGTCCGCCTGATGAACGATCTGCTGTTGTTGGCGCTCGAAGCCGATCTCACGCGCGTGGCGACGGTAATGTACGCCAAGGAAGGCAGCACGCGTTCGTATCCCGAACTGGGCTTCTCCGATCCGCATCATCCGCTGACGCATCACCGCAACAACGAGGAGTGGATCGAAAAGGTGACGCAGATCAACCGGCACCACGCCAGCCAATTCGCTTACCTGATTGAACGGATGAAATCGATCCGCGAGGGCGATCATACGCTGCTCGACCGCAGCATGGTGGTGTACGGCAGCAGCATCAGCGACGGAAACGTTCACACCCACCACAACCTGCCGGTGGTAATGCTGGGGCGGGGAGACGGAAGCCTGAAGCCGGGACGCCATCTGGTGTTCGGCGAAAAGCCGATGACGAACCTTTACCTCACGATGCTCGATCGCATGGGAGTGCCGGTCGAGAAACTCGGCGACAGCAACGGGAAGCTCGACCATCTGAGCGGGCTGTAAGGGGACGCCGGCACCAGGCGGAACGCGCGATTCCCGGGGAATCGAAAAACCGTCCGCGCGAAAGGAGGCGCTGCACCTGATACGATGCTCGTTATGCCGCGCGCCATTCTCGCTTTGTTCGCGTCCGCACTCTGGCTTCCGGCCCAGCAAGACATGGGCCTGATCACGGGTATCGTCACGGATTCTTCCGGCGCCGCCGTGCCGGGCGCGCGCGTGACGGTGGTGAATCCGGCTACGAACGAGAGCCGGACGGTACAGACGGCGGAGGCGGGCGCCTATACGGTGGGTCCGCTGCGAATCGGCACCTACGACGTGAGCGTGGAGCAGCCGGGATTCAAGAAGGCGGCTTGGACGGGAATCACCGTATCGGCACAGGATCGCGTGCGCGCGGACTTCAAGCTCGAGATCGGGCAGTTGAGCGAGACGGTGTCGGTGACGGCGGAGGCTCCGTTATTGAATGCGGAGACGGCGACGCTGGCGCACGTGGTGGAAGAGCGGGCGATCCGGCAGTTGCCGTTGAATGGGCGCAACTTTCA
>VFZO01000443.1 GCA_016871155.1 Acidobacteriota bacterium | reverse complement strand
TCCGAAGGAATCCAGCACCTGGATCTCCCATGCCTTGTTGATGTAGACACCGCTGTTGCCGCGCGCCATTCCTTCGGCGGTGGGCATGAACGGGGTACGGAACTCAAGGTGAAATCGCAGGCTCGAGAACCTGCGTTTCGTCTCCGTTCCAACGTCAAGCAGGCCGCCTTCCACGATTTGGCCCTCGACCCATTCGCCGGTGCTGCTTCCATCAAATAGGACAATCGCTCCGGGTGGAGGCTTGGCGCCCAGAGTGGGTGACCGCCGATGGACCTTCCTCATCTCGAAAGAGGCATCGGCCGACAAGTTGCGGAACATGTCGGCCCGGCCTCGGAACACCTCATCGCGGATGGTCGCCTGCAAATCGGCGTTCTCGAACATGAGTCGCTCGCCGTGAATGCCGGTGATCCTGGTTTCGCCGCCCGCGGTCTCGCCCTTGAAGTGGAAACGCGTCACATCGTCCCAACCGGACCCGGGCAGTCCGCCGGAGTAGAGGACTCCGTCGAACTTCCCATTCCCCAGAGCGACTACCTGAGCCGCGATCACCGCGCCGTTGGCGAGAGTACCGTGGTACTCGCCTTGCACGAGGAAATCCGGTCCGGCGGCCGCCGGGTCGTTGAACGCCGCATGCTTTTCGGCGGCGAAGGCAATCGCTCCCGGTAGAGCAAGCAATGTCATGAATGCGAGCCCGAAACCGGCGATGACGGGTCGCATTTGGCGGAGAGAGTGTTTTCTAGAATGTGAGACGTCCATTGAGCTGTATCTGCCGGGGCGGCTCCGTGCCGGTGAAACGGCCGAATGCGCCGGCATCCATATTGAGGTTGATCCGGTTACCGTAGTTTACGTTGTTGAAGGCGTTGAACATGTCCGCGCGTAGTTGCAGGCTGACCCGTTCAGTCCACTTCAGCGACTTCGACAGGGCCAAATTGTACACCCTGTTCCTCGGGCCGTTGAATACATTGCGTCCGAGATCGCCCGGCCGGGCCGCGGCGCCGCTCGCGGTAGCGAGGGGTACCCTGCGGAATGCGGACGGGCGGATCCACTGCAGTCCCTCGCGCGCGTAAGCGTCCTCGTGCCTGGATACGGCCAAGTCCGGCCGTGTCGGAAGCGAGCCCGGCTGCGTGACATTGAACGGCACGCCGGTCTGCATGTCGGCGATACCGGCTATCTGCCATCCCTCCCAAAGCAGCCGCCGGCCCCGTCCGCCACCGGCAGTCCATCGGGAGAGAGGCAGTTCATAGACCCAGTTGGTCACCAATCGATGGCCAGGAATCCCCAAGCGGCCCTTCTCGGCGCGGATGTTGTTGATGTCCTGCATGGAGCCGCCACCGAAGTCGCCTCCCGTATAGTTGATGCCCTTGCCCCACGTGTACGCGGTTTCGAATTGGAGATTATGGGAAAAACGCTTGCGCAGTGTTGTCTGCAGCGAGTTGTAACTACTGCTGTCATTCACGCCGTCGACCACTTGGATGAACACGAAGTCCGGACGTGGACGCAGTCCGGTGACGCGATCGGGCCGATTGGCCTGCGTCGTCCCGATCAGCTTTCGTGTCACATTGCCTACGTAGTTGATCTCCCATGCCATCGATCGCGTGAGCTGGCGATCCACTCCGAACGAGTACTGGATCGAGTTCGATGCCGGCGCGTCAGGGTCGACGTGCAGTCCGAAGTTCAGTCCACCCGCTTTTTTAACCACCTCTTCGATCTCCTTATTAGTCAGCGGGTAGCGCAGGTCCAGCCGAATTGCGTCGGCGCGTGTCAGGCGGGAGGTTGGTCCGAGCGCATCGGCGGACGATTTGTAAAGGTTCAGGAGCTTGAACAGCACCATCGGAAAGTAGGCTTGGCCCACTCCGCCGCGGATCGCGGTTTTGCCTTCCTGATCAAGCTTGTAGGCAAAGCCGATGCGCGGCGCAAAGTTGTTCCGGTCAGCTTCGGTCACGCTGTCGGGAGGGCGGATCGGTCCGAATACGCCGTCGCGATTGTAGAGATTCCTGCTCTTCTCCTTGATGACGGTCCAGTAGTCGTGGCGGAGTCCGAGATTCAACATCAGACGGGAATTCACGCGGAAGTCGTCCTGAACGAAGAACCCCAATTGCGTCCGGGGGATGAAGAAGTCATCGAAGCCGTAGATCGCGATCTGGTCAGGAATGTTCGCCAGAAAGGAATTCGCCGTCGAGTACATGAAATTGGCGCTCTGGAATCCGAGACGAGAAATGGTCTGCCGCTGGTAGATTCCGCCGGTCTTGAGCGAGTGGCGTCCGCGCGTGAGCGCCAGGATTTCCTCGACGGTGTTTGACGAGCCTCGCTTGGAGAACAGTTCATTGAAGCCGGCGTTGATACCGGCGGCGGGGGCGGAGATCGCGGGATCTCCCCGGCGGCCCACATCGACGTCGCCGTCGATGCGGTCAAGATCGTTCTTGCTCCAGCCGTAGCGGGTTTCCGAACTCCAGGCCGCCCGGGTGTGGAAGAAACTCCCGCCGATCGACTCGGTGGCGCCCGACTGCAGCCGGTTGTACGGCAGCTTCAACAGGGTGGGCTGCAGACGGTTCGGCCGGAAACGAAGATAGCGGACCGTCATCCGGTTGGCGGAGTTCAAAAGGTAGTCGGATCTGACGATGGCATGATTGTCATCCAGTGTTCCCGTCGCGGGCCCGATGAGTTGCGCGGTTACAGCGCCTGGCGCGGCGGGCTGGTTCGGATCCGGGTACAAGTCAACCACCCGCCTATAGGCTGGGTTGGCGGCAATGGCGCGAGCGCGCGCTTCGGCGGTAGGCACATCGAGCACCAGCGTCGTGGCATTGGTTTGCCGGTAGCCTTCGTATGCCCCGAACAGAAACAGCTTGTCTTTCTTAAGTGGACCGCCCAGCGAACCGCCGAACTGGTGGAAGATGAGAGGCAGTTTCCTCACGGCGAAGGGCTCGCGAGCGTTGAGTCCCTTGGACTGATAGTTCTCGAACGTACTGCCGTGGATCTCGTTGGTGCCGCTCTTGGTGACGACGTTCAGGCCCCCGGACATGGTGTTGGCCAGTTCGGCGGAAAAGATATTCTTCACCACCTGCACCTCGGCGACCGCCTCCACGCTGGCGCCCTTCAGGTAGCTGAAATTCTGGTACGTCGACATGGTGGGGAGTTCGGGATCGCGGTTGGCATCCAGGCCGTCGAGGGTGATGTTGTTGCCTGAAGTCGGCAGTCCGTTGATCCGGGCTCCATCGCCGGAGAAGTTCACACCCGCGGCGAGGCTGAAAAGGCTGGTGAGGTCGCGGCGCAGGAGCGGAAGTTCCTTGGCGGCCCGTTCGTTGGCGGAGGCAATCACCTGCGCGTTCACCGAGTTCACCAGCGGGGCGTCGGAGGTCACCTCGACGGTTGTGGCCACATCGCCCAATTCCAAAGTGAGATCGAGATTGAGCTTCTGCCCCACTGCCACCTCGACTCCCCGTTTCTCCGCGGAACGGAATCCCTTCGCGGAAATCGTGAGAGTGTAGCTGCCCGCCGCAAGAAAATTGAGCGTAAACGCGCCCGCGCCGTCCGCGGCGGTTGACATCGAACTGCCGGTTCGCTGGTTGCGAGCGGTGACCGACCCTTCCGGGATGGCGGCTCCTGACGGGTCATGAATCACGCCGTAGATCGTGCCCGAGGTGAATTGAGCGGAAGCGGGTACGGCGAAGAGTAGGAGGATGGACGTGATCCCCCTTGAGACGATAACGGTGGACTTCATGGTCGGCTCCCTCTGCTGCGATGAATCTCTGTGTGCGGCTACAACTCGAACGGCGGCCTGTAAACCTTCGTCAGCATACGGTTGGCTTCGGGGTCGTTCGGAAATGTTTCTGATTTCGGATCGAAGCGAAGTATGCGCCCCACGCGTTGGGCGATGTTCCCCAAATGCACGAGCGCGCACGAATGATGGGCCACTTCCGGAGGCGCGATCGTCGGCTTTCTGTAGCGGACCGAATCGATGAAGTCGGCGAAATGCTTGGGATGCCCGCCGCCTCCCTTCATGCCTGGCCCCTTCTCTTCTTTCGGGCCGAGGAACACCTGAAACATGCCGCGGCGCGAAAGTAACATGAAGCCTTCGGTTCCGTAGAACATATTGCCGCTGTCAAAGCCATACTGTCCGTACGGAGTCCAACTCCGCTCTTCGTAGAGCAGGACCTTGCCTTCCTCGAACTCGAAGCTGACC
>VFZO01000442.1 GCA_016871155.1 Acidobacteriota bacterium | reverse complement strand
CGACTCCCTGCACTTAGCCGTGAAACAGCGGTACGAAAGCCATAGGAACAGATCGAGCGCGCCGGGCGATGCCACCAAAACCTTGACCGCCTCCAGATCGGCCGGAATCGGATGCGCCATCACTTCAGAGAAGAACTCCTGGCTTAACGTCACGACGTTCTCGCCGCCGGATTCGCGCTGGTACCAGATGGTCGCCTCGCTCAGGAAGTTGAAGCGCGCTCGGTGAACGACGCGGGCGGTCGCGGCCGGGTCCGTGCCGAAGAACATCGTCGCTCCGAAGATGCGCTCGAACGCCGCCACCAGCCGACGGTACTCTTTGCCGCCGTTCGCCATGCCGAACATGTCCAGCATCACGGATGCCGACTTGAACCGGATCACCCGCGACTGCTGGCGCACGGACATGGTCGCCAGGAAGATCGGCACCAAGCGGTCCTGCCCAAACGGCAGGCCGAACTCCGGGTGCCCGGTGACCTGGAGGACGAAGCTGCCGTTTCGCCGCTCGTACAAAAGTTGGTCCTTGGGCGGCCGGCGCAGCGGCAACCCGCAAAGCACAAACGGCCGAGAATTGAATCCCAGCAACTGATTGCCCTGCTCCCGCCGCTGACGGACAAGATGAATGCCCTCCGCCTGCTTGCGCTTGTACTTCGAGACGAGCAGTTCAGGATGCGCCCGCTGCAGCAGGCTGCCGATCGATTCCGGGCCTCGTGAAACACCATTCATGAGTCACCTCGCGGCGACTCTTTGGCAAGGCTGTGTTCGTTACTCCGTTTACTCCGTTAAGGCGGGTTCTGCGGCAAACCTCGGAAACACGGTGCACGCAAATGATCTGGATGCACGCTCATGCACGCATATTTCCTCTATTTTCTAAAGACGACCAAATTCCCAAGCTGGACGTCGTGGGTTCGAGTCCCATCTCCCGCTCCATAACCAATTTACTTTGTGCGTGTTAGGAGCGATCTCCTCCCTTCTTTCTTCCTTGGTGACTCCGGAAGACTCCATTCGCGCTCCGGAGCCCAAGTTCTGCCCTTAGCGACGGTCGATCGTCCGGTCTGCATCTCATTGATCCACAACGGGGCGTCCAGTGCCGCCGGTTCGTCGTGCCGAGAAGCCAGCCTGAGGGAATAGACTTCGCGGCATCCCAGTCCGACGACGACTCTGCATCCCCCACCAAGAACCGGCGCGGGCGGTCATGATCCGGCCAAAGTGCGGTCCCACCAGGCGAGAGCGATGTTCACTTCCGGATGGCGCATTCGCCCGGAACTGCCTCCCCGTCGTGGACGCGTTTCGAACTTTCACAGCTTGCCCGACTCCGGCGATCAGATCCGTGTTCCAGCAGATTCAACAACTCGCGGGCATTTGAGGGATAGAAGGCGATTCGTACGTCCCCGAGTGAGACTTAGCTACGGAACGAAAATGGAGAACTTCAGCAGAGCAAGGGATCATCTGCCCGGAGGCGGGCCACCTGGGCGCGTCGGGCGCCATCCAGAGGCGTCAGCGACTGGGCGGGATGCTGAATTACTACTACCGCGACGCGGCCTGATCGGGCGGGTTGAGGTAGGCCAACGCGGTCCGCCCGCGAATTCAGGCGCCGGAGGTGTGTGCGGTGCTCGGGATTGGTGGGCCTAGTGCGTGGTCCGCAATGACCGGGGAGTGCTCGGCGGCGCAGTTTCCGGCCCAAGGTTGGCAATCCGCGAGCCTCACGAAGGGGTGTAACACCAGGCTGGTCAAGGGAATGGTGCCGTTTGAGTTTTCGCACCCTACGCGGGCATGAGCGCTCAGGATGGCACGTTACAGTACGTTACGTGATTACGATGTCGGCCCTTACGATGTTTCTGCGGAGGACAGGCCTCGCCTTCGCTCGTCTTTGACACCTATTTCGGCTACTCCTATATGACGGTCGATTCCCGTCAACCGCGTCTCGACGAAAAAGTCGGTTCGCAGGTGTTGGGCATTCCGGGTACGAACGGCGCTAAGTTCTTCGAAGGCGGTTGGCCGCAGTTTGCCGTCGACAACTTCACCGCCATCGGCATCACCAACAACTTCATGCCGATGTTCCAGGACGACCCGCAATACCAGTGGGTCGCGAACGTGAATTGGATGAAGGGCAACCACAACATCCGCGCCGGATTCGATATCTACCACCTGGCCATCAACCAGGCGCAACCGGAACTGTCGGGCGCTCCTTACGGCGCTTCGGGCGGCTTCGGCTTTGCCCAAGGGCAGACGCGGCTTCGCAACGGTCCCGTTGGTTCCGAGTACAACTCGTTCGGCTCGCTTCTGCTTGGCGTCACCAACCGGCTTGGGCGTACGGCGCTGATTCCGGATGCCCTGCGCACGCGCAACTGGCAGTATGCCGGATACGTTCGCGATCGCTGGCAGGTGAACCGGCGGCTCACGCTTTCGTACGGTATGCGCTGGGAGTATTTCCCGCTCATCACGCGCGATGACCGCGGCATCGAGATCTATGACTGGGATCGCAACGCGATGCTCATTTGCGGCGTTGGCAACACGCCGAAGAACTGCGGGATCCAGGAGAGCCGCCGCCGTTTCGTTCCGCGCTTTGGCTTCGCCTGGCGCGCCACCGACACCATGGTCATCCGCGGCGGTTATGGCATTACGAACGATCCGTACACGTTCATCCGCGCCTTCCGCGGCAACTTCCCCGTGATCCTCGCTTCCGACATTACTTCCTCGAACGGCTTCGCGCCCGCTTCCCTGCTGCGCGATGGAATCTCGGTGATCCCGGTTCCCGGCGTTTCCGGCGGTGCGGTTCCCGTAGACGGCCGCGTGAACCTGTTTTCGCTGATGCAGAACAACTGGAAACGCGGCTATATCCAATCCTGGAATCTCACTATCCAAAAACAATTTGCCGGCTGGGTCGGCGAGGCCGCTTACGTCGCGACGCGCTCGGTGGATCAACCGGGCAATATCGACCGCAACACCGGCACTCCGGGCGGCGGCAACGCCTCGCGTCCCTTCAACATCCGCTTCGGGCGTATTGCCCGTACGGTACAAGTGGCGCCGATCGGCACGAACATGTATGACTCGCTGCAGTCGAAGCTGGAGCGGCGCTTTGCCTCCGGCGTGCAGGTTTCAGCCGCGTATACCTTCTCCAAGGCGATTGCGTGGTCGGGCAATGAGAACTCCGACGGCTCTCCGCGCATCAACCTGCCGGAGTACTTTCACCTGAACCGCGCCCTCAGCGGTATCGATCGCAGACATGCGTTGCACTTCACGTCGATCACCGAACTGCCCTTTGGCAGAGGGAAGCGTTGGGCCGGCGCTGGCCCCGCCGCGGCTCTGCTCGGCGGCTGGCAACTCAACGGCATCTGGTCCATGTACAGCGGCGCGCCGTTTTCGGTGACGGCGCCGGGCGCGGATCTGAATGCACCGGGCAACACACAACGCGCCGACCTGGTCAGGAGCGATGTCACAAAACTGGGCGGCGCCGGCCCAGGCCAGAAGTTCTACGATCCAACCGCCTTTGCTCAGGTGCGTGTGCCGCGCTTTGGCACCTCCGGGTTCAACAACCTGCGCGGACCGGGCAGCGTCAACATCGACGCTGGCCTGTTCCGCCGTTTCCGCGTCACCGAGCGCTTCAACGTGCAGTTCCGTGCCGAAGCGTTCAACTTCACCAACACGCCGAAGTTTTCAGCCCCTAACGCCGACGTCTCTTCCAGCCAGTTCATGGAGATCACGTCGACACAGGGCATCGGACGCGAGGGCGTTGATGAGCGCGTCTTCCGCTTTGGTCTGAGGCTGGGTTGGTGAGGCCATGAAAACCAGACGGCGCTTCTTGCACACGGCGGCGGCGGCGGGCGCTCTCACGTCGTGTACCCGCCGCCAAGGCCCCTGGCGGTTCTTCTCCGAAGACGAGATGACGCTTATGGAAGCGATGGTCGACACCTTGATTCCGCCGGACGATTTTCCGGGCGCGGCGGAAGCGGGCGTCGCCGTGTTCCTAGACCGCCAGTTGGCGGGTCACTATCGCAAGTTCCAGCCGCTGTATCGCGAAGAGCTGGCGGCCGTGGGCGCGGACTTCATCAAACTGACACCGGAGCAGCGCACCGCGCGTATGAAGGAGATCGAGAAAAACCACAAACCCTTCTTCGCCACTTTGCTCAGCCACACCATGCAGGGCTTACGGCGACCCGCGCCACGGAGGCAATCGCGACGAGATCGGCTACCGCATGGCCGGCGTGCCG
>VFZO01000441.1 GCA_016871155.1 Acidobacteriota bacterium | reverse complement strand
TTGTAGGCTTCCAGTATCGTGTTTTCCGCACCGCCGCCCGCCGCGAGGTTCGTTACGAATTGCTGGAAAATCATTTGGCCAGGCTGGTCGCCCGGATAGCTGTTTTCGTAGCCAAACGCCCCGTGCAGCGGATACGGCTTGCGGCGAAATGCCGGCAGCCATCCCTCCAGATTCATTTCAGACAGGTTGGTGCAGGCGGGCACGATTACGTACTTCAAACGCGGCGACGCCGAGTCCCCGGCCCGAGACAATGCCAGGAACAGGCTGGCCGTACGGCGTCCTCCCCAAACATTGCCCGCAGCGCCATGGCCGCTGATGGCCACCAGGTCCGCATAGTCGGTTGCGTCGCTCCCCGCGGTCCAGTGAAACTCTTCTTCGCCCTCTTTCCGGAGCCCCGGCGAAAAGACCCAGGTTGCGACATCGGCGTTTTGATCGATGATCGCCTGGTCGAACTTCTTGTCGTCGTTGGCCTTTCGATACGCTTCGAATAGCGGATCGCCGATGAACGGTTTGCCGGGCATGTCATGGCGCTCATTCGGCAGCGCCAGCAGGGAATTTGCCCGCCATCGGATGGGCAGCAACGGGTGGGACTTCAACTGAGCGCGTATACCCCAAGCGTCTGTCTTCACCGGAAGCTGGGAGAAGAGATTGCGCCAGCCCAGTTTCTCCAGGCCGCGGGTGAAGGCGCCGCCGTCGCGCGGATTGCCGTATTCGATCCAGGCGTAGTTTAGGTGCCGGTTGACCGTTTTCGCCATTACCCGATTTCGTCCTTTCGCCGATTGGCGGAATTTGAGAAGTGATCGTCCGGCAGTTCCGGATACCCTTCCTCGGAGTAGGGCCGCTCCGATTCGTGCGCGCTGTCGATAGCACTGGCCGTGGCCCCGTCTAACTCGCCAGACGGCTTGATGCCGTGGCGCGCCTGGAACGCCGCGACGGCCTTGGCGAAGGCGCTCCCGGCTGGCGGTGACGACTCCGGCTCCAGTTCGAAAACATAGCCCAGATTGACAAGACGCTGCCAGGCGCCGTTCTTCGAGCCGGCGGGCTCCAGAACGATGAAGAACCGCTGGCGCTGCTCGCCCAGTTCGGTCCAGAACTGAAGATCAGCGTACTCGCCTTGATCGGCATAGAGCATCGTATAGCCCTCGTCGTTTGTAAGAATCGTTTCGAAGTTTCCGTTTTCGTATGTAACCTTTAGTTCCACGCCGCCGATGAATCCCAGGAACGGATCGTCGATCCAAACCCGCACCCGCTTACGCACCACCCCTTCACACGGCGAGGTGACCGTCAGGCGGTGGTAGAAGCGGCAGGCGAATGTGTCGAGCGTTTGCGGGAACTCCCGCCGCTCCGGCTGGGGCGAGCGTCGAGCCTCCCCGTCGGACCAGAAGCGCTTCTTGCAGCCGGCGATGCCGTTCCCGCACGGCCATTTCGCCGGCGAAACGATGGTTCCGGGCCGGAACAAGAGTCCGACGACCCGCCGGTTGACGCCGTTGTCGGCGTCGCGCACCGGTTTCTGCGATGGATGCGAGTAATTCTGCTGCTCGGCTTGCGAAAACACGCGAACCGGGTTGAACTCCGAGCATCCTTGAAAGTCGCCCTTGCCGCCGTTGCCGAGAAAATCGGTCTTCTCAAGTTTGACCGGGCACAGGTAGTTCATATAGGCCAGGAAGAGGTCCGCACGTTTCTGTTTCGGGTCCGGCTGCGTGCCCAGCGCCGCGTGCATCCTGGCCGTGGCGGCCGGCCCCCAATTCGGGTAGAGTTTCTCCCACCGGCCCGTGTCCCGCAGGAATACGGCATAGACCGCTTCGGCGCGCTGCTCGCTGAGCGGCATGTTGAACTCGTCGGCGCCAGTGGGGTCGGCGTGACCGAACAGCGAAACTGGCGCTCCGGGATGTTTCTGTCGCAGCGCTGCGAACTCATGGAACTCGTCTCGTGATTCGGGCAGCACAAACGACGAGCCGAAATCGAACCTGACGTCGTTGATTTTCCAACAACCGACCGGGATAAGGTCCATGCGGAGCGTATTTCGCTCCTTGCCCGTGGTGGGCGCCAAAAGGATAGGAAAGGGCGCCTCCGCCGGGTGCGAATCGGCGAGGCCCCCTTCGGACTGATTGGGCATCCGTATGGTAGAGCGCGAACCAGCCGGAAATCTTTCAGACCCGGCTAATGAACTCGGATGGTCAGCACGCCCACAGGCTGCCGCTGTGCGTTGAAACCGACTACCGAAACCGAATTCGCCTTCGGATTGGCGCTTTGCAACGCCGGCTGTTGCGCCGCCGGATTGGGTGGTTGACCGGGCTGCGGCTGGACCGCCGGAACGGCACCGGCCCAACTCACGCCCTCCGGATTCGCGACGATTCGGAGATCGCCGCTCACCAGGTCGTAGATCAAGATCTGGCTGCCGGCCGGCTCGGCGCGTGTACCGCGCGCAATCAACTTGCGCGTGGCGGGGAAGATGCTCAGCGGTTGCACGCTGGCGAATCCGGCTGGAGTGGGCAGCAGGCGCGTGGAGGCGTTCTCCAGATCGAAGACCACGATACCCGCATCCCCGGGGACCCGCGAGGTACCTTGGCCAAACAGCAGGCCCATTGGAGGGAACGGATTCAGATTGGCGAACGTGGCGACCTCCGGAGGCAGGTCCATACGAAAGGCCGTATCGGTGACGCCGTCATAGACATAAATCGTATCGGCGCGGCCCTGGCGGGCCGGGTCGGTGTTCGAACCGTAAATGTAGTCGTTCACTTCGTTCAACGCGTTGCCCGTGACCGAGATCTCGCCTTGCCCCGGCAGGGTGGCGTCGGAAAGCTGGCGTGTTGTCAGATCTAACGTGCGGAAGCCGGTGGCGCCACACGGGTTGCGAACCGTGTCTTCCGGAGTACTCCGAGTGGCAACGGAAATAGCGCGCGAGAGCTCCAGATTGAATATGCGAATCTGCGGAACGCAACTGGACGCAAACGTCCCCTCCGGAAAGCTCAGCACCTGCGGCTGCTGGTCGGCAGCCAGCGGAAAGCGGATGAACGCGTCGCGGGTCTTGTCTTTATTGCGCGCCAGAACATAGTATTGGCGGGTTTGGACGTCCGCCGCGAACGCCACGCGGAATCGATTCGCGAGAGCGCCTCCCGGCGGCCCGCCTGGAAGCGGTCCTCCAGGCCCGCCGCCCTGCTGAATTGGCGCCATTATGGGCAGCCAGTTGTCCGGAAAGTTGTGGTTGAATTGCGGCTGCAACTGCTGGTTGACCACGGCGAACTTCGCTTTCGTCACCGTTTCGAGCGAGTCCACCACGACGACACCCTGCTGCCCCTGGCCAAAGCCCACCGGAATGGTCACCACCTCTTTGACGCCGTCACCGAGATCCACTTGAAGAGTCGCAAAATTGATGCCGCCGCCTCCACCCTGTCCGCCGCCGCCGGGACCGCCCGAGGTCACTTCGCCGGTCAATGGGTTGATCTGATCGATGCGCGGCGGAGTGCCGGGAATGATGGCGATGATGTTGCCTCCCGGACCGGGATTCAGCGCGGCCGCTTTGCCGGAGAGTTCCACTTCGCGCTTCTCCGCGCCCGGTTGGAACACGGCGACTTTGGCACTAACGCCGGATTGGGCGTCGCCGTCTGGCGGGCCGATTAGCGCGGCCAGCGCGGAGCCATCATTGGCGAACGAAAACGGCGAAGGCGCTTGCGGTTGCGCTGCCGTCAGGCAGGGTTCGACTTTCTCGGCCTTGTCGTTGAAAGTGTCGATGAGATAAGCCGGGTAGCAGCCGTCGGCGCCTCGTACACCGGCCAACGCAAGAAACCCGCCGCGCAGGTCGCTCGCCGAGAGCGAGCGCAGGTTTGTGGCGCCGTCCGGCAAGCGAACGAATTTCACGCTGGGATCGCTGAGTGTTCCGAACGTCACGCGATTGCCAGCCGCGTTGCCCGCGAACACAGTAACCACATCGCCGTTTTGCGCGGCGGCGGGGACCTGGATTGAGATTTCGAACTCGCCCGGCTTGTCCGCCGAGTGTTTCGCCACCGATTCCGCCGTAAGGCCTCCGACCGTGGCCCGGACCGCGACCCGCGGCGCGGCGACCATATCCGCGGGAGCGGCCGCACCGGAGGCCAGCGCCGGGTCGGTCTGGCCAAGGCCGGTCGCGCGAAGCATAACGGCCGCCCCATCCGGTTTTCCGGCGGCGCCGAAACCACTCTCGTTGGCCGTTGCAATAGAGGGTGCCGGCGGGGTGACGAAGAATCGCGCGG
>VFZO01000440.1 GCA_016871155.1 Acidobacteriota bacterium | reverse complement strand
GAGGCGTTGGTGTATACTGTGGGGGTCCGGGAGACCCAAAATGGAAATCCCGGGTTAATCAAAACAGTGATGAATTGACCGTAGCCGAGCACAACCGCACCTGCCACCTTGCGTGCCTCGCCGAGTGGCGTGCCGTCAGGGACGAGCCCTTTCAAGACGAAATACATGTTGGAGAAGTCGACCTTCGAGATCAGGCCTGTCAACGGCACGATGAGCTCATCGACGAATGCCTTCAGAATGGTCGAGATCGCGCTGCCGATGATCAAGCCGACAGCCAGGTCGATGGCACTGCCCTTGCCAATAAAATCACGGAAATCTTTGAGCATGTAGGACTCTCTTTCTGAACGGCTGGCTGAATTTTGACCGAACCCATGAAAGAACCCAACACCTTCCCTTCTTTTATGGAGCCGCGATCGTCGCCAACCGTTAGCTGGTTACGTTATCACGCCGTCAGATTCAACTGCAAGAGATTTTATGATCACGCGAGGACCGGCAAACTGAACTCGCGACAAACTAAATAAATAGTTTTCGCGTCGCTCTCAAGGAGAAACAAATCTTCAAAACTTACGCCTGCCGAGGCCGGTGCAATCTCACCTCGGCAGGGTAGCAGACAGGTAGCTGGCGATCGCCTTCGCCTCCGGATCGTTAGCGCGTGCGCCCCGCGCCACCATGTTCGCCACGATCGTGTTCCATTCCGCCGGCGGCATCCGCTGGCTGGTAACCACCTCCATGGAGTGGCAACTGCTGCCGCATGTCTTCACAACCAGGGCGCGGGCCTCACTCGGCGGCAGTGTCAGCGGCGCGAACGATCCAACCTTCGGCTGGCCTTTCCTCAGTTCGGCTGCCTGCCGGACGGCCTCCGATACCGCCGCCGGCAGCGCCTTTCGCGTGATACCGGGCAACGCGAAGGCCACCAGCGTATTCGACGATCCGCCCCCGAGAAATCCGCCTCCGCCCGCCGCCATTACAACCACGTACTGGCGGCCGTCCCGGCCCAAATACGTGACAGGCGATGTGTGTGCGCTGGCTTCGTTCTTCACCTCCCATAGGACCCGGCCCGACTTCGAATCGTACGCCCGGAAGCGGGAGTCGTTCGTCGCGCCGATAAAGACCAATCCACCTGCCGTCGCCACGCTGCCGCCCAGCGAGAGCGTGCCAGTGTCGCGGACACCGATCGCCTCCAGCGCCTCGATCCGCCCCAACGGCGAACGCCAGGCGATGTCACCCGTACCCAAATCGACGGCCACCATCTCACCAAACGGTGGATTGTTGCAGGGAATTCGCTGGTCGCGATCCCAAAATCTGGCATAGCCTCCGTAGGCCGACGTGCGGACGTACTCCTCGCCGCGCTTCTCCATGTGGCCCCACTGGCCAACATGCATCACGTTTACGAACAGCCTGTTCTGCGCCGGGTCCACCGAAACGCCGCCCCAATTGCCTCCGCCGAGCGTCGACGGAAAAAATAGCGCGTTCCCCTCCAACGGCAGGGGCGTGTAAGGCCCGCCGATCTTCATCTTGTTCGACTCCATCAGCTCCTTGCAGAACTTCGCGTGCGCCGGGGACCGGTCGTAAAGGTCCTCCATCGCAAACGTGTTTTTGCCCAACGGCGGCGGTTTCACCGGAAACGGCTGCGTCTTCGATGTCACTTCGCCCGGCACTCCGGTCTGCGGAACCGGCCGCTCCTCCATCCCGTAGACCGGTTCCCCGGTCACACGATTGAACACAAAAAGAAGCCCCATTTTGGTGATCTGCGCCACGGCCGGAATCACTTTTCCGTTCCGCCGTACGTCGAACAGCGCCGGCGGCGCGGCCAGATCGTAGTCCCAAATGTCGTGATGCACAAGCTGGCGATGCCAAACGCGCCGGCCCGTTCGAGCGTCGAGCGCCACCAGTGAGTTCCCGTACAGGTTGTCACCCACTCGGTCGGCGCCGTAGAAATCGTTGGTCGGCGATCCCAGCGGCGCGTAGACGATGCCTCGCTTCGAATCGACCGTGAAAAATCCCCAGACATTCGTTCCGGAGCGGTTCTTCCAACCGTCCGCGGGCCACGTTTCATGGCCCGGTTCTCCCGGGCGAGGCACGGTGTGGAAGGTCCAAAGCAGCGCACCCGTCCTGGCGTCCCAGCCGCGAATGTCGCCATAGGCACCGAGCGTTGGCGCACCCTCCCCATTGCTCGACCCGGTCACGACAACATCCCCGAAGATCGAAGGCGGCGACTGTAATTGATACCGCCCGTCGGGCAAATCCCCCAGCACGCCTTTCTTCAGGTCGACGCGGCCTTCATTGCCGAAGCCGGGCGCCGGCTTACCCGTTGTGACGTCCAGAGCCAGCAGGTGCGCGCCATTGCCCGTAAAGACGCGAGGGTGAAGGGTCTTCGACCCCGGCCAATACGCCAGACCGCGCAACGCTACAGGCGTAGCATCGTACTTCCAAAGCAGTTCACCGGTCTCCGGCACAAGCGCGTAGACGCCGTCGGGCCCGGTCACGTACATTCTGCCGCCCGTCACGATCGGAATCGCTTCGCTGCCCGGCTTGTCCATGCGGAAAGTCCAGGCGGCCGTCAATGTCGCAACGTTGCCTGTGTGAATTTGCCGGAGAGTCGAATACCGCATGGCGCCGGGGTCGCCCCCGAAAACCGGCCAGTCGGTTTGGGCAAGCAGGGGCAGAGCTAGGAGCAACGCGGAAATTCTCACGTCAACCAAAATACCAGCGCCGGATTCTGTTACGTTGGTTTGATTATGCTACGCAGAGAATTCCTCGCTGCCTCGGCCGCCGCGGCTGGGCTGAGCAAAGGCAAGAAGGTGCCGGTTGGACTCGAACTTTTCTCGGTCCGCAACGAATTGCAAAAGGACGACGTGGGTACCGTGAAGGCAGTGGCGAAGATGGGGTACGAATGCGTGGAGTTCTTCTCGCCGTACGCCAGTTGGACGCCATCGAAGGCCAAGGAGATGCGGGCGCTCATGGACGGCCTCGGCATCCGGTGCCTTTCGACCCACAACAGCGCCCGTTCGTTTGACGGGGAGAACATCGAAAGAATATTCGAGTTGAACACAATTCTCGGCTCCCGGATGGCGATCATGGCCAGCGCGGGGCGCGTCGAAAACCTGGCCGGCTGGAAGAAGGTGGCCGAGACGCTGAATCGCGCCAGCGAGAAGGCGGCGGCCTCCAAACTTCGCGTCGGTTTCCACAACCACCAGACTGAGTTCATGCCGGTGGAAGGTACGATGCCGATGGAAATCCTCGCCGCCGAGACGCGGAAAACGGTCATCCTGCAACTGGACGTGGGCACCTGCGTGCACGCCGGAGTCGATCCGGTGAAATGGATCGAGAAGAATCCCGGCCGGTTTGCATCGATTCACTGCAAGGACTGGTCCAAGGATCCAGCCCTCGGCTATAAAGCCCTATTCGGCGAGGGCGCGTCTCCTTGGAAGAGAATCTTCACTGCCGCCGAGAAGAAGGGTGGGGTGGAGTGCTATTTGATTGAACAGGAGGGCAGCCGATTCTCGCCGTTCGAATCCGCCGAGAAGTGTCTGGCCGCCTTCCGCAAACTGCGGAGCTAGAAGCCGCCGAAGTTGGAATCGGAGTCTCCGCCATGGCGTCCATGGCCCGCCATGTCCATGGCGGCCGCCGGGCGACGGTTCGGCCGCGACGCCGTTCTGGGCGCTTCGGCGGGTACCGCGTCGGTCGAGAACAGGAGTTGCAATCGGCCGATGATTGCATCCACGCCGTGGGCGTGGCTGTCGAGTTCCACTCCAGCGGCTGCGCCTTCCTGGGCCGTCGCGGCCAGTTGTTGGGTCACCTGTTCCATGCGTGTCACAGCCCGCGCGATCTGCTCGATTCCCTGGGCCTGCTGTTCGCTGCCGGCGTGGACCTCAATAACGAGTTCCTTCGCCTTGTTGGCGGCTTCGGTAACCCCGCCAATCGCCGCCGCCACCTCGTCCAGCCGTTGCTTGCCTTCGGCGGCGCGGGCGATCGACTCTTCGATAAGCGTCGTCGTGTCCTTGGCCGCCTGTGCCGAGCGCTGGGCCAGACTGCGAACCTCGTCGGCCACAACCGCGAAACCCATACCGGCTTCGCCCGCGCGAGCCGCTTCCACGGCCGCGTTCAACGCCAAAATATTGGTCTGGAACGCGATATCGTCGATGACTTTAACCCACATTTCCGTTTTGAGCCGCGCGTGCGAATCTCCCGGATGCTCGTCCGCATCAATATCCATAGGGGTTTGAAGGCAGCGAAGACCCC
>VFZO01000439.1 GCA_016871155.1 Acidobacteriota bacterium | reverse complement strand
GAATTGTCAAGTATATTAATGCCCAAATAAACCCGCAAACGCCATTGGGCCGTAGCTGCTGGAGCGCGGCCTCAAAAAACGCGACGTACAAATCGGCGCGGCCTGTCATTGCGGGAAACATGTCGCGGTAGAGTTTGGCCTTGCCCTCAGGCATCGACTCCAGCCGCACGTACGGTGGATTTCCCAGAACGAAATCCGCAGAGTGTCCCGCCGCCTCGAGCAGATAATCGGCGTGTTGGATCCATTGGTTAGCCAATTTGGCAGCCGTGGCGGCGGATCGCCCCAGTGCGCGGAGCAGTTCGACGGCCCCGGAGCGAGTTCGCTCCACCGACTCCGAATCCACTTCAAACGCGGCCAACGCCTCCCCGCAATCTTCAAGCCGCCTGCCGTGACGCACGCAGCTGGCCGCCAGCCGCTCAATCATCGCCAGGAAAAATGCGCCGTCGCCGCAGGAAGGCTCGATCGCCCTCAGTGCCCCGAGATCTATTTCGTCCCGGTATCCGGCGAGATCGAGCAACAGGTCGACAACCCAGCGTTTCGTGAAGACCACGCCGCGCGCCTCGGCCGGCAGTGCGTCCGTGAGCGCTGGCGGGTCGAGCAACCGCTGCTGAACGCCGCGCATTGTCTGTACCGGGGAATACATAGCAGGATCGGTCTCCACTATGGTCTTATCGGAACGGCGTCAATTGCAACGAGCCAAAGACTGGTACCCGACGCGATACGGAGACGCACTCACCAATTAAACTTCACCGCAAGCTGGATCTGCCGCGGATAATTCGAATTCGGTGCGCTCATCGCCGCCTTCTCGATCGACCCGAAGTTCACGTTCTCCGGATTCGTATTGAACATCTGCTGCACCACGAAGAAACTGTTCAGCAGATTGAACACCTCCGCGCGGAACTGCATCCGTACCTTCTCGGTGATCTGCGTGTCCTTGCTCAACGACGTGTCCACCATGAATGTGCCCTGCAGCCGGATGTTCGGCGAAACGAACGGCGTGTAGCGCGGGTTGTACCGCGGCACCACCAGCCAGGAGCCCGTCTTGCAGCCGAAGTCCACCTCGCTGAAACGCAGCATTGTCACCGTGTTGTTCTCGTTCCAGCGGAGCACGCAGGGCGAAATCGCCTGCACGCGCGAAGCGCTCCAATTGACCGGTAACCGCGAATCGGAAAGCTGAATCACATTGGCGGGCAGGTTCCACGGCCTCCCGGACTGCTGCGAAATGATCGCCGAATTCTGCCACCCGCTCACCGCCTTGCCGAGCCAGCCCTTGGCGTTGCGCGCCAACGGCTGCCCTCTTCCGAACGGCAGTTGCGTGACGGCGCTCACCACGAAACGGTGCGGCCGGTCGAACGTGACGAGCCCGCGCTGCGGCACATTGCGCAGCGGGTCCAGCCAGCCCCGCTCCTCAACCGTCTTCGACCACGTGTAGTTCACGTTCAAATTTGTCCGCTTGTTCCGTACGTTGAACGTGGCCTGCAACGAGTTGTACCAACTGCGCCCGTCGTTGCGCATCAGTTCCGTCAACGCGCCGAACTGCGGATAGGGCCGCGCAAGCTGGTATCGCGACAGATTCCGGCTGATGAACCAGTTGGTGTCGGCAAACGCGGGCACCTGGAAGAACGGATTGGGAATCGGCTGATCGCACAGCGCCGGATTGCCGCCGAGCATGAAGTTGCAGCTATCGCGCAAATCCGGCTCGTCCTCGTTGAACGTTCGCGACGTTTGCAATTTCCGTCCCCGGTTGGCCGAGTAGGCCAATTCGAACCGCGATCGCGCGCTCAGCAGCCGCTGAACGCTGAACGAATACTGATTCGTGTGCGGGATCTCGAATCGCGAGTTGACGAAGTTGAACCCCTGGCCGGCGAAGGAGAGCAGACCGCGCGCACTGCCCTGCGGCACGCGAATCCCATTTGGAAACGGATCGGCGATTTTCTGGTTTACCGCCGTCCGCCCCTCGTCACCGGAGAATGTGTACGGCGTCGACTGGCTGTAGCCGTTGGTCTGCAGGTAGTCGTTGTTCGGATTCAGGAAGAATCGTCCCCAGCCGCCGCGAATTACCGTCTTGCCGTCGAGTTGATAGGCGACGCCGATGCGCGGCTGGTACGCGCTTCCGAAGATATCGGCGGCCTGGCGCGGCACTCCTTCCAACCCCGCGAAGCGCATGCCGCCCACGACGCGAGGAAAATCCGCGAATGCTTCGCGGTCGATCATCGAGTCGACCGGTGAAACCGAGTCCGCGTCGAAACCGCGATTCATCCGGTCAAACCGCTCCAATGGCGGAATATTGAAGTCCATCCGGAATCCGAAATTCACCGTCAGCCGCCGCGATATCTTCCAATCGTGCTGCATCCACGGCGCATAGTAGGGGAACGAGTAGATCGGAAACACTGCGTAGTTCAGCGAACCGCCGCTCGGCGTGCCCAGCAGCCAACTGGCGATCGAGTTGCCGCTGAACTCGTCGGCCCGCTGAAAATCGCGTTGGGTAAATCCGCGCGTCGCGTTCAGCGTAAAAACATTCCCGGGATTTTGTGTCGAATACTGCGTGCGGCGCATATCCACGCCCGCCTTCCAGGTCCTTGACCCGCGCAAATAGGTGATCGTCGGGTGTGCGGTGATCGTATTCGTGACGTTTTGGGACGGATAGCGGCCCATCGAAATGTACTCCGCGAAAGTATAACGCCCGAACCAGGAGCCGTACGGCAATTGATCCAGCAACGCTTTCGGGAAACCCAGCCCCGCCATGTCGAAATCGCGATTCGCCTCGCCGCGCGAACCCTCCACGTAGCGGGCGAACGATCCGCGGAAGTTGAACAGCAGCGTGGGCCGCAGTGTGGAAACCCAGTCGATCACATAGCTATCGTTCACCCGCTTTAGCGGATGCTGGCCGTCCTGGCCTGGCCTGTCGCGAATGCCGTTGGTGTTGCGCTCTTCGGTACGGTCGTTCGAGGCGTGGCGGAAGAACATGCGGTGATTGTTGCCCAGATTCTGATCGATCTTGACGACTAGGTTGTAGAAATCGTCGCGCGCCAGATTGTCGCCGCCGGAGAGAAAGAAGTTCGCCTGCGCGTAGTCTGTTCCCGGCGTGCGCGTGTTGGGCGCCGGAAAGAAGTCCACCAGTTTCTTGGCGATCGGATTGATGCGGCCGGCGGGAATCCGGTTGTCTGGAAACGGAAGCCTGTCCCAACGGTTCTGCAGCGCGGGATTCTGGAAGGTCGAGTTGGGGTCGTAGATCAGGACGCTCCGCCCTCTCGAATCGGCGAGTTTGCTGAAGTCCCCGGTGCGCATTTCGGGCTCCGGAACGTTCAGCACAAGCGGCTGCGGCGTAGCCTCACGGAACCCTTCGTAGTTGAACAGGAAGAACGTTTTGTTTTTGCCGTTGTAGAGTCCCGGAATACGCACGGGCCCGTCCATTTGAATCCCGTACTGGTCCTGGAAATGGCCGTCCTTCGGCGCCCCGCGCGCATTATTCTGGAACGAATTCGCGTCCCACGCGTTACGCCGGGCGAACTCGTAGATGGAACCATGGTATTTGTTCGTGCCGCTCTTCAGGACGACGTTCACGATGCCTCCGGACGTCTTGCCATACTGCGCGTCGTAGGAGTTGGTCTGAATCTTGAACTCCTGTACCGAATCCACCGGTGGCACGTAGGCGATGTTGTTGCCGCCCGCCTGCGCGTTATTCGGCACGCCGTCCATTAAAAACTCATTGCCGCGTGAGTCCCCTCCGTTGATGCCCCACTCCGCGATCGCGCCGTTATCGAAAGGACGCATGTAGGCGAGCGAGCCGTTGAAGTTCACACCGGCGACAAGCATCGAGAGCATGAACGGGTTCCGTCCGTTCAAGGGCATCTCCTTGATCGTCTGTTCGTCGATCACGCCGCCCCGGTCGGCCGAACCCGCCTCCAGCAGCGGCGCTTCATCGGTGACGGTAATGGTCTCGGCAACCGCCCCGAGTTGCAGAGCAATATCGAGCGTAGCCGACTGGTTCACCTCCAGCCGCACACCACGCCGGAGGAACGATTTAAAGCCAGAATGTTCGGCGCGAATCTCATAGGTCCCCGGCCGCACCAGCGCGAACGTGTAGTCGCCGGCCGACGACGACTTCGTCGAGAACGTCTCGCCGGTATCAGCCCACATTTCCGTTTTGAGCCGCGCGTGCGAATCTCCCGGATGCTCGTCCGCATCAATATCCATAGGGGTTTGAAGGCAGCGAAGACCCCTGCGGAGGACAGCACCCAA
>VFZO01000438.1 GCA_016871155.1 Acidobacteriota bacterium | reverse complement strand
TCCGTAGGGGTCTTCGCTGCCTTCAAACCCCTATGGATATTGATGCGGACGAGCATCCGGGAGATTCGCACGCGCGGCTCAAAACGGAAATGTGGGTTAAAGCCTGTGTATTGCGGATACGGCCGCAACAACTGGGCGCGGGCCACATTCGGCTGCGCCAGCGCTCCCAACTGAACATCGTTGCGGAACGGATTCGGCACCTGCTGCAGTAGCGGGGCGCCCAGCGCCATCTGGTCCGTGGACAGTTGATTCAGAACCTGGTTGGGACCGGGCAGGTGAGTACCTTTCGAGCCGGCGTAGGCGATGTCGATGGCCATGCCGCCCAAAACTTCCCGCTGAATGTCGAAGTTCCACTGTTGTGCGTACGCGCGCGGGTCGCTATAAAGCGCCGCGCTTACGCCCTGACCGTAAAAGAGCCGCTGAATGTTCGCGCTGCGCCCGGGGGCGGAGACGATCCCGCGTGGAAATGGGTTCGACAGCCGGTCGGAGGGTGTAATGGAGCTGTCCGTCGTTCCGAGATATGGCGTGGTGTAAGCGTTCGAGATATCGATGTTCGGCGCCGTGGCGAAGGCGACGTCGTTCGGCAGAAAGAAGACGCCGTAGCCGGTGCGGATGACGGTCTTGTTATTCAACCGGTAGGCCAGGCCGAAGCGCGGCGAAATGACGTTGCGTAGAGAAGTGTTGTTCCGGCTGGGGCTGTCCGGAGAGTTGACCAGTCCGAAGCGGCCCCTAAAGTTGAGGCCGCCGCGGCCGCTCAATTCGTTCTCGGCGTTCGGCAGCAGCACCACAAGCCGGTCGAACCGCTCCGACCACGGCCCCATCTGTTCCACGCGGAGGCCGTAGTTGATTGTCAGGCGCGAACCCGCCTGCCACTGATCTCCGGCGTAGTAGGCACGATAGATCATCTGGCCGGCGACGAAATTGTTGTGGGTCAAACCGCCGCCGGAGCCGAAGCCGAGCAGGAACGACGCGAAGCCGTTCCCCGTGCCGGCCGCCGCAAGCGGGTTCACCGAGGTCATCAGCGGGTCGAAATTGAACGATCCGGATGGATTGTTCTGCTGATAGTAGTTGTGGGTGTTGCGGCGCCATTCACCGCCGAACTTCAAGGTGTGCTTGCCCCAGATCTTCGTGACGTTGGGGCTGAGCGAGTATACGTCGTTCCGGGCCACGATGGTGGAGCCGGTTCCGTTGGTTCCAAAGACTCCGTTGTAGCCGGTGACGATCGGAATGGGCTGCGTGCGAACGGCGACGGCGGAGTTCAGGGCCGACGGCCAGCCGAGTTGAGTTAGATCGTAACCGGCGGTCAGCGCCGTACGGTCGTAGTGGAAGCGGCTGAAACTGAGCCGCAGGTCGAGGAATGTGGTGGGATTGATGGTCAGCGTGTCGCCGAGCACCGCCTGGTTCGTGTTCATGTCTTCGGTGCAGCGGTCGACGCAGGTCTTGGTGCTGTAAGGATCGATGGGCAGATTCAGATTGCGCCAGTACGTGTACCGGACAAAGAGGCGCTGTTTCTCCGACCAGTTGTGATCCACGCGGGCGTTGTATTGATTCTGGTCGCCGCCGACGCTGGCGTTCGCCGTGAAGTTGTTCACGGCCGTGAAGGGCAGGCCGGGAGAGTTTGGCCGGGCCCAGAGGTTGGTCATAACGCGGGCGGCCGGATCGATGCGGGTATTCGGAATCGTGTTGCCGGGAAACGGGGTGCGTGAAATGACCTCCGCGCCCGCGGCATTGGTAGCGCAGGCCGCGTTACCTAGGCGGCCGCAAGTGGTAAGCGGATCGTAGACCGGGATCATGGCGCCGGCGCCGTTCCGGAAGTCGGCGAAGTTGCCGCCGCGCATCGGGTCGGTCGGCACGGAGAACACATACGATGCACCCTGACGCAGCCGGAAGCCTTCGTAGGAGCCGAAGAAGAACGTTTTGTCGCGCTTCACCGGGCCGCCGAGAGTGGCGCCGAACTGGTTCTGCGAGAAGGCCGGGCGTTTGACGCCGGCACGATTGTTGAAGAAGGTGTTGGCGTTCAGCGAGCGGTTGCGCAGGAACTCGTAGGCCGTGCCGTGAAACTCATTGCCGCCCGATTTGGTGGAGAGATTGATCACGCCGCCTGCCAAGCGGCCGAACTCGGGTCCGAGGTTGTTGGTCTGCACGCGGAACTCCTGCACGGCGTCCTGCGTGGGAACCAGCATGGTGTGGTTCACGTAGCTGGAGTTGTTGGGTGCGCCGTCGATGTAGGACGCGCTCTGGTTGGCTTGGCCGCCCCCAATCTGGAAGTTCGCCCAGGCGAACGGATTCGTGCCGGTCGGCGTTTGGCTGGACTGGCCGCCGGGCACCACTCCGGGCACGAGCGCCACGAGGCTGAACACGTTCCTGCCGTTCAGCGGCATCTCGAGCACCTTCCTCGCCTCCACCACCTGGCCCAGCGATGCGTTTTCGGTTTGCAGCAGCGGCGTCTGCTCGGTGACCTCGACCACCTGGTTCACTTCGCCCACCTGCATGGCCGCATCGATGCGGACGGCGCTCTGGACCTCCACGACGACATTGTCGCGGACTAGCCGCCGGAAGCCGGTCTTCTCTACTTCGACACGGTATTGCCCCGGAGGCAGATTGACGAACTGGTAGGTGCCGTCGGCGCCGGACTGCGCGGTACGGCGGTCCCCGGTAGCGGTATTGGTGAGTGCGACGGCGGCCTGACCTACGGAAGCACCAGTGGCGTCCGTGACGTTTCCGACGATCGAACCGTAGAAAGTTTGGGAGTAGGCGGCGACTGTGAGCAGGAGCGAGACGAGACACCGGACGGGAAATCGCATGGAGCGATTATATTCCTGTAAGTGATCGATGGCTACCGTTTCATGACGAAAACGACAACAACGATGATCGCAATTAACAGGAGCACGCCCAGGCCGATGAAGATCATTTTGTTACCCCCGGCAGCGCCGGGCACCTGCGGCATTCCGCCCTGCGGCAGGCTCATGTCCGGACTGAGGTTCGGACCCTGCAGGTTCAGGTTCGGGCTCGACATCTGCGGGCCCATCAGGTGCGGCGCGACGAAGTTAGGCCCGGAGAAGTTCGGGTCCGACATGTGCACGCCATCCTGGCTGACGCTAAACTGCGGCGCCTGCACGTTGGGCGCCGTCATCTGCGGTCCACTCATGTTCGGACCGGTCATTTGCGGTCCGCTGTAGTTGACCATGTTGCCCATGGCGCCGCTCATGCCGGCGCCAAACCCGCCTCCACCGGCCTGTCCTCCGGCTGCGCCGGCGCCCGGTTGCCCGCCGCCCGCGCCAGGCGACTGGAACAGTCGCGTATACTCGCCGGGACCGGCCGGCTGGGCCGGCTGCGATCCACCAGCCCCGCCCATGGCGCCCGGGGAACGGAAGACTTGCGTCGCCGAGGCGGGCGGCGGCCCGCCGAACACCGGAGCCTGGGGCATGGGAGCGGCGGCGGGAGGTTGCTGCGGGGCCGACGGCGGCGGGGCCGAGCCCGGCGTTCCGAACATGCGCGTAAAATCGCCGGCGCCGGACTGCGGCCGCATGCTGCCGGCCGGAGGCGCGTTGAACGGTGGGGCCGGCTGCGCCGGCACCGGGTTCGGGGAAAAGCCGCTTCCGCCGGCGTTGAACATCCGGGTGAAGTCGCCGGGCGTACCGCCGCCGAAGGCAGGCGGCGTCTGCGGCGCAGCCGGTGGCGGGGTGGGCGGAGGCGCCTGCGGGGAGGACGGAGCGCTGAACATCCGTGTAAACTCGCCGGGGGTTCCGCCGGGCGCGCCCAGAGGTTGCAGCGGAGCCGGAGGCGGCGTGATGGGCGTCATCGCCGGCGCGGGGGGAGCCGGAGGCGGAGTCGTTGGCGCATTGAACATCCGGGTGAACTCCCCGGCTGCTTCCTGCTTCGGCGGCTCGGGCGCCTTCACGGGTTCCGGCGCTTTGACCGGCTCGGGACCCTTCGTCACTTCCGGGGCTGCCTGCGGGGCGCTGAACATCCGGGTGAACTCCCCGGCCGCTTCCTGCTTCGGCGGCTCGGGCGCCTTCACGGGTTCCGGCGCTTTGACCGGTTCGGGACCCTTCGTCACTTCCGGGGCCGCTTGCTGGGCGCTGAACATCCGGGTGAACTCCCCGGCTGCTTCCTGCTTCGGCGGCTCGGGCGCCTTCACGGGTTCCGGCGCCTTGACCGGTTCGGGACCCTTCGTCACTTCCGGGGCCGCTTGCGGGGCGCTGAACATCCGGGTGAACTCCCCGGCTGCTTCTTGCTTCG
>VFZO01000437.1 GCA_016871155.1 Acidobacteriota bacterium | reverse complement strand
ATCGCCCGCACGTCGGTTTCCGGCCAAGTGCTCACCAACACCGAGTACTCATACCATTGCCCCTTGCCCTGCTCGATCACCAGCCCAGGCAAACTCAATTGATCGCTGCTCGCGGGCATCTACCTCGGCGGCCGACTCGGCTGCAGAGTTCGGGGAACGCATGACTCAGCAGTATAGTAGAAACGGCTTTTATCTTGACTACCGGATGCCATTTAGAGTAGCGTCTATATGTGGTTCTCGGAAACGCTGACGTTGTTGATAAATCTTGGGTTGCCCTGTGAGTAGTCGGTCAGTGATCGTGGGTTACCCTAGAGCACGTCAGCTGCGTAAATTACAAAGGATTAAACGGATGAAGACTCGATTTTGCAGATTCCTCGCTCTTTTCCTCTCTGCCAGCGCAGTCCTGCTCGCGCAAAGCGGTAACGCCTCCCTCTCCGGCCGTGTCTTGGACCCCTCCGGGTCGGTTGTACCCGGCGCGCAGATCTCCATTCGCAACACCGCCACGAATGTGACCCAGAAAAGCGACTCCAGCGCCGACGGCCGCTTTTCGATCACTAACCTGATTCCCGGGGAGTACTCCCTGACGGCTTCCTCGCGTGGATTCCGCACCATCGAAAGAGGCGGCGTCATCCTTCGCGTCGGGGACCGCATCAGTATTGACCTCTCGCTTGAGGTCGGCGCCGCGGCCGATCGCATCACCATAACTGCCGAGTTGCCTTTGATTCGCACCGAAGATGCCCAAGCCGGCCTGGTTATCGACAACAAACGAATCCAGGACCTGCCTCAGTACAACCGCGATCCCCTCGCCTTCGTCTTTCTGACCCCCAACGTCAGCGGCACCGATCAGAACAACCTGCGCATCAACGGCAGCCGCAGTAAGCAGATCGAGTACTTCATCGACGGCGTCCCGGTCACCACCGGCTACCTCCACGACGTCCCTCCCTCGGTCCCGTCGCGCGAGGCCATCGCCGAATTCAAAGTCATCACCAATGGACTCTCGGCCGAGTACGGACGCCTGTCCGGCGGCGCCGTGCAGGTGGTGAGTCGTTCTGGCACCAACCAGTTTCACGGCTCGGTTTACGAGTTTTTCCGCAACGATAAGCTAAATGCCTCCGACTGGAACTCCAACCGCTTCGGCCGCCCCCGCGGCGTCTTCCACGACAATGTCTTTGGCGCCACCTTCGGCGGCCCCGTCCGCATCCCCAAGCTCTACAGCGGAAGGGACAAGACTTTCCTCTTCGTCAACTACGAAGGCACCCGCCGCCGCACCGGCAGCAATGCGGCCCTCGGTTCGGTTCCCACCGAACTGGAGCGGCAGGGCGATTTCTCCCAAAGCCTACTCGACCGCGGCGTACCCGTCCAGATCTTTGACCCAATGACCTCGCGGATCGAAGGGGCGCGGGTGCGGCGGGACCCTTTTCCGGCCAATCGGGTCCCCGCCGCCCGCTTCAACCCGCTCGCCAGGATCTACATGGGCCTCTACCCGCAGGCCAACCGTCCCCCACTGCCCGGATCGAACAACGACAGCAACTTCGTCGGCTCCGTATCGAACCCGGCCGACAACAATCGCTGGACCGGCCGGCTCGATCAGAGCTGGAACTCGCGCCATGCCACCCACGGGACCGTCTCCTACTTCGACAGCATAGCCAGCAGCACACGCTGGTACGGCCCGCTCCATCCGGTAAACGTGACGACCGGACAAGCCTACACCATCTCGCTCGATCACACCATGACGCTGACCCCCACCACTATCGTGAACCTGCGCGCAGGTATCGTCCGCGCCGTCTCGCTGCGCGGCAATCAGGTGGACGCCGACTCCTCGGCATGGAACCTTACCCGCGAAGTGGTCACGCTCCTAGGTACCAACGTGAACCGCGTCCCCAACCTTGGCACCGGCAGCCATATCCTGTCGCTCGGCGGCGGCAGTGTGAGCAACTCCTACGATACGAGCTACACGGGCAGCGTGGGCCTTCAGAAACTGTGGAACAACCACACCATCAAAGTCGGCTGGGAGCAGCGGCGCTACTACTCCAACGTCACCAACGGAGGCAGTTTCTCGCTGGCCACCGAGCGGCGGGTCACCTCCCAGCACTTCGACAATCCAGTGAACGGCCATCCCATGGCCAGCTTCCTGCTCGGCATCGCCTCCTGGGGACAGGGGACGCAGATTGCGGGGCCGGCCTCTCTGCAGACTTATCAGGGAGCTTATTTCCAGGACGATTGGAAGATTACGCCCAAGCTCACGCTGAACCTCGGCATTCGCTGGGACTATGAACCTCCCCGCACCGAGCGTTTTGACCGGCAGATCTACTGGGATGCCGATCACAAGTGGGACATCCGGCCCAATGCGGGCTGGTCCTGGGACGTCGCCCAGCGCGAGGCAGGCATCACGTTCGCTGCTCCGGATTGGATCGGCCAGGGAATCTACGGTCGCGCGGCGCTCATGGGAACCCGCGACTATCCCGGCCGGACTCTCCAGAAGAGATACCCCTTCAACCTCGCGCCCCGCATCGGCTTTGCCTACCAGGTCGTGCCCCGAACCGTGATTCGCGGCAGCTATGGCAAGGTCTTTCTCACCATGACCGGCGACCGCTTCCTCGCCTCCGCCGTCGATAACGTCGGCTTCGGCGATTTTGCCCGTGTCAGTCAGGACGGGACGCCCGACGGCGGTCTGACCTACCCGGCCAGCTTCAGCAATCCCCTGCCCGGAGGCCTCGGCTACGTGCCCTTCACGCGTGATGTTCGCGCCCTCAACTACTCCACGCTGGGTAACTGGTTTGTCGTGCCCGCCATCGATCAGTTCCCCGGCTACGAGCACGTCACGCAGATCAACATTCAGCGCGAGTTCGGCTCCGGCTCCAATGTCTGGTTCGTCGAGGCCGCCTACAACGGGAACTTCGGACGGAAATTGCCGTTCTTCGGCAACCTACACAGTGTTCAGAACGCCTACGACACGCTGGGCAAACCCCTCGGACTCAACCTCAATAAGCAGATTACCAACCCCTTCCGCGGCCAGATCCCGCCAAATACAACCCAGGGAGGCGCCACCAACTTCCTGGGCCGGATTATGCAGCGCATGCCGCTGTGGCGGGAACTCTGGGCCGTCAACTCCCCGCTCGGCTACTCGAACTATAATTCGGCTTACGTCCAGGTGGAGCGCCGTTTCGCGCAGGGCTTCAGCTTCCTGTCGAACTATACCTTTGGCAAGGCGCTGCAGGCCGGCGGCGGCATCGGCGCCGAGGGCGTGCACAGCGTCGGAGCCGTCGGTAACAGCAACGGTCCACCCCAGGCCAACCAGCCCATGAAAGAGATCTACGGACTCTCCGACTATGACGTCACCCACCGGTTCCTGTTCAACTACGTGATCGACCTGCCTTTTGGCCGGGGGAAGTGGCTGGCCAACTCAGCCAACCGCGTGGTCAACGGCGTCATCGGCGGATGGAGCCTGGCCGGCACCACGCTTTACCGCGGCGGCCAGCCCTTTTCCCTCACCTGCTCCTCGGGATTCTGCCGGAACTACATCACCATCGGCCAAGGCAAGCTCGGGCGCCCATCGTTCGCCGAGCCTCGCATCGCTTACGACAACAACGTCTCCGGACATACGGCGCTCGAGGGTTCGGCGGGCTTCAAGCCCTACTTCAACCCTGAAGCCTTTGTCGCCACCGGAAGCATGGATATCGGAACCGTTGGTTCCACGCTCCACGGCATGCGCGGGCCCGCCTTCAGCCAGTGGGACTTCGCCCTGCTCAAGAACATCAGCCTGGGCTCGGAGTCCCGCTACCTGCAGTTGCGCTTCGAAGGGCAGAACATGCTGAACCAGATGAACCCCGGTAAGCCGGTGAACTCGGTGCCCAATCGCGCATTCGGCACCATCATTTCGCAGGAGGGGCTGCCGCGGCAAATCATGATCGCGGCCAAGATCTTTTTCTGAGGAACCCGCGCACAACCGACTCGCCTCGGCCCGGCAGGATGGGCAAATTCCTCGGCTCTAGTGCAAATTCCGAGTCGGGCCAAATTCGGTCGCTGCTGACGTCTCGTATTGAGCCCGACTCCGCTCACGCAGCTCGCCAGATCTCCGGCATCGTTGTCCCTGCCCCGCCTAGTGCTTAGTTGCATTAAACCATTAGTATAATAGAATGTTTGGGAGATGCCCAGGCGCGCGGCACCCCTAAAGTGTTCGGCGGAAGTTCGCGCAGAGTTGATGGCGATGAGCAGAAGCCGTAAAGAAGAAGCACGGATGGTGGAGCGCGCCCGCATTGTGCTGGCTT
>VFZO01000436.1 GCA_016871155.1 Acidobacteriota bacterium | reverse complement strand
CGGGCTCCGTCAGAGACCTATTTCTCGCGGGAATCAGCAAATCGGAGATTGCGCGGCGGCTTGGTATCGGTCGAACGTCGGTTCGGCGGTTGCTGGAGGAAAAGAAATCCTGAGCGGGGGCGGCTTACGCAGGCTTGCCGAAAGGACACCGTAGAATAGGACTCCCTCGGCGCGCGTACCTCCGCAACAGGCGCTCTGGGCTGCGGGAGCGTTGCGAAATGTAGAAACTCCAAGAAGGGGCGCCGGGAGTTCCCAGAACCCCCTCTACTTGTTTCCTACCGCACCGAAACGACGAGCCCATCCTGGCTCGCTCCGTTCCCAACCTGCACCTCGATCGGCAGGTTTGTGCCCGGCCGCAGGTTCTCCGGAATCCGCACATTCACCTGGAACGCGCCGGACACGAAGCCGGGTGCCGAGCCCGCATATACAACCTCGCACAGCGAGCCGTTGATATACACCCGCACCGGAAGCAGGGGACGCCGCAGGTCCGTTGTGATCACCCGCCCGTCCTGGCCGGCCGGCGCCGTCAAGCCCTCGCCCGTTCCGAAGAGCGTGATCACGCTGCCGGTTGGCGCGGGGTTCAACGGTCCATTCAGGCTGCCGTTCTCGTTCAAAGCCGCGGCCTGGCCCCGGCCCGAGCCGTCGGTCGAGTACATGCCGGGGGCCGACTCTTGAACCCGGATATCGAAAGGATCGCTGCGCACTCCAGCGGTCTCCACCTGCACCTGCGCGTTGGACCGCCCCGCGACGCTGTACGGCACCACCAGGTTGATCTGGTTATCGCGCAGGAACAACAGCGGCGCGGGGACACCGTCGAACAGTATCCGCAGATCGTTGTAGTTGGTCTGGTATGCGCCGCCGGGCAGCAGGACGCCGCTCACGCCATTGGCCGGGCCCAGGCCGGTTCCCATGATCGTTAGGATCAGTCCCGGCGAGATCGGTCCCGGCTGCAAGGTCGCCGAATGCAGAATGCTCCGGATGGCCGCGAGCGGAGCCGCGGCGATTACCAGCGTGACCTCAACTGACCGGCTGCCGCCCGCGGTGGAATTCACCGTGACCACTCCCCGGTATTCGCCCGGAGACAGCGTTCCCGGCACCGTGGAGACGGTCAGCGTCGCCGGTGTGGTGGGGCTGCTGAGACTCGCCACCAGCCAATCGCCGCCGCTCACGGTTCGAACGCTTGACGAGATCGCGACGTTCGACGACGAGGAACTGGTGACGTTCACTGTCTGCGCCGCCGGCGCCGTGGCGCCGCGGCGATGGTTGAAAACGATGTTCGTAGAACCCAGCACAGGGCCGCCCGAAGGCGTCACGGTCAGGTTCACGTTGACCGTCAACGTGTTGCCAGCGGCCTGCAGGGTAATCAAGCCCTGGTAACTGCCCGGAACCAAGCCGGCCGGATTGACTGACACGGTCACGTTGGCCGGCGCATTGCCGGAGTTGGGCGTCACGCTGAGCCAGGAGACATTCGAAGCGGCGACGAAGGGAAGTTCGCTGCCCGCGCTGAGTTGCAGTACCTGGCTGACGGGCGACGAAGTGCCTGCCGGCGCCGTGAACGTCATGGTGGACGGATTGGCCGTCAGCTGAGTGCTCGAAACGTTCGCCGTCACGGGGATCGTGATATTCGAATTGTCGTTCAGGTTGGTGATCACCAGATTGGCGTTATAGATGCCCGCCTGATTCAGAACGGATGGGAATACCGTCACGTTGATGGTCGCCGGTGTGACACCGTTGGCGGCGCTCACCTGGATCCAATTGCTGCCGCCCGAATTGACGGCGATCAGGAAGTTGGTGGGCGACGAAGCCGAGAGGCTCAGCGACTGTGTCACTCCGCTGCCGCCGATGGCTGCCTGAAACGCCAGACTCTGCGGGCTGACGGTAAACCCGGCCGATACTGTCTGGTTCGAGACGATCAGGACCACCGGGACCAGCAGCGTGGTGCCTCCGCTGGTGAGCTGTACCGACCCGTTGTAGGTTCCGGCCGGCAACCCGCCCGGACTGACGGAGACGCTCACCAGGTTCGAACCGTTCGTCGCGCCGGCCTGAGGCCCGGCCGAGAGCCATCCGGTGGAAGTAGCGCCAACCGTGAAATTCAATGCACCGCTGGTGGAGCCGATCGTCGTGGCTTGCGACGGCGGAATCGAAGACCCTTGCGTGAACAGGAACGTCATCGAGGATGGCGAGGCCGTCAGTAGCGCGTTCTGGCTGACGTTCAAAGTCACGTCGATGTTCTGGGTGAAACTCCCGGAGCTTACGGCGATCTGGCCCTGATAAGTTCCCGCCGTCAGAATGGCTGTGTCGATTAGAACGCTCAGGTTCGTGCCAGACGATCCGTTCAGGGACGGAGATGGGATCTGGGTTTGATTCGAGATCAGGCGCAGCCAGGTGGCGTTTGACGTAGCCGAATAGAAGCCGGAGCCCGACGGAGAACTCACCAACACGAACTGGGTGGCCGGCGCCGCCGTACCGAGTTGGTAGTTAAACGTCAGCGCCGTGGCCGATAAGGTCAAGCCGGTGGCGTTTCCAGGCGTGAAGGTCACCGGAATCGTCGTACTCGTGCCCGCGCCCACGGGCGTGATAATCACTTGGCCCGAATAGGTCGTCCCGAACGCCAGACCGGCGCCGTTCGCCGACACCTGCAGCGTAGACGGCGTGAATCCGTTCGAGGGCGAAGCCGACAGCCAGGAGCCGCCGTTACTCGTGCTCACCTGCACGTTGTAGGCTGTGTTTGTGATCGAGGAGAGTGCGACCGTCTGAAACGTGAATCCGGTCGCGGCATTGAAGCTCAAGGCCGAGGGCGAGGCGGTGATCGTGCCAGTACTGCTTCCGCCCCCAACGGTCAGCGTCACGTTCACGATTGCCGACTGCGTGAAGCCGGAGGTCACGACCACCTGTGCGAGATACGAACCGGCGCCTAGACCGGATGGGTTGGCGGTTACGACCACCTCGACCGGCGTGCTGCCTATGGTTGGCGAAATGGTGAGCCAACCAGCAGCTTGGCTGAAATAGCGCGGTGTGGCGTTGATGGGTAGCGAAACCCCGGTCGAACTTGCTACGAAACTCTGCTGCAGGGCATTCGTCGAGTTCAGGGTCGAGACGAAGGAAAGGCTCGACGTATTGACCAGCAAGGTGTTGGGCTGGGCCCAGGCAATAGACGCGCAAGCGAGTACAAATAAGGGGGGTCTCGGACTCAAATCGCAGCTCCTTTGTGTATCAACATCTTACACGTATTTCTACCGGCGCGAACGGATAGACCCGTTACATAATCAAGCTATGGACATACGACCCGGCCTGGATGGGGACACGGCGGCCTGCGCGGCCCTGTTGGGCCTCTCGGTTTGGCACCCTCCGGCGGCCTTCTTCGTACTCGAACACGAGGGCGCGATCCTCGGATGTGGAGGCTACGAAATTCGTGCCGGCGGCGCTTGGCTGCTCCACGGGAAAATCCGGCCGGAGTTCGAACGCCAGGGGTTGGGGCGTTTCCTGCTGTTCTACTGTTTGAAACAGATCGGCCAGACGCCCGGCGTCGAGCATGTGCGTGTGGAATCCGAAGCCGAAGGATTTTTCCTAAAACAGGGATTCCAGCGCGAACAAGGCAACGTCTTCGTTAAGCGCCTGGCCGTTTGCGGGGCTTAGTTCCCGGCGAAGCAATAGAACAGACCTGCGCCGCCGGTGCCAACCAGGTTTTCCTGGCTGCAGCCTCGCGACGGGTGCACCGAGTTCCAGGAGATGCCACCGCCGTTGCGGTCGTGGTGGCCCACCTGTGCGATGCCTTCGCCGCCGCTAGTCCAGTTCTTGCACGTGCGGTCCGCGCTGTCTGTGAAGGCGCGGCCGTCGGCCTGGGTGCCGGTCAGGATGTCGTGCATGTTCGGTTTATCGCCGACACCGTTTACGAGTTCGCCTTTTTCGGTCAGCGCGTTGTTCTTCGTGACCAGGTTGCCTTTGCGCGCCGCGTCCAGGTTATCGCCATGGAGTTCTGCAAGGTCCTTGGCAATCTGGGCGCCCTTGGCGTTGTGCCACGGCCCCTGTCCAATGCGGTCGCGCGCGTTCACGGCCGGCTTGCCATCCGACGCTTGCGTACTCAGGTACGCGCGCCAGGTCTTGTCTCCCGCGCCCGCCGCGCCCGCCAGCTTTTGGCAATGCGCATCGGCGCCGGCCAATCCGCCGAGGTTGGCTCCGTTTCCCGTTCCGGTGCTGGTGACAAAAAATGTCATCGGCGCCCGCTGCTGCTTGGATTGCGCCTGGGCGAATACGGCCAGGACACTGATGGTGCACAACA
>VFZO01000435.1 GCA_016871155.1 Acidobacteriota bacterium | reverse complement strand
GTTTTGTTTGTCACCCATTGGGTGCTGTCCTCCGCAGGGGTCTTCGCTGCCTTCAAACCACTATGGATATTGATGCGGACGAGCATCCGGGAGATTCGCACGCGCGGCTCAAAACGGAAATGTGGGGTGAGACCGAATCCTTCGCACCGGGTTGCGCTCGTCAACGAGCTCATGTACGGCGCCCGGCCCGGTTCGTCCGCCGACTTCATTAGCACGGCGCGCGCGACTTGGGCGATGGCCTCCGTGCGGAACGCCACTAGGGCCAGAAGCGCCACGGCTACCCAAACAATGGCGCGATAGCGCCGATTCTCTTTACTACTTTGCATTGTTGATTGGTCCTTTCCGAATCAGGTTTCGAGTTCTCGAAATACTCAACCAGCCCAGCGCAGCCGCGCCAAGCAGGACGGCGGAGGATGGTTCCGGAACCAAGGAGAGCGTCCCGTCCCCTGTGTCCGCACGAGTCACAACTACATCGAAGGCGAAATGGGGCAGCCGGTCCGTGTCGCTTCCCGGCGGCGGGTCATAGTACGTCCCGAACCCGATGAACCCATCCGCCAAGACTCCTACCCCGAGATTCTCGGCGAACGACATATTTGGAAACGTAGTGAGCGCAACGATGTAGCTTCCAGCGGGCACGTTGAGAATGTCCACCGAGACGTCGTAGCAGGCAGGGTTGGGAACCGCTGGCGGGCAGGCGCCCTGAAAGCCGGAAGCGAAAAACGTCGCGTTTCCGTCAACACCGGCGAAGAGGCTCACATACGGGGCGAAGCCGTCCGGCGCCACTACGGCTCCGGCGGCATTCACGCCGCCACCGTAACTCCAGGTTTGGATTCGAAGGTCTCCGCCATCGAAATACAGCACGGGTGTTCGATAGACGTCGTTCGGGTCAAACGCATCGAGGGAACCGGTGAAGGAGAGGCTGGTTCCGGAAAGTGTCAGGTTCAGCAGACCCGAGAGGATGAGAAGTGGCCGAGATCGTGAAGAGTTCATAACGAGACTCGACTCTACGGGCCTTTTTGCGGTAATATCAAGGCCCCGGAGGTAAGTTAACGGTTGCCTAACCTGGATAACGCCGAGCTAACGGCGGAGGTCGCGCCGGAGATGGTTCGGCGTCAGCTGGCCAAGGTACTGGACAGCCCGGTATTCGCCAGCTCTCCCAGACTTCAGCAGTTCCTGCGTTTCGCTGTCGAGGAGACGTTGAACGGCCGTGGTTCTGAGCTAAAGGAATGGGTAATCGGGACGCGGGTCTATAACCGGTCCACGGACTTCAATCCTTCGAGCGATTCGATCGTCCGGGTTGAGGCCTCCCGGCTGCGCGCCAAGCTTCGTGCCTACTACGCGGGCCAGGGCGTTGCCGATGCTGTCGTAATCTCTGTTCCGCTGGGCGGCTACGTGCCGGCCTGGACGATAACGCCGCAGGGTTTGGCGCCTCGGCAGGCCAGTTCCCGGAAATGGCAATGGTTGGCGGCAGGTGCGCTGGCGGCAGTGGCGTTGGTTGGATATTCCTTGTATGACGGCTCCGGCGGCGGTGCAGGGCCAGTCCGCCCGGTGATTCAATTGGACGGCGAAGAACGGAATCCGGCGATTTCTCCCGACGGAAAACAACTGGCATTCGTTCGTCTCGGTGTGGCCGAGCCCGGCCTTTACATTTCGGATCTCGGCGGGGGCGCCATCCGCCGTGCCTGGCCCGGCACGGACATTGGCAGACTGGCGTGGACACCGGACGGGAGGGGAATCGCGTTCGCGTCTACCAACGGACCACAGAGTCAAATCGCCCTTCTGGACATCAGAACGGGAGACGCCCCGCGGATTGTCACGATCAATGGCGGCCACTTCGCATGGAGTGCGGACGGGGAGTTCCTCATCGTGAGCCACGCGCAGGAACCCGGGCAACCTTCGAGCTTGTTCTCGATCCGCATGCGTGATCGACAATGGGAGCGGCTCACAACTTCGACCGGTCAGGACGGAGACCGCTTCCCCGCCGTCTCACCGGACGGCAAGTCGCTTGCGTTTTTCAGGGGCAGTTCGTTTCGGAGCGAACTCTATGTGATGGGGTTACAGTCACCATCCCAGCCCAAACTTGCCGTCTCAGACGTCTCGTTCCCGAGCGGACTCGCCTGGACCCCCGGCCGGCGCTCTCTCACCTACTCGGCGTTGAACGGAACGGTGCCTGGGCTTTGGGAGGCCGCAGTAGATGAGTCTCCCGGCCAGCCACCCGTTGCCGTTCATTCCAGCCCCGGAGCCGTGAATCCTGTTTCGTGGCAGCGCGGCAAGACCGGGGTCCTGGTATTCGAACACTCTGAATACGACCTAAATCTCTACCAGCGGCGTCTCGACTCGGAAAACATACCGGCTACGCGCCTAAGTCCGTCCACTAAGATCGACTTGAATCCGGCGCTTTCGCCGGATGGTGAACGGGTGGCGTTCTCATCCACAAGGTCCGGTAAAATGGCAATCTGGGTGGCACCGGTTCAGGGCGGAGACGCGGTTCCCATTACGTCGATTGAGGCAACGCGCGTTGGATCTCCCCGATGGTCGCCCGATGGCCAATGGATAGCGTTTGACGCGTTGATCAAAGGAAATCGCGACGTCTATATCGTTGGCAGCCATGGGGGCCCGCAGAGACGCATTACCGAATCGCAGGCGGAGGAAGGCCGTCCCAGTTGGTCTCGCGATGGAAAGTTCGTTTATTTTTTGTCGGACCGATCAGGAATGGCACAGATCCACCGGGTCGACGTAAGAGGCGGCGAGGTCGCGCAAATCACGCGAGGCGGTGGCTACGAAGCGTTCGAAACACGAGACGGCGCGTCGGTCGTATATATCAAGGACATCGACGGCACGGGCCTCTGGACGGTACCCCGCGAGGGGGGCACTGAGGTTCTTGTACACAAAAGGCCTAGCAGCGGTTGTTGGGCCGTAGCGGGCGGAAGCGTTTTCTACGCCGATCGCGATTCTCGCGATTCGAACACACTTGTTCGCTTCGACCCTGATACAGGGAAGGAACGGACAGTCGCCGTATTCGAGAGGCCTCTGTTCTGTCCAGTTCCCAGTTTGACCGTCTCGGAGGACACCAAGCGCATCGTCTGGACGCAGATCGATCGATCGGACTCGGATTTGTTTCAAATCAGCTACAATCCCTGACGCCGCGGCGAATAGTGGGGGAGTTGCGAAGCCACGAGGCAGACGCAAACCACCAGCGCCCCGAGCAGCACGAACCAATCGCCGTACGCCGTATAAAACGTCGTCTCCGTTACGAATCCGAAACCAAACCTTCCGGACGCCATTTGGAATGGCGCCAGGCGTTCGCGGACCGTCCCTGCCGGATCGATGGAAACCGAAAGGCCGTTGTTTGTCGCCCGGATCAGCCAGCGCCCATTCTCCACCGCCCGCATTCGGGCCAATTGCAGGTGCTGCTCTCTCGCCGGCGTTCGAAAGAAATACCCGTCGTTGGAAAGGTTCAGGAATACCTGCGCACCCTCACGGGCGAAGTCCCGGACGTGTGGGCCGACGGCCGCCTCATAGCAGATAAACGCCCCGGCAACGCCCGCTCCCAGTGGCATCCGCGTCCGGGTATCACCCGGTGAGTAGGCGCCCGCCTCATCGGTCACCTGATTCACAAAGCCGAACAGCGATGGAACGTATTCGCCGAATGGGACAAGATACATCTTGTCGTAGCGGGCCTTGACGCTGCCTTCGCGGGACACGAGTAGCGCCGCATTCCGGGCGTCGCCCGCGGCATCATGCGATAGCGCACCCAGCAGCACCGGAACGCCGGCTGCAGCCGCCACCCCGGCCACACGCGCTTGCAGGTCCCGGTCGCGCTCAAAGTACATCGGCCCGGGCGTCTCCGGCCACAGCACCACCTCAACTGGACCCTCCCGCAGCGCGCGGATGGACTCGGCCGCCATCGTCCGTTTCGCCGCCTCGTAACGGTCCGATGTCCAATCCCCCTCCGCGTCCAGATTCGGTTGAACCACCGCCGCGTGCGCCGACGGCCGCTGGTTCACCGGCAAAGGTGGCAACAGCAGCGGAATGGTCGCCAGTGCCGCCCACGCCGCGCGCCTCCGGGGTTGCCGCAACAAGATTGCGGCGAACGCACCCGCGGTCGCGGCGAACAGAAACGAAATACCGTGAACACCCGTCCACGGCGCCAATCGCAGCGGTCCCGGCAGATCGATCGCCGCATCGCCCAGCATCAGCCAGCCGAACAGCGTCGCGGGTTCCTGCGTTCGTTCCAACACCGGCCAGAGCAACGCACATGCTGGCACTCCAAACCAGTGGCGGATCAGCACGCCGCC
>VFZO01000434.1 GCA_016871155.1 Acidobacteriota bacterium | reverse complement strand
GGCTACCAAAGCGACGGCGTACGCGATATGTGGCGCTGGCGCGACTGGGTGATCGACGCCTACAAGGCGAACATGCCGTTCGATCAGTTCACAATCGAACAGATCGCCGGCGATCTGTTGCCGAACGCGACATTGGCGCAGAAGATCGCCACGGGCTTTCACCGGAATCATCGAACGAACGCCGAAGGCGGAATCGTCGAGGAGGAGTTCCGCGTGGAGTACGTGGCCGATCGCGTGGAGACGACCGCCACGGTGTGGCTGGGACTCACGCTCGGGTGTGCGCGCTGCCACGACCACAAGTACGATCCGCTCAGTCAGCGGGACTTCTATTCGATGTTCGCGTTCTACAACAACGTTCCGGAGCGAGGGTTGGTCTACAACTTCGGGAACGAGGAACCGGTGATCAAAGCCCCTACGCCGGAGATGGCGGAGAAGCTGCGAGCGTTCGACGATACGCTGGCCGCGGCCAGAGCCGCGTGGCAGAGTACATCGGCACGGCGAGAGAAAGAAAAGAAGGCGTGGGAAAAACGGCTGAAGGCCCAGCCGTGGCGGATTGCCGAGGGACTGGTGTATGAGAACGCCCTCGATTCGACCGAAACGCAGGGGCTTCGAATCGTTCCAGGCAAGAATGGGAATGCGATCCAGTTCGACGGTTCCGCGGCGGTGAACGCCGGCGACAAGGCGGCTTTCAATTACATGACGCCCTTCAGCTTTTCGGCGTGGGTGAAGCCGGAGGCGGATAACGGCGCCATCCTTTCCCGTATCGAGGACTACTGGGAAGGCGAGGGTTACGGACTCTATGTAAAGAACAAGAAGTTGCACCTGGTGGTGACGCGCAGGTACACCGATATCAGCCTGCGCATGGAGACTGAGGCCAGCCTGCGATTCAACGAATGGCAGCACATCGCACTGACTTATGACGGAAAGCGCAAAGGCGCGGGAGTCAAGATCTGGCTGGACGGCGTGCCCGCGCCGACGAAGATAACTTTCGACGAGCTGACCTATCCGTTTGGTCCGAAAGTTCCGTTTCTGATCGGCGGCGGAGGTGGCTTGAAGTTTCGCGGCGCCATTGACGACGTGATGGTCTACAACCGTGCGTTGAGCGAAGACGAGGCGCTGGCCAGCTTCGTGCTGGAGCCCATTGAACAGATCGCGAAGTTGAAACCGGCGAAGCGAACGAAGCACCAGGAAGCGAAAATGCGGCTTGCGTATCTGGAGACTGGTGCAAGCGGCGAGGTGAAAGCCTCTCTCAAGGCGATTCGCTCCGCCGAACTGGAGCGCAACAAGTACTACGACAGCCTTCCGACCGTGATGGTGATGGTCGAGGGACCGAAACGGCAGGCGTTTCTGCTGAAGCGAGGCGCCTACGATGCGCCCGGCGATCCCGTCGAGGCCGCCACTCCGAAAGCGCTGCCCCCGATGCCGGATTCGGCACCGCGGAACCGGCTGGGGTTGGCGCAATGGCTGGTCTCGCGGGAGAATCCGTTAACCGCGCGCGTGCAGATGAACCGGCTGTGGCAGATGTTTTTCGGCACGGGATTGGTAAAGACGGTTGAAGACTTCGGGTCACAAGGCGAGTGGCCCGTTCACCTGGATCTGCTGGACTTTCTGGCCGTGGAGTTCATGGACCGAAGTTGGGATGCACGGGCGATGGCCAAGCTCATCGTGATGAGCGAGACGTACAGGCAGTCGTCGTCGGCGACTCCGGAGCAGTGGCAGCGCGATCCGGAAAACCGGATGCTGGCGCGCGGTCCGCGCAACCGCTTGCCCGCCGCATTTCTGCGCGATCAGGCGCTGGCGGCGTCCGGCCTGCTCGTCGAGCGGGTGGGCGGGCCGTCCGTGAAACCGTATCAGCCGGCCGGCCTGTGGCAGGAGTTGGCGGGCGGCGGAGGCTATAAGGAGGATACGGGCGACGGATTGTACAGGCGCAGCCTATACACGTATTGGAAGCGGACCGTGGCCCCGCCGATGATGGTGAACTTCGATTCGCCGACGCGCGAAGGCTGCGTGGTGCGGGAGACGCGAACGAACACGCCGTTGCAGGCGTTGAACCTGATGAACGACGTGACATTCCTGGAGGCGTCGCGAAAACTCGCCGAGCAGATGATGCGGGCGGGCACGGCGCCGGAGGCGCGAATCGCCGCCGGATGGCGGCGAGTGTTGGCGCGCGAGCCGGCGCCCGGTGAATTGACAGCGGCGCGCCGCACCCTCGATCGCTTTCTGACTCAGTTCGACAGGAATCCGAAACACGCGGAGGCATCACTCAAGCAAGGCGCGTCCTCCCGCGATTCCAGCCTTTCGAGCGTGGAACTTGGAGCGTACACGATGGTGGCGAGCCTGTTGTTTAATCTCGACGAGACTGTGACGAAGGAGTAGCCGATGACTCATATCACTCGACGAATGTTTCTCGGCCAGACGGCTCTACACTCCCTGCTCAGCGGCGCCGGGACACATCACAAGCCCACCGCGAAACGAATTATCTACCTGTTCCAATCCGGCGGGCCATCGCAATTGGAGTTGTTCGATTACAAGCCGAAGTTAAAAGAGAAGTACAAGGAAGAACTGCCGGATTCGATCCGGCGCGGGCAGCGCCTGACGGGTATGTCTTCCACGCAATCGACCTTTCCCGTCGTACCGGCGCGGTTCTCGTTTTCGCAGCATGGAAAGTCCGGTGCATGGGTCAGTGAACTGCTTCCACACACCGCGTCGATCGTGGACAAACTGACGATTGTACGATCCGTGCATACGGAGGCCATCAATCACGATCCCGCAGTGACCTTCCTGCAGACGGGTTCGCAGATTGCCGGCCGGCCCAGCATTGGCTCCTGGGTGAACTATGGCCTGGGCAGCGAAGCGAAGAATCTGCCGGCGTTCGTCGTGATGATTTCGCCTGGCCAGGGCGGCGGCGGGCAGCCGCTCTACGACCGGCTGTGGGGCAGCGGCTTTCTGCCCACCCGCTACCAGGGCGTGAAGTTTCGCAGCGTTGGCGATCCGGTCCTCTATCTGAAGGACCCGGATGGCGTTGGACGCGAAGACCGCCGCACGTATTTGGATTCACTCGCGGAGATCAACCAGGCGAAGTTGGCCGAGACTGGCGATCCCGAAATCGCCACGCGCATCGCGCAGTATGAGATGGCATTTCAGATGCAGGCTTCCGTGCCGGAGTTAACGGACCTCTCGGGCGAACCGGCCTCTGTGATCGAGAGCTACGGACCCGATGCGAGGAAGCCCGGGTCGTTCGCGTATAACTGCGTGATGGCGCGCCGGCTGGCCGAGCGCGGCGTCCGTTTCATTCAGCTTTATCATCGTGACTGGGATCACCACGGCTCGCTGCAGAAGGGCCTGCCTTCGCGTTGCAAGGAGACCGACCAGCCCGCCGCCGCGCTGGTGAAGGACCTGGAACAGCGGGGGATGCTCGACGATACCTTGGTGGTTTGGGGCGGCGAGTTTGGACGCACGGTGTACTGCCAGGGCCGCCTGACCGAGGACGACTATGGGCGCGATCACCATCCGCGCTGCTTCACGATGTGGTTCGCGGGCGGCGGTATGAAGCCCGGCACGGTGTTTGGAGAGACGGACGACTACGGCTACAACATCGTGGCGGACCCAGTGCACGTGCACGACCTGCAGGCCACGCTGCTGCACTCGCTGGGAATCGACCACACGCGCCTGACGTTTCGTTACGCCGGCCGGTACTTCCGGCTGACGGACGTCCACGGCAGCGTTGTGCGGCCAATCCTCAACTCGTAACAGCGGCTCTAGGTTATTACTTCCGAGATCACGCGTCCACCGGTGTCGGTGAGCTTTTTGTAGCGCCCGGCGTGCAGGAACGTCAATCGTTCCTGGTCAAGCCCCAGCAGGTTCAGAATCGTGGCATGCACGTCGCGGACCGGAATCGGCTCGCCCGCCGCCCGCGTGGCGAACTCATCGGTCTCTCCGTGCGTGGCGCCGGCCTTCACGTTGCCGCCGGCCATCCAAACGACGAGCCCGTATTGATTGTGGTCGCGCCCGGGTTTGCCGGTGACCAGATTGTTGTCGAACGCCGTCCGTCCCATCTCCGACGCCCAGACGACCAGCGTTTCGTCCAGCAGTCCACGCGCCTTGAGGTCCGCCAGCAGGCCGGCGACCGGCTTGTCAACCTCCTTGCAATGTTTCGGAATGCGGCCGGCCACATCGCCATGATCGTCCCACCGGTCTCCGCCCGCGCCGTGCAGCGCCATGACGTAGCGCACACCGCGTTCGACCATGCGGCGGGCCAATAAACATTGGCGTCCGAACGCTTCGGTCACCGGATCGTCCAGGCCGTACAGGGCGCGCGTCGCTTCGGTTTCCCGGTTCAA
>VFZO01000433.1 GCA_016871155.1 Acidobacteriota bacterium | reverse complement strand
GGCAAAAAACATGACATTTCTGTTTTTGACTGCCCCCAAACCACGCCCCGCATACCCGTTCCCCCTTGTCAATCCCGTATTGACCGAGTTTTGCAAGTGGTTCACGCAAAAATGGAAAATATTTTCCCTTTATTTTCAAATAAATACGACTTTCAATTCACGGCGAGCCCGAACCCCTGCCGTAAGCTCTCGATTAGGGAGGTACCTGCTCAATGTCTGCAAACTCGGAGATCCGGTACGGGATTGAACGCCTGCACCTGTTTCCCTACTATCAGACGCGTGAAGAATTCAAAAAGGCCACTGGTATGGAACCAGCACCATTTTCGTCGTTAAAACCGCCGAAATACTGGTTCGATCCGGCCGCTAAGGATTCCACGCGCCGCAACATCTCGTATGACAACGTCATCGCCTATCACGGCAACGGCAGCCCCGTCATTGGGGCGGACGGTAAGCCGATGATGGACGTGCTTGTCATCTCGAAAGACGAAGCGGCTACCGTCAACATTCCGCCGAAGGGCCTGGGCGTTGCGAACGTTCCCGGCGCCGACGTGCCCGAAGTTCCGCCGCCGATGCGAGCCTTGAACCCGGACGAAGAACTCTTCGTTCCGTTTCCGGGCCTGATCGGTGTCCGGATCAAGGGAACCTTGGAGGCCGACCGCGGCTTCACCGAGGAAGACCGGGCGATGTTGATGGCTATCGCCGCAAAACTGGGAGTCTAGCCACTAGACAAGCTTCGGGCCGGCACTGTCGTTTTCGGTGCCGCGCCCGGGGCCCCTGCACTTACACGTTCTGAATCACGCCTCGGGGCGAAGCGGTTGCCGCGATGCCGAAGTAACGCTGAATCTCGGCCGCTGTAATCAACGGATTCCGGAGGGTCAGGTCGTGCGAAAACCGTTCCGTTTTGGTACCGTTTGAAACCACGATGTCCCGATTTGTATAGGAGCCTCCCGGGTAATAGACTGGCTGCTCCTCGTAGTGCACCTGCAGGCCCGAGGTGGACATACCGAGTGCGTTGAGAGTCTCCGTCAGACGCCGGAGGCCGGCCGGGTTGTCGGCGGTCTGGACCGGCGGCGGCGTGGCGGCTACCGGATGATGGACTACGGGCGCGGGCGCCGGCACGGGTGACGGATTTTGGACATGCGTCGGCCGAATGCCGATTTCTTGACGCGAACTCCGGCCAAGTTGCTCGCCAAACGGAAGCTCCTGGTGTCTACTTTGCCGCCGTGTGGTCAATCCCGCCGCGTTTGCGGGTGCCAATGCAGGACTCGATACTCTGAACAAATTGCTACCTCCACCATTCGGGTAGCAATTGGCGTGCCAGACGCTTATTGAGGCTTCACCGCGGGCGGTAACTGCTTCTTCACTTCCTCAGGAATGTCGAAGACGATGGTCACTGGAATGGATTGCGCGAAGGGTTCCAGCCGCAGGGTGCCCGTCAGCGCCGGTTTGGCCCGTTGATCCACCGGTGCATAGTGGAAGGTCAAAACGGCCTTCTCCCCCTGATTGAGATCCTTCTTGTCGAATGACCATTTCAGCCCCGCCAGCGACTCGCCGTGGAAATCCACCGACAGCGGTCCGGGCATGTTGTTTTCGATCAGGATCGTGTCCGAGGACTTCTCGTAGCTCTTCAACACCACCGAATTCTTGCTCACCTTCATCTGGCGGAAGATCGCTCCGGTGTTTTTGATCGCTTCGCCGATCGGAAGCCGGTTTGCGGTATGGATGTTGCTTTCGCCCGTCGGGCCGGGCCGCATGAGTCCCACGGGAGTGTCGACGCCTTCCTTCGCATTGAAGTAGTACATCCACTTGCCCTCTTCCAGCCGCCAGGTGGAGGACATGGGTGCTTCGACGTCGTGGCGGATCCCGCGCAGTCCGACAGTGGTGCCAACAATCGTCGCCACGCGAGCCTTCTTAAAGCTATCGTCGAAGACGATCTTCAGAATCCTGTGGCTGCGGATCTTGTTCTTTTCCTGCTGGTAGTGCAGATCCTTGGTGTCTTCGGAGACATACTGCTCCGCCTGCCGGTACTTGCCTTCGACGTAGCACTGGTAGAAACCGCTCACGCGTTCGCGCAACGCCTTTTCCACATCCGGCGGGGCAGAGGTGAGGAAGGATTTGTTGCCAGGCTCCTCCTGGCCGAACAGCGCGCCGGCGGCTACCAGCATGACTCGGAACATCATCTACATTGTAGACGCGCCGGCCGGGGGAAGCGTTGGCTACTTTTTCGCGTCCGACGGGTACGGGCCGTACGGTGTCAGGCTCTGTTTGGTGGTGCCGCGCCACTTTTCCAGCGGCGGCGCGCCGGCCTTGGCGAACCACTTCTCCATGTCCGAACGCAGTGCGGCGATCTCCCTGGCGTACTTCGCATCTTCGATCCGGTTCACGGTCTCGCCGGGGTCCTTTTCCAGATCGTAGAACTCGCTTGGGAACCCCTCGGCTCGGAGGATCAACTTGCGAACCGGGGTCCGCAATCCGCGCGTGTAGCTGTATTCGAAGTAGAGCCGGTCTTCCCACTTGGGCTTCTTGCCTTTCAGGAACCCGGCGTAGGAACGGCCCACGCGGCGCGGGTCGCCAGGGGCGTTCAAGCCTGTGTATTCGAGCACCGATGGAAACAGATCGTAGGACGACACCATGCTGGTTACAGTCGTGCCGGCGGCGATAGCGGCCGGGTGATTCCAGATCATCGGAACGCGGATGGACTCTTCATACATGTTGAAGGGCCATGTGCCGTTGCCTTTGCCCCAAACGCCGTGATGGCCCGCGTTCCAACCCTGGTCGGCGGTGAAGATCACGACTGTGTCGTCGCGCCAGCCTTTTTGTTCCAGGAACCGGAGCACGCGTCCAATGTTACGGTCCGCGCCGGAGATCAGCGACATGTAGCTTTTCATCGACGCGCGGTTGCCGTGGTGCGCGCCGGTACCTTTGTTCTGATTCGGGTGCCTGGGAGTGTCCGGGAAGCACGAGTACGAAGCGTTTTCGTAACGCACTCGATCTTCCTCCGGCTGGAAATCGAAGGGCGTGTGCGGCGCGTAGAACGGGACGTGCAGGTAGAACGGTGTCTCGCCGTTCTGCTGACCCAGAAAATCCAGGGCGAAGTCGCCAATGGCGTCCTCCTTGAACCCGGCCTTCGTTTCCTTGACGCCGTTCCGCACGAACTGCGCATTCCGAAACGTTCCACCGCCGCCGGGGACCGTGGCCCAGTACGTAAATCCGCGCTGCGCGGTATCGTCATGGCCCATGTGCCACTTGCCCACCATGCCGCAGCGGTAGCCGCCCTTGGCCAGCACCTCCGGAAAGATCGTCAGGCCATCCAGCCAACCGCGGGTCTTCTCTCCGAAGCTATCCTCGGGGCGGAGCCAGTCCTGTACGCCATGCACCGACGGTACGCAGCCGGACATGTATGTCATGCGGCTGGGCGAGCACACCGGCGTACAGGCGAAAGCCCGCGTGAACTTCGCGCCGCCCCTGGCCAGCGCGTCGATATTCGGCGTGTGGATCTCCGCGCAGCCGTAGGCACCCGTGGCCCAGGCGCCATGATCGTCTGTCATGAAGACAATCACGTTGGGCCGCTTTCGGTATTGCAACGCGAAGGGCATTCCGAACAGGGCGCGGCGGGAGATCGGCATGAACGAAACGTTACCACACCGAATGAAAAAGGCGCTTCGATGGGAAGCGCCCTTTTCGGCAAGCTGGTCAGGTTCGACCTTGTACTTGGAATTATGCAGCCCTCACCCTTTCGGGCAAGGTGTTTTCATTATCCCACTTTCTCGGCGATCGACTTCGCCTGCAGGAATTGCAGCAGGTAGTCCGGTCCGCCGGCCTTGGAGTCCGTGCCCGACATGTTGAACCCGCCGAACGGATGAGCGCCTACCATCGCACCGGTGCATTTACGATTCAGATACAGGTTGCCCACGTGAAATAGGCGGCGGGCGCGCTCAAGCTTCGAGCGGTCATGTGTGTAGACGGCGCCCGTCAGTCCGTAGTCGGATTCGTTGACCAGTTCCAGGCCGTGATCGAAGTCGCGCGCCTTGGTGACGGCAAGCACCGGCCCGAAGATCTCCTCCTGGAAGATGCGCGCGTTGGGCTCCACATCGGCGATGATCGTCGGCTGCAAAAAGAAGCCGTCGCCTCCCGCGGGACCGCCGCCGGTGATCAGCCGGCCCTCGGCCTTGCCCACCTCCATATACTGGCTGATGGTTTTCAAGGCGCGGGCCGAGATCACCGGCCCCATCGCGTTGGCAGGATCCTCGGCCGGGCCCACGGTCAGCGCCTCGGTCTGGCGCCGGATCAGTTCCAGGAAGCGGTCGTACACCGCCTCATGCACGATCGTCCGCGAACAAGCCGAACACTTCTGTCCCT
>VFZO01000432.1 GCA_016871155.1 Acidobacteriota bacterium | reverse complement strand
GCTAAACCACGGGGCCGCGCCAGCGACCCCAACCAGCCGCTTTGAGCGGCTCACGAACGAAGGCCCCCGGCTCTGCCGGGGGATCGTTACTGGAATCCAAAACGATGGCGCATGTTGCAATATCTATGCAAAACTGACGTTAAGAATGTTAAGCCGCTTATCATTGTTGCTTCTCGCGGCAGCCGGTTGCTGGGCGTCTGAGATCCGTGGCGTTTGGATCGCCAGGGATTCCTTGGGTTCCAGAGAACGAATTCGTTCGACCATGCAGACCCTCGCCGACGCGAATTTCAACGTGGCATACGTCCTGGCCTGGTCCCAGGGGTACCCACTGTACAAAAGTACCGTCTTCGAAAAAGAGACCGGCATTGTTTCGGACCCTCAGTACGGCGGCCGGGACGTTCTGCAGGAAGCGATCGATGAGGCCAAGCCGCTTGGAATCACCGTAATCCCCTGGTTGGAATACGGTTTTGTGGCTGTCTGGTCCGGCCGCCTACGCGGCGATTCCTTGGGACCCATCCTCGATAAACACCCGGATTGGCTGGCGAAGAACCGTGCCGGCGAATCGAAATTCCCAATTCCAGGCGGTGCCTTTTACTATTGGATGGTCCACACCCACCCGGACGCGCAGCAGTTCCTTATCGACATGATGAAGGAACTGATCGCGAACTACGATGTGCCGGGCGTGCAGTTCGACCGGGCCCGCTATCCCGACTTGGATTGTGGCTACGACGACCAAACCCGCCAACTCTACGCAGCCGAAAACGAAGGGCGGCAACCGCCGGACAATCCTCGCGACCCGGCCTGGGTTCGATGGCGAGCCGGCAAGCTGAGCCGCTTTTTGATCGAAGCGCAGCGGCAGCTCAAGACGGTGAACTGGCGTACTTTGTTTACCAACGCACCAGTACCAACCCCGGACGGGTACAATGCTTTCGCTCAGGACCCTCCGTCGTGGGTTCGTGACCGTTCCCACGACTTTCTAACGCCGCAAATTTATTGGCGGGACCCTGATACGTTCAAATCGAAACTGGACTTGCATATCCGCACCTACGAGGATGCCTCACGGCTGGTCCCGGGAGTTGCCGTGGACGTTTCCGATCCGCGCCGCCTGGTGCAAATTATTGAAACGGTTCGGGCAGCCGGTTTGCAGGGGGTCGTAATCTGGTATTATGAAGATCTCCAAAAATCACAGGCGTTCGACCTTTTGAAGGCGACAGTTTTCTCTGAAAAGGCCCCTCTGCCTTGGAAGTAGGCTTTCGCCGCATGGTCAGCTAAGGTAGATCCTTAGAACCTCGTAAGTTAAAACGGAACGGGTTCATAGGGGTGCCCTCAGTTGACCGCGTACTAGGCTGCCTGTACTATCGGAAGCGTGGTGCTCGAAAACGCAATGAATATCGGCAATGCCATCCTCGACCCGACAGAGGCAATTCCTGTTGAAGACGCCGGACCCAAACTGATTCGCGTTGTAATCGCTGACGATCACCCAATCGTCCGGGACGGAATCAAGCGGCTACTGGCGCTCGAAGCAGACGTTCAGGTAGTCGGCGAAGCCGGCGACGGACGCGGCGTATTAGATGTCGTGCATGAGACAGATCCGGACGTACTGTTACTCGATCTCCGGATGCCCAACCTCGATGGGCTTGGCGCGCTGCAGACACTGCAGCAGACCAACAAGCGGACGAAGGTTATCATCTTGACCGCTTCGGAAGACAAAAACGAATTTGTGCAGGCGATGAAACTCGGCTGCTCTGGAATCGTGTTGAAGCAGACGGCCCCAGATTTGATCGTGAAGTCGATTCGGAAAGTAAACGCCGGCGAGATTTGGCTGGATTCCCACACCACGGCTGCCGTGATGCGCCAGTTCGCAACCCCCGGCAGTGAGATGGCCGCGTCGTCCGGTTCCGGCGCCAAGGGGCGTGAGCGGTCGCCGCTCAGTACCCGCGAACGCGAAATCGTAGCGTTGGTCGCCCAAGGCTACAAGAACAAGGAAATGGCTGAGAAAATGTTCATTTCCGAACAGACGGTCAAGAACCACCTTCACAATATTTTCGACAAACTCGGCGTTTCCGACCGGCTGGAACTGGCGCTCTACGCCATTCACAAGGGCCTGCACCTTCAAACCTAGGTTATCCTGGCGGCATGACTTGCCGCCTGCCGCTCTGTCTGATCCTGGGCGCGGTACTTCCCGCCCAGCTTCCTCCTCTGCGTGAGCAAGCGGCCATACAACAGGAATGGCTCCGGCTCCGCCTTGAGCGGACTCTGCCCGCGTTAATGCGGGCCCACCGAGTCGCTATGTGGGTGGTTGTCTCACGGGAGTACAACGAAGATCCGGTGTTCTTTGCCCTGGTTTCGCCTACGATGTTCGCTGCGCGGCGCCGGACCATATATGTTTTCCATGACCGGGGCGGCAGCGTGGAACGCCTCGCTCTTGGCGGAGGGTCCCAAGGGGGCCTGTACCAGGTCTATCGCGACGGCGGCCGGGAACTGGTGGGAGACGATCAATGGAAGTTGTTGCGGAAGGTCGTCGACGAACGAAATCCGCGCAACATCGCCGTAAACATCTCGCATACGCACGCCTTTGCCGACGGGCTGTCGGCTGGAGAGCGGGAGCAGATGGAGCAAGCCCTCGGAGCTGAAAACCGCGCCAAGCTCGTCCGGGCGGAGCGCCTCGCGCTTGACTATGTCGAACAGCGGCTGCCGGAGATGATGCCCCGTTATCAGGAGATGATGCGGCAGGCGCATGGGCTGATCGGACGGGCGTTTTCGAACGAGGTCATCCAGCCGGGCACGACCACGAACCACGATGTCGTTTGGTGGCTCCGACAGCAGACGGTGCAATCCGGGTTCGGCACCTGGTTTCAACCGTCGATTCGGGTGCAGAAGCCGACGGCCACGGGCGCCGCGGTTTCGTTTCTCAGCGAGGATGGACCGGTTGTGATCGAGCGCGGGGACGTGCTCCACGTCGACTTTGGGTTATCCGCAATGCGGCTGAACACAGATACTCAGCATATGGGGTATGTGCTGAAGGACGGAGAGTCCGACGCTCCGCCCGGATTGCGGAACGCCTTGGAGAAGGGCAAGCGGATGCAGGATCACTTGTTGGCCCGCATGAAGCCCGGCCATACCGGCAACGCCGTTCTGGCCGAGGCGCTGGCCGATGTTCTGGATTCCGGCATCAAAGGCACAATCTACTCGCATCCAATCGGCGACCACGGCCACGGCGCGGGGCCGCTGATCGGCCTCTGGGACCGGCAACAGGGCGTTCCAGGACGGGGAGACGTACCGCTGCGCCCCGGCACTTGGTTCTCTATTGAACTCTCCGCCCGTGTCCCGGTTCCGGAATGGAACGGCCAGGAGGTCTTCATCGGAATGGAAGAAGAGGCGCACATGGACGCATCCGGCCGGATGCACTGGGTACTCCAAAGGCAGGAGAGATTTCATTTGGTCCGGTAGCGTAAAATGCATGGGATGATTCGCCGCGGATCCGCTGTTCTTCTCCCGGCGTTCGGAATTTTGCTTGCGCTCATTGTCGCTTTCGCAGTCGCCGTGACGGTCGTTCTGAACCGGACCGAAGTTGAGGTGGCGCGTATCCACGAAAGCGCCAAGCAGCGTGAACAGGTCCTGACGATGCTGTATTCGGACGTTCACCGGACAGCCCTCCGCGTCCGCGACGTTCTTTTTGACGCACCGATCCGGCCAGGCGGCCCCTCAGTTCACGATTTGCGGGGCATCCTTCGGAGCCATGCGGACGCCCTGGAATCCATGCTGGGCGGGCGCGATCCGGAAGCGATGCGGTCGCTGCGCGCGGCCATTCACCGGTACGGCGATCTATCGGCGGCGGTGGAGACATGGACCGAGACGCAGAGGCGGGAGGAGGCGAGATCCTACCTTCGCGACACGCTGATTCCCGCGCGAGCGGAGATTTTAGAATCGGCGGCGCGGTTGGCGGAACTCAATGGACGCGTACTGGACGAGCGCCAACTGGAGGTTCTTAACCTGCAGCGCCGGACGCGCGAGCACCTCCGGACCGGCGCAATTCTGATGTTGCTGGTGGCCCTTTTGACGGCCGTGCTGGCAATCCGGAAAGTTCGGGCGGCCGAGGCGCAGGCCGAAACCCAGCGCGCGCTCACCGAGCGTCATGAAGAGGAGCTGCGAACGCTTTCCAAGAGCCTTGTCTCGTCAATCGAGCAGGAGAGAAAAGTACTTTCCCGCGAGTTGCACGACGAAGTGGGACAAATTCTCACGGCGCTCAAGATGGAACTGGCCGCGCTATCCGGTCTGCGGTCCACCGGCACGCCGGCCCACGAATCGCACCTGGCGGAAGCCAAACGCCTGGCCGGAGAGACGCTGAAGACCGTTCGCCATAT
>VFZO01000431.1 GCA_016871155.1 Acidobacteriota bacterium | reverse complement strand
AATTCCAGTGGGTAGTTCCCCACGCCTCGCTTCCTCGCCACTCGCAGATCCTTTCGCTGCAAAGTGTGACATTCGCGATTGTCTCAATTTTGGGGTTCAGTCCACTTGAATTGTATCGACATCGTGTGCCATTCCGAGGTTTCCCGAATACAGCAAGCGCAGACCGGGAACGGAAAGGGACAATGGCAAACGGCCCTTATCCTCCGCCCAATTTTGCGCGACCCATATCCGCGAGGCCGGAAGACCGTGTCTCGTCAATCGCTGCTTCATGCAGTCGCCGAGGGCGATGATTCCGTCGGCGCGCCGGCGGCTCCATGTGAAGATCCAACGCAGGATCCTCCCGGGGATCGACGCCTCCCGGAGTCCTCCCGTCGTGAACACAACGTCCGGATAGACGTCCATCTCCCAGATCCACAGCCGCGCTCCGAGCCATCTTTTCAATAGCGAGCCGGGCAGCGAGAGACCCGGCGGAGTCGTCATCGTCACAAGAACGTCACACCTGCCCGCTCTCGCGAGCTGCCACGCGGACAGCACGAAAAACGTGCCCCAACTCATCAGGCGCACCAGCGGGTGGCGGGAATACGAAAGACCGGGCACACGAAGAATACGGACGGCCGGAACGTCGCTTTCGTCCCCCGCCACATAGCCCGTCGCTCCGCAGATGACCGTGACATTGTGTCCCTGTTCCGCCGCATGCCGAGCGACCTGATCCAGCAAAACAGCGGTCGGTGCGTGATCCGGCCAATAGAACTGGTTTACGAAGGTGAGTCGAATAGCGTGCAGCCCTCCCAGGGTAACAGCCGGGCTGAAAAACCTCAATAGAACTACAGTTGCAGAATTCTACTGGAGGTTCAAGCTCAAACGGTTGGACGTACCGGTCGCATTGGTGACAGTGATTGCGACGGATTCAAGGCTATTGATGATGGGCTCGGCCGTCGCCGAGGATGCGCGGAACGTAAACGGAATCGTCAACGAGAATTGACCGCCGAACGGTTCCGAGTTCGGAGTGCGGAACCAGGCCGTCGAGATCGCATCAAGATCGATGGCGAACCGCGTCTCGGCGACGCGAGCGTCTCCTTTGGGCGTAAACTGGACCTCCGCTCTTGTGACCGAGCGCATGGTCGAGAAGCCGTTCACGACAAGCGACAAGGAATCGCCCGTGCGTCCGCCCAATTGCACGCTGACCAGCGACGGCGCACGGCGAGGCACCGAGAGACGGAGCGTGGTACGCGCCGGCGTCTCTGGTGTAAGGTCGAAACCGTTAACAGTGGCGAAGAGCGGGGTGAGAGTGATCACTCCGGCCACGGTGCCGGTCTGGAGGCGGATTTCCCTGGACCCGTTCGGGAACACGGCCTCGGTCGTGTTGGCGGGAATGTTGAACGGAACGCTTCTTCCGCCAGCGGAGAATTGCACGGCCGGATCGGCGGAAAAAGACTCCGATTCGATCGTGAGGTTTAGCACACCTTGCAGAGCGATCGGATACGGATCGAGCAGCGCCAGGCGAACCGCCGGCTGTTGGAACGGTTCCACGGTTCCCGACGCGCCCGAAAAGGCGTAACCCGGAAGTCTTGGAGGGGCTGAAGCGAACCCGGAAAGCGTCAGGAGATTTGTGTCGATCAGGAGTTGGGCCGTCGAAAGTCCAGTGACCGCAGGTGTGAAGACGATTTGGAATCCGAGCGTTCCACCCGCTTCGAGCAACGTGGGCAGCGCCGGCAGGGGCTCGATCTTGAAAACGCCTCGCGTTTCGGAGACACCGATGCTGTTGATCGTGGCCGCAGCCGTTCCTTCGTTCTTGATTTCCAGCCGGATAATCGACGACTGACCGACCGCAAGAGGACTGAACAGCACATTGCCGGGACTCTGCACCGGGGTCGATACCGATCCGTTGTTATAGGAGAACGTGAGACGGCTACCGATTCCAGTGCCGGTCAGATCGAAAACATCGTTCCCGATGCGCAAGCGGCCCGTTTGCCGGCCAGGCAGGTTCGGTTGGAAGGCCAGCGTGAAACTGAGACTTTCGTTGGGGTTGAGCGTGAACGGTAGAAACGGCAGGTCGGTGACGGAGAAACTGGCACCCGAAACACCAATCAAGTTGATGGCTCCTGCGGCGTTGCCATTGTTCCGGACATGGACCGTATAGGTGACTCGCGTTCCGACGTTTGTGTCCGGCAAGGCGAAATTCTGCGACGGTTGAAGGGTGATCGCCTCGCCCCCTTCGGGGGTGATCTCGTAGGAGTAGTTCGAGCCCGTGCCCGATCCTTGCAGATTGATCGTTGCTGTCTCGGCGCCCAGTTGTAGTGTGAGGACGCCTGTATCCTGCGCGATTTTCTTTGGCGAATAGCGGATGCCAAACTGAACGTTGGCGCCGCCACCCAGGTTCACCGGGAGCAGCGGCAGCGAAACCAGTTGAAACGCCTCACCCGTAAGCGCGACGGAGGTGACAGGGCCGGTCCCGCTTCCCCGGTTGACGACTATGAATGTGGCCGTTGCGTTCGTGTTGACCGGAACCTCTCCGAACGGCAGAGTGCCGCCAGTGGAGATCGGCGTGATATTGGAATTGGCCGACAGCGCGTAGGCCAGGGTGATATCCGGTGTCGAACCCGTAAGGTTGAGCAGAATCGTGCCGGCAGTGGACGGAGAGCCCGGTGTCAAACCGGGTTCCGTGAAGATTAGGCCGAGTTGGGCGGCCGCGCCGGCCGTAGACGTCGGGGTGTAGGTAATGTCAAACGAGAACGAGCCGTTCTGCGGTACCGTCAGCGGAACCTGGCCGATGGAGCCAATGACGAAGGCGCTGGAGCCGATCAACGCCGGCTGTGTCGCGAAGAGTGCCGAGGTGTTGCCTTGATAGGTGATCGTCACATTGACGGAAACGGGCCGCCCGACCGCCGAAGAGGCGAGATTTATTGTCGAGCCGTTCGGAATCGCAAAGAAGTTACCTTGTTGGCGTATGCGAATCTGGATCGGTCCGCCGGTCTGCGAGAACGCGGGAACCAGGATGGCGGCTAAGGCCACAGTGAGTATCGAGGTTTTCATTGCGCCCTTCCGGCCGGTATGAAGTGCTCAACTGGCTCATCCCGTGTGGAGAGCACAGCGAGAGGGTCTCCGGTTGCCGCTTCGGGCGTTAATAGAAATTCTTGTCCCGTGATCGGAACCAGTGCCGTGGGTTCCCAGCCGAGCGCGAGCGTCGACTCCAAGGAGCCGTCGGAGAGCCGGAAAACGCGAAGTTCGCGGTCAGTCCGGCGAACGGCATACAGCCGGCCGGCCTTCGTGATAAGCGCGGAAATGCCGTCCAGGCCGGAAACGAGCGTCTTCCTGGAACCGGTATCGGCGATTAAGACGATCTCGCGGGTCTTCTCGTCGGCGGCGATGATAAAAGTGCCGCAGAAAGTTGCGGCGGACGGACTGTCCAAGACGGCAATCTGCTCGGGAGCCCCCTGACGGGCGAGCCTGTACAACTTGCCGCTGCTCGAGAACAGAGCCGTTTCGCCGTCGGAGGAGAGGGCCAACATCTTCGAACCGTCTGGTAAGGAGATAGGCGCGCCAATCTCGAAGCCGCCGAGCCACTGCGCGGAATTCGCCGTCTCGGAATACAGCACGGTTTTCGTGGAATCCTCAGACCACAATGCCGTCCGGACGCCGGGCGCCACGCCGCTGATACGCCGCGCGCGCGGCTCCTGACCGTGGACACGCTCCACGACATCTAACTCGTTACCCGAGATCGACACGAAGCGCGACTGGCCAGGTGCGATCGACGCAAAGTCCACGCCAGAACGAAAGGGCTGTCCCAGATACGCGGAACCGGGCATCCCAATGACCGGCCGGACGCTGCGGGAGGCCGCGTGAAACAGCAGGACGCTGAATGGACCATCCATTGCCTGCGCAAATGCGGGCGAGACCACAAGCGCAAAATAGAGAAGTTTATCGAGGGCCGCCAAGGGTGGGTCCTCCTGGGGTAATCGTAATCGTTGGCGGCGGCGCGGCCGCCGGTGTGTTGCTGGATGAGCCGCCTCGCGTTCCAAGAATGATGCCAACCGCGGCCGCACCGCCGCCGGCGGCGAGGATTCGCCAATCCTTATACCAGCGCTTTTTCTTCACCGACATCTGTTCCGGCGTTTGGAGCGAATGGGTTTGGTTGATCGATACGCTTCCTTTCCGATCGCCGATCGCGGCCGAGACTCTGATCGTAAATTCGCCCGCCACGGCGTTCATGAGGTACGGGGCGCGCACCTGTCCTTGTAAGTTCGTCCGTCCGGTGAAGGTGCTCTTCTGATTCGGGAAGACGCCGCCGGCGCCGCCTGCGGGCAGTTCAACCCACATTTCCGTTTTGAGCCGCGCGTGCGAATCTCCCGGATGCTCGTCCGCATCAATATCCATAGGGGTTTGAAGGCAGCGAAGACCCCTGC
>VFZO01000430.1 GCA_016871155.1 Acidobacteriota bacterium | reverse complement strand
TCCCCAAAATCCCTATGTTTCGCTCTACTGGATCTCTGGGTTTTTTGGCTCGGGCCACTGTAAGCTACTAATTCTAATGGTGGGCGCGCAGGGACTCGAACCCCGGACCTCCTGCGTGTGAAGCAGGCGCTCTAACCAGCTGAGCTACGCGCCCGTTGGCGGTAAACTCTCAATATACCGCAAAATGCCTGAAATCGTCGCATCGCCCGCCAGCTACCTTGCGTTTCTCGACGATGTTGCGAGGGGCGAATTTCCTCGCGCTAAGTGGAACCATGCCGCCCATTTGGCCTTCGCCGCGCACATCTTGTTTGAGCAAAAGGGCTATGACGGCGTCCGGGCGGGCATTCTCGCCTACAATGCAACCCAAGGTATCGTTTCCACGCCCGATTCCGGATATCACGAGACCGTGACCCGGTTTTGGTGCGACCGCATTTTGGAGCTGCCACCGCAGACTTCGGCGTTCGAATTGGCGGCTCTGGCCGTCTCGACACTTACCGGACAACTGGCGCTGATCGGTCAGTACTACAGCTTCGATGTGATCAAAAGCCGCGAAGCCCGTGCAACGTATAGCCCGCCCGACCGCGTCTAACGGACGATGTTCCGGCTTGCCGTTCTGTTCTTTTGCGTGCTCCCGGTAAACGCCGCGGAGTCCGATGCGCTGGCGATTTCGGCCAATATTCAGTCGCGGCATGTGCCTTTTGGCACGGTCATGGACCCGTTCTACGCCTCCGCCGATAGCGAGCGGATCACCGGCTACACCCGCTGCGGAGACTCCGCCATCTGGACGGGGCACTACCTGGCCGCCGAGGCGTTCCGCTTCGCCGTTACCGCCGATCCGGACGCCCAGGCGAACGCGGCGAGAGCAGTGGAGGCGATCGACGCGCTCCTGACCGTGACCGGCACCGGATTGCTCGCGCGCTGCCGGATTCCGCTGAGTTCGCCGTTCGCCGAAGGGATTCACAGCGAAGAGCGCGCCAACGGGGTGTTTACCAACGCCGCGAACGGCGCTACCTGGATCGGCAACACCTCGCGCGACCAGTATCTGGGGGTTACGTTTGGAATGGCCGTTGCCCACGAACACCTGCCGCTGCTGCGGCCGCGCATCTCCGGAATCGTCACGCGGATGGTGGATTTTCTGGTGGCGTCGAACTGGAGCCCGCGCGGCGGTTCGACCTTCCTGCTGCGGCCGGATCAGATGCTCGGCATTTTGCAAGTCGCGAGGCGGGTCAACCCGGCCCGGTTCGACTCGATCTACAAGGCGCAGCGCGAAAGATCGGCGAAAGACGTGGCGACGCCAGTAGCGTTCGACTCGCTCAGCACCAGCTCGTACTTTAAGTTCAACCTGATCCACATTACGTTTCTGCACCTGGTCCAAATGGAAGAGCCCGAGTCGCGCGGCGTCTACGAGCGGGCCTTCTCGATCGCCCGCAACTACACGGCGGGCCACCAGAATCCGTTTTTCAACATGATCGACCACACGTTGCACGGACCAGAAGCGCGCCGCGACGCCGAGACCGTTGCGTTGCTGGACCTTTGGCTGAAGCGCCCGAGGCGGGACTTCTACGCAGACCGGTCTGGCACGGTCCGGGTGTGCGGCGAGCAGGCATGCGACCCCGTACCTGTGGACCTGCGCACACCCACGGACTTTCTGTGGCAGCGCAACCCGTTTCAACTGAAGGGCGGAGGCTCCGGAACGATCGGTAACGCCGGGGTCGACTATATCCTGCCGTATTGGATGGCCCGCTTCCACGGAGTGATTCCGTCGATCGGAGTGCAGCGCGAAGTCGCGCCGGATTCGCTGGTTTCGCTGTACGGCGCGGGCCTGGGTACAGCGGTAACGGTGAACGGACTCGCCGCGCGCACTACCTTCGCCTCTCCGAGGCAGGTGAACGTACACCTTCCGGCATCGCTCTCGATGGGTCCTGGAGTGATCCAGGTGAATGGCACGAAGCGGGATACGGCCATCGTCCAGATCACCGAAACGGCGCCGTTTGTCTATACGATGAACGCGAACGGCCTGGCGGCGGCAACGGCCGTGGACGCGCAGAATCAGCCGGTTCGCGTCTTTGTTTGCAGTCCGGACTGCCAACCGGCGCCGATCGCGGCGGCCGGGCCTGTGTTCCTTACCCTCTATGCGACCGGCCTCCGGCGGGCCATCGACGTCCGCGTGACCGCGGGCGGGACGCCAGTAACGGTTCTCTATAGCGGGCCGCAGCCGGAGTTTCCCGGCCTGGACCAGATCAACGTCGAACTTCCACGGGGTCTTCGGGGCCGGGTGGAGATCCGGGTCACGGCGGGTGGCCGCGCGGCAAACGACACGCATATCGAATTTTCGAACTTCTAGATTGCCCGAGGCGTATACTTTGAGTGAAACCCTGCGGGGGAAAGGACACTCATGGCAATCGGCGATTTTCTGAAAAGTAAGGGCGTCGGAGATTTCATTAAGAAACAGTTCATCGACGTCATCGATTGGGTGGAGACGGAGCCGGGCATCCTGGCCGTCCGCTATCCGATGATGGACATGGAAATCCAGAACGGTGCGAAGCTGACTGTCCGCGAGTCCCAGATGGCGGCATTCGTCAATGAGGGGCGCATGGCGGATGTGTTCGCACCCGGACTCTACACGCTCAACACGCAGACGCTGCCGGTTCTGACCAACCTCATGAATTGGGACAAGCTGTTTCAATCCCCGTTCAAGAGCGACGTCTACTTTTTCTCCTCCCGCAGCCAATTGAATCAGAAGTGGGGCACGGCGAATCCGCTGACCATCCGCGACCGCGAGTTCGGCGCCATCCGCGTACGCGGCAACGGCGTCTACTCCTGGCATATCGCCGACCCGCGGCTGTTCCATATCAAGGTCTCCGGCACGCGGGAGACCTACAGCGTGGCCGACATCGAAGGCCAACTGCGTGACATGACGCTTGGCCGTATGGCCGACGCGATCGCGCAGAGCCAGATTCCCTTTTTGGACCTGATCGCGAATCAGGTGGAGCTGGGCAACCAGATTCTGGAAGGGTTGCGGCCGATGTACGCCGACCTGGGCCTGATGCTCGACAGCTTCGTGGTGCGCGAGTTTTCGCTGCCGGAAGAGTTACAGAAGAAGCTCGACGAGCGGATTTCGATGAACATGATCGGCGACATGGGCCGGTACACGCAATACCAGGTGGCGCAGTCGATTCCGATCGCGGCGGCCAACGAAGGCGGACTGGCCGGCGTGGGCGCCGGTCTGTCGGCCGGGTTCGGCATGGCACAGGCGATGGGCCAGGCGATGCAGAGCGCCTACGCACCGCAACAACCGCCTCCGCAAGCCCCGCCCCCGCAAGCGGGCCCGGTTCCGGCCGTCCCTGTCGCCGCCGCTCCCGCCGCGCCATCCGCCGAAACCAAGTTCTGCTTCAACTGCGGAACGAAGATCCTGCGCACGGCGAAATTCTGCGGCGAGTGCGGCTCCGCGCAGCCGGCTTGATACACTAACAATCCAATGGCCGCAATCGCATCCGGGCAGTTAGGCATTGGCTTGGGCTGCGAGTGGGTGATCGAGGCTCTGGAGTGCGATTCGTCCAAGCTGCGGGACGTGTTGCACCTTCGCGAGATGTTCGACGATCTCATTCGCCAGCTTGACCTGCACCCCGTAGCCGCTCCCCAATGGCACCAGTTCCCAGGGCACGGCGGCGTGACGGGTCTGTGCTTGTTGAGCGAATCTCACTTGGCCTGCCATACGTTTCCGGAGTACGGCTCTCTCTGCCTGAACGTGTTCTGCTGCCGGCAGCGCGACGGCATGGATTTCGAGGAGTATCTCCGCGAAAAACTGCGCGCTCGCACCGTGACCGTCCGGCGTCTGGACCGCCAATACTGGAATCGATGAGCCAACCAACCGCCATCTGTCCAAACTGCGGCGCGGAGATCCGGTTCCGCTGGCCGTCCGCCGTCCAAACGACGTGCGAGTACTGCCGCTCCATTTTGGTCCGTCACGATGTGAATCTTGAGAAAGTCGGCCAGGTGGCGGACCTGCCGCCGGACATCAGCCCCATTCAAATCGGCACGGAGGGCGTCTATCGAAACACCGCCTTCCAGGTGATAGGCCGCATTATTTACAGCCACGACATTGGCGCCTGGAACGAATGGCACTTGATGTTTTCGAATGGCACTTCCGGGTGGCTCTCCGACGCGCAGGCTGAATATGCGGTGAGCTTTCTGTCGCAACCGGAAAATGGATGGTTGCCGGCCGCGAATCAGGTGCAGCTCGGCATGGAATACCAGCAGCAGGGCGTGCGCTTGTACGTGACGTCCCTGACGCAGGCCAACTATGAGGGAGTGGAGGGCGAGTTGCCCTTTCCCTATTGGGACAAGGAACGCTGCCTGTTCGCCGACCTCCGCTCCGCCGACGGACGCTTTGCGACCATCGACTAC
>VFZO01000429.1 GCA_016871155.1 Acidobacteriota bacterium | reverse complement strand
ATTGACCGCCGCCGCGCAACCGCGCCGGAAGCCGAATTTCATTGTTGTGCTTGTCGACGATCTCGGTTGGCGCGACTGGGGGTGCTACGGGCACACCCTTCACGAGACTCCGCATATCGACCGTCTGGCGGCCGATAGCGTCCGTTTCACGCAGGCCTACGCCGCCTGCTGCGTCTGTTCGCCGACACGTGCGGCACTAATGACGGGCAAGTATCCGGCGCGGCTGCAACTGACCGATTGGATACCCGGCCGGAGGCAATGGCCCGCTTCCAAGCTCTTGTTCGTGGAGTTCCGCAACGAACTGCCGCTGGCCGAAGAGACACTGGCCGAGGCGCTGAAACCCGCGGGTTACAAATCCGCAAGCATCGGGAAATGGCACCTGGGCCACGATGGGCATTTGCCGGAGCATCAGGGTTTCGATCTAAACGTAGCCGGCGACCGCCGCGGTTCGCCGCCCGGTTATTTCGGTCCGTTTCAGATGACCAACCTGACCGGCGGCACCAAGGACGACCTGCTCACCGACAAGCTGACCGAGAAGGCCGTGGCATTCATGGAGGCCAACCGGAATTCGCCGTTTCTCCTGTACTTGCCGCACTATACGGTTCACACGCCCATTCAGGCTCCGGCCGCGCTGGTGGAGAAGTACAAGCGAAAGGGCGCGGAGAATCCAACTTACGCGGCGATGATGGAGACGCTGGACAACTCCATCGGCTCGTTGCGTGCCGCTGTGGAGCGGCTGGGCCTAGACCGGGATACGGTTTGGATGATCACTTCCGACAACGGCGGCCTGCGGTTTGAAGGCAAAGCGCCGCTGCCTGTCACGGACAACGCGCCGGCACGGGCGGGGAAGGGGCATCTGTACGAAGGTGGAATCCGCGTGCCGCTCCTCATCCGCTGGCCGGGTGTGACCAGGAGCGGCGCGTTGGAATCGACGCCGGTTACCACGCCGGATTTGAACGCCACCGTCCGGGAGATCGCCGGCGTGCCCACCGCGCCGGCGTTGGATGGCGTATCGCTGGCGGGGCTGTTGAAGGGGCGGAAACTGAAGGACCGCGCCATCTACTGGCACTACCCGCACTATTCGAATCAGGGTGGAACGCCGAGTGGCGCCGTTCGCGAAGGCGACTGGAAGCTCATCGAGTTCTATGAAGACGAACGGATTGAGGTCTATAACCTCAAGACGGACCCGGGCGAGACTCGAAATCTGGCTGTGGCGGAGAAGCCGCGCGCCGCGAAGTTACACGCCAAGCTGACCGCCTGGCGCAAGTCCGTGAACGCCACGATGCCGAAGGTAAACCCGGCCTACGACCCGGCAAAGGCCGGTCAGGGGCTGACGGGCGTCGAAAAGCCTACTACGCCGATCTAAGCTCTTCCATCAGCCGGTCGATATCCGATTCGTCGTTGTAAAAGTGCAGCGATATTCGGAGCGCCCCGTGCCGCGCCGCGGTCAGCACCCGGCGCTTATAGAGTTTGGCCGCCAACTCCTCCGCTTTGTGTTTTTCGAAGACTGCGGCGGTGATGGGGGAGTCCTTGTGCAGAACGCGGACACCGCCCATTTCGTGCAGGCGCTCGTGCAGCAAGGTAGTCAAGCTACGGACACGGTGCGCAATGACATGCGGGCCAACGTCGAGAAAGCGCTCCAGGCTCGCATCGAGTCCGTAAAGCGATGGAAAGGCCGGCATGCCTCCTTCATACCGCTCGGCCGTATCCGTCAAAACCGGTGCGTCGTGGTGCAGGCGATCCACATTGCGCCAGTCGACATGGCTGCGCCAGCCGTACACGCGAGGCTTCAGCGTTTGACGCAACTCCGGACTCACGTACAGGAACGCCGCGCCGTTTGGGGCCAGTAGCCATTTGTACCCATGAACGGCGACCATCGCCGGCTTGACCAGCTTAACGTCGAGCGTCGTGGCGCCAAGCGCCTGCGTGGCGTCGACGTAGAGCGCGACAGACTTGGACGCCAGCCATGGTCCAATCTGTTCCAAGGGAGGCCGGAAGCCCGTCGAGTAGTTCACTTGGCTCACCAGCACGGCCCGCGTGGCCGGCGTCACCGCATCGTGAAAATGTTCCCAGTCCGCGGTGGCGAAATCCACGCCGCTTTCGCCGAGAATGGACGCGTGGTAGATCTGATTCGGAAATTCGTGCGCCAGCGTGACGATGCGATCACCCGGCTTCCAATCGAAGCCGCTGAGAAACAGCGACAGCGCCGATGACGCATTCCCTTGAAACGCGATGCTGGCGGCGTCCGCGCCGATCAGGCGCGCCGCCTTTTCGCGGGTCCGGTCGATATCGTCGAACCAGTGCACATGGTCGGCGCAGGCGAATTCGTCGCGGCGCGCAAAGTGCCGGTTGACCGCGGCGGTTGTCTGCTCACTGAGCAAGCCGTAGGTTGCGGAATTGAAGTACGTCCAATCGCGGAGCGCCGGGTAGGTGGCGCGGAGAGCTTGCCAGTCAACAGTCATAATCCAGCTTGCAGTGCGGAGACCACATCGGCAAGTGCCACCTCCACCGTTCGTTTTTCGAAGCGGCCGGCCAGTTCCACCTTGCCTTCGGCCAGTTTCTTGCCGATCGTGATCCGATACGGAATGCCGATCAGATCGGCGTCCTTGAACTTCACTCCCGGGCGTTCGTCGCGGTCGTCAAGCAGCACGTCGATTCCAGCGGTCCGGCAGCCGGCGTACAGGCGCTCCGCCGCTTCTCGGATCGAGGGATCGGTGAAATTGACCGGCGTGATCACCGCTTCGAACGGAGCGATGGAGCGTGGCAGGCACATGCCGGACGGTTCTCCCGACGCCTCCACCGCCGCGCAGAGAATGCGTTCGATTTCGATTCCGTAGGAGCCCATGATGACGGTTTTTTCCTGGCCGGACTCGTCCAGCACGCGGAGCCCCATCGCTTCGGCGTACCTGTAGCCGAGTTTGAAAATGTGGCCGATTTCAATCGTCTTCAGGATCTCGAGCGGTTCGCCGGTTTCGACGCTCGTATCGCCGGCTGCGACCTGCCGCAGATCGTGGAACGCCGCCGCGAAATCTTCGCCCGGCGTGACGTGGCGCAGGTGATAATCGTCCCGATTCGCGCCGCAGATCATATTGCGACGGCCTTCCAGCGCCTTGTCGGCCAGCACCGGTATATTGGCGACGCCAACAGGACCCAGCGAGCCGGGCGCGGCGCCGAACCACTCGATAATTTCCGCTGGATAGGCGGGCCGCACATCCTGGGCGCCGGCTGCGTCCTGAAACTTTGCTTCGCTTAACTGATGATCGCCGCGGAGCAGCAGCAGGAACGGCTTTCCGTCCGCCACCATCACCAGCGACTTCATCTGTGAGGATTCCGGCAGGCCAGTGAAGCGGGACAGATCGGCAATCGTCTTTTGATTTGGCGTGTGAAAGGGCTCGGGCGTGAAGTTGCCTTCCGGATCGGACGCCAGCGGCGGCGCCGGCCGTGAGACCGCTTTCTCCAGATTCGCTGCGTAACCGGTGGAGCGGCAGAGCACGGCGAAATCCTCGCCCGCCTCCGAGGCGACCATGAACTCGTGCGACTGGCTGCCGCCCATGGATCCCGAATGCGCCGGCACCACGAAAAAGCGCAGTCCGCACCGGGTGAAAATCCGTTCGTAGGCACGCCGGTGCTTTTCGTAGCTCTCGTCCAGACCGGCGCCGTCGATATCGAACGAGTAGCTATCCTTCATCAGGAACTGGCGCACGCGCAGCAAGCCGGCCTTTGGGCGCGGCTCGTCGCGATACTTCGTCTGAATCTGATACCAAAGCTGCGGCAGCTGCTTGTAGCTGCGCAACTCCCCGCGGGCCAGCGCAGTCATGTTCTCTTCGTGGGTCATGCCCAGGCAAAGCTCACGGCCAAAGCGGTCTTTCAGCCGGAACAGATTGGCTCCCATGGCGTCCCAACGGCCGGTCTCCTTCCACAGCTCGGCCGGTTGCAAAGCCGGCAGCAGCAGCTCTTGCGCGCCGATTGCGTTCATCTCCTCGCGGACGATGGCCTGAATCTTTCCCAGCGAGCGCTGGGCCAGGAATAGATAGTTGTAGAGTCCCGCGGCGAGCTGGCGCACGTAGCCGGCGCGCAGCAGCAGTTGATGGCTGATCGCCTCGGCCTCCGCCGGCGTTTCGCGCAGCGTGGGGATATGCAGTTGGCTCCATTTCATGCGGTTTTGTTGGTCTTTTCGAGAGTTTCGAGGATAGCATGTTACGATGGTTCCAAGCTCATGAAGATAGCGGTCGGCGCGGACCACGCGGGCTACGCACTCAAACAGCTTCTCGTGGAGAAGCTCAAATCCGACGGTCACGATGTGATCGACTTCGGAACGGACTCGATGGAGTCCACGGACTATCCGGACTACGCGGAGGCCGTAAGCAGGTCGGTGGTGGACGGACAAACGGAGAAGGGGCTGCTGGTTTGTTCCAGCGGCGTGGGTATGTCGATCGCCGCGAACAAGATTCACGGGGTGCG
>VFZO01000428.1 GCA_016871155.1 Acidobacteriota bacterium | reverse complement strand
CACACCGCACTGGCGATTTCAGCGATCTTCTGCGCATCAACAACTCGTATCAGATCTTCGATCCCGCCACCATCGCCGCCGCGCCCGGCGGCCGTTTCTCGCGTCTGCCATTCGCCGGAAACGTGATTCCGCGAACCCGTTTGGATCGCACTGCTTCGAATCTGCTCCAGTTTTGGCCGGAGCCCAATTCGCCAGGCACCGTCGATGGCCGCAATAATTTCCAGCGCTTGCCGCAGTCCTGGAACGAATTCCGTTCGCACACCGCCAAGGTTGACCACAACTTTTCGCAGCGCCACCGCGCCTTCGTCCGCTACAACCAAACCTACAACCTCTTTACCAGCGGCCAGCTCTTTGACAACGCCTACACCGGCAACGATCGCTACCGCCGCAACAAGGGCGTGGGAATCGACGATGTTTTCGTGTTCACGCCTCGCCTGCTGGGAAACTTCCGCTGGGGCTTTACCCGCTTCGAACAGAGTTTCGTGCCACTAGCCGCGGGCTTCGATCTCGCCAGCGCCGACTTCTCCCCGGCGCTCGCTGGAGCCATCGATCCCCAAGCCAGGAATTTTCCGCTGATCGCCATCAATGGGCTGCAGAATATCGGCACCGGCACAAACTCCAGGAATTTCACCAACAATCACGTCTGGGCGGCCGACATTACATGGTCGCGCGGCCGCCACAACCTCCGCTTTGGCGGCGAGCACCGGGTCTTCCGTGAACACAACTACAATTTCACGCCCATGAATCCGTCCATCACGTTCGGGCCCAATTGGACGCGCGGGCCGCTAGACAATTCCCCTGTGGCGCCGGCCGGCCAAGGCTTCGCGTCCTTTTTGTTGGGCATTCCAACCGACGGACAGATCAACGTCAACGATTCCTTCGCCGAACAATCCATGACCACCGCGTTTTATGTTCAGGACGATTGGCGCGTGTCTTCCAGACTTAGCTTTAACATCGGTGTCCGTTACGACTTTGACGCGCCGGTCACGGAGCGCTACGACCGGGCCATCGCCGGATTCGATTTCTCTGCCGCCTCACCCGTTGAGGCACAGGCGCGGATCAACTACGCTCAAAACCCCATTCCGGAAATTCCCGCCGCAGAGTTCCGTGCGCGCGGCGGTCTGCTGTTTGCGGGCGTTAACGGCCAGCGCCGCGCGCTCTGGTCCGGCGACCGGAATAACTTCGCGCCGCGTTTCGGCCTCGCCTGGACGCCGCGCAAATCCACCGTCGTCCGCACCGGCTATGGTGTCTTCTTCGTTCCCATCGGCGTCGACCGTTCGAATGTGAATCAGAGCGGCTTTAGTATTCGCAATGCCCTGGTTCCCAGCTTGAACAACGGACTCAACTTTACCGCGTCTCTTTCGAATCCGTTCCCCGGCGGCATCGGCCAACCGGCCGGCGCGGCCGGCGGTCTCGGCACCGATGTGGGCCGTTCCGTCAGCTTCTTCAACCCCGCGCCGCGCAACGGCTACATGCAACGCTACAGCTTCGGCGTTCAGCAGGAACTGCTGGCGCAAGTCCTGCTTGATATCGGATACGTTGGCAATCGCGGCACCAAACTTGCCGTCACACGCGGACTCAATCCCATTCCGAACGAGTTCCTGAGCCTGTCCCCCACCCGCGATCAGGCCGCCATTGATCGCCTGAGTCAGCAGGTGCGCAATCCGTTCTTCCCATCGCTCGCGGGCACCGACTTAGCCGCACAGACCGTGGCCCGCTCGCAACTTCTCCGCCCCTTCCCGCACTTCAGCGGCTTGAGCGTGGATCAGCCGATCGGCTATTCCTGGTATCACTCGGTGCAGGCGCAGGCGGAGCGCCGTTTCCGCAAGGGCTTCACGATGCAGGTGAGCTACACCTATTCGAAATTCATGGAAGCCACCGGTTTTCTCAACGGCGCCGAACCTTTTCTCGAAGAAGTTGTATCCGACCTGGATCGTACTCACCGAATCACTGGCAGCGGGATTTACGAACTCCCCTTGCAGCGTTTCATCGGCAAGGGCTGGCAGATCCAGGCCGTCTGGCAGCGCAACTCGGGCGCGCCCTTCGGCGCCGGGAACGCATTGCTCACCGGCGACATTCGCGACGCCCGTTTGCCCGGGGGCGAGCAGATGCTGGACCGATGGTTCAATACCTCGGTCTTCAACCGCGTCCCCGCGCAGCAGCTTGCTTCGAACGTGCGCCGCCTCTCGACGCGCTTCACCGGCCTTCGCACACCTGGCCAGGAAACCTGGGATCTTTCGCTTGTCAAAGATACGCGCATTCGCGAGCATTTCCGGCTCCAGTTTCGCGCCGAATTCCTGAACGCGTTGAACAAATCGAATCTCGCCGGCCCGAACACGGATCCCGTCAATCCACTGTTCGGCCGCATCACGGCGACCAACGGATTTCCCAGGCAAATTCATTTGGGCCTGAAATTGTTTTATTGACGGTCGCCCGTGATAGCATCGTCGAAAATGCTATCCCGACGTGGTTTTCTTCGTGCCGCCGCGGCTCTGCCCGCGCTCGCGCAGTCCTCTCCGCGCAAGCACAACGTTCTCTTCATCGCCATCGACGATCTGAAACCCGCCATCGGCGCCTATGGGGATACCAACGCGATCACCCCGAATATCGACAGGCTTGCCGCGCGCGGTCTGACGCTGACCCGCGCGTACTGCCAGCAGGCCGTCTGCAGTCCCACGCGCACCTCGCTTTTGCTCGGCCGCCGTCCGGACACGACGAAGATCTACGACCTGCAGCACCACTTCCGCGGCACGCTGCCCGATGTGGTTACGCTGCCCCAGCACTTTAAGAATCATGGCTACGTTACCGCCGGGCTCAGCAAGATCTGGCACGGCGGACTGGAGGATGGCCGCAGCTATACGATCTCGCATTGGACTCCCACGAGCCCCGGCTCATGGGGGAGCGTCGAGAACGCCACTTGGCAGTCTCGCCGGGAGGCCGGTGTCATCGCCGCTGGTTGGCAAACGCCGCCCGCTCAGCAAAACGCCCAGAAAAAGAAGCGCAACGCCGCCAACCGCTCCCACGTATGGGAGTCGCCCGATGTCGCCGACGAAGAATTGGCCGACGGCCAGACCGCTGTCCAGGCCACCCGCGCGCTCGCTCAGCTCAAAAACGAGCGCTTCTTCCTGATGGTTGGATTCCTCAAGCCGCACCTTCCCTTCATCGCGCCTAAACGGTACTTCGACCTGCATCAGCCCGAGAAGTTCAAGCTCGCTCCGTTTCGAAAACCGCCGGCGGGCTCGCCGGACTTTGCCCTGCATACGAACGGAGAGCTTCGCACCTACAAGGGCGTGCCGGAGGACGGGCCAATCCCGGAGAAGCTCCAGCACGAACTGCTTCACGCTTACTACGCATCCGCCAGCTATACCGACGCTCAAATCGGCAAGGTGCTTGCCGCATTGGATGCCAATGGCCTTCGCGACAACACGATCGTCGTTCTTTGGGGTGACCACGGCTGGCACCTCGGCGATCATGGTCTGTGGCACAAGCACACCAACTTCGAACAGGCCACCCGCGTTCCTCTCATTCTAAGCGTGCCCGGCGCAAAGACGGCGGGCCGCAAGTCGGCCGGTTTCACGGAGTTTGTCGATATCTATCCGACGCTCACCGAACTCTGCGGACTTCCACCGTCGCCGGGAATGGAGGGCGTCAGCTTCGCGCCGCTTGTCGACAATCCGGACCGCCCCTGGAAGAAGGCCGCCTTCAGCCAGTACCCTCGCAACACACTGATGGGTTACTCCATGCGCACGGATCGCTACCGGCTCACACTCTGGAAAGACCGGCAGACGGGCAAGGAGGAGGCGGCTGAACTCTTCGATTACGAGAAGGATCCGCACGAACAATCGAACCTCGCCAACTCCCCGGCCTACTCTCAAACGCTTCAGGATCTTCGCGCCCAATTCAATGCCGGCTGGCGCGGGGCGTTGCCGCGATAGCTGGCACAGTCCGGACGAAAATTGGAGAGTAGGAACGGCGAAGCCAGCAGTCGCCACTCGCGTTCTTGACTGGGCACGGTTCCCCGCCGTCGAGAGCGTTCCAGGCCGCAGCATGGAGCCGCCCAACGTAGAATAATAGTATCGATGCCAGAAACTGAATCCCTCCTGTCTTTTCTGGCACACGTGCGCCGCCGCTACGTCACCACCGAACTCGTCCGTAACGGCATGACCGCTCTCACTTTTGGCCTCGGCGGCCTTGTTGTCCTTCTCCTGGCGGGCACGCAGATCTTCGACTGGTATTGGCCCGCGGCCCTCTTCGCCGGCGCCGCCGTTGCCGGCATCGTACAGTTTCGGCGGCGCATGCCGGACCGCTACCGCATCGCCCAGATCGCCGACCATCGCCTGGGCCTGCACGACGCATTGTCAACGGCTCTTAATTTCCTTCCCGAAAACGGGCCGCTTGTCGAGTGGCAGCGTGCGCGAGCCGGCCGTCTGGCCGCCACCCTTTCAGCGGGGCATGCCGTGCCCATGA
>VFZO01000427.1 GCA_016871155.1 Acidobacteriota bacterium | reverse complement strand
CAGCAGCGCGCAGGTGACGAGCAGCAAGAGCACGAATGGAACGCCGACGACGGTGCCTTCGCCGAGGTAGCTGAAGTCCTTCGGAATTTCGTGGACGGGCAGCCCGTTGGAAACGACCAGCGCGAGGCCGCGTACGATACCCATCGTGCCGAGCGTGACGATGAAGGGGCTGATCTTCAACTGCGTAATCAGCAAACCGTTGAGGAATCCGAAGAACGCGCCCGTCGCCAAGCCCACCGCGACGCCGAGGAAAATCGGCTGGCCTTTGGACATCGCCATGGTGCCCATCAGCCCGCCCATGGCGAGTATGGAGCCGACGGAGAGATCGACGCCGGCGGAAATAATGACCAGTGTCATGCCGAGCGCCATGATGTTGAAGACGGCGGTCTGGCGCACGACGCTGGAGAGATTCGTCGCGGTGAGGAAGTGGGGCGATGCGATGGAGAGCGCGACGAACAGAACGACGAGTGTCAGAAAAGGCATGAGGCGTTGGATCATCGTTGTCCGGCTCCTTCGGTGGTGTCGAGCGCAGCGAGGCGCATGATTTCCTCCTGCGTTGTGCGGCCGGGCAGTTCGCCCGCGATGCGGCCGTGGCGCATCACGAGGATGCGGTCGGCGACTTGCAATATCTCCGGCAGTTCCGAGCTGACCATCAAAATTGCGGCGCCTTGGCGCGCGAGTTCATCCATCACTTCGAAGACCTCGCGTTTGGCGCCGATGTCGATGCCGCGCGTTGGTTCGTCGAACAGGAAGATCTTCGCGCCGCGCGAGACCCACTTTGAAATAACAACCTTCTGTTGATTGCCGCCGCTGAGGCGTCCGGCCTTCTGCGCGCCGGAATCGCAGCGGATGCGGAGCCGTTCGATCGACTGGGCGGTGATCGTTTTTTCTGACGCATGGCTGAGCAGGCCGTAGGGCGAGATGGCGTCGAGCCCGGCCATGGTGACGTTCCAGGCAATGGGCAGTTCGCGCGCGAGTCCGGTTTTTTGGCGATCTTCAGGAATTAGCGCGACGCCCGCTTTTACCGCGGCGTTCGGTGTTCGGAAGTGCACGGGTTTTTCGTTGACCCACAGGCTGCCGCGCGCGTTGCGGTCGAGGCCGAAGATCGCCTTGCACAGCTCCGTGCGGCCCGCGCCGATCAGGCCCGCGAGGCCGACGATCTCGCCCGCGCGCACGGTCAACGAGACATCCTTTACGGCGGGCGGCGCGCTGAAGTTGTGCACGCGCAGCATCTCGGCGCCGGGCGTGACGGGCTCGCGGGTGTAGAGCGCGCTGACTTCGCGGCCGACCATGTAGCGGATCATCTGTGCGGTGGAGAGCGTCGACATCGCCTCGGTGTGGACGGTTTCGCCGTCGCGGAGGATCGTCACGCGGTCGCCCATTGAGCGCAGTTCGTCCATGCGGTGCGTGATGTAGATGACGCCGGTGCCGCGGTCGCGCAGGGTGCGGACGATTTTGAAGACCTCTTTCGTTTCGGACTCGGAGAGGGACGAGGTTGGCTCGTCGAAGATGAGCAGCGATGTGCCGTGTTGGATGGCGCGGCAGATTTCGACGAGCTGTTTGCCGGCGGGGCTGAGGCGTTCGACCTGCCACTCGGCTTGGAGCGGGAAGTGGTGCTCGGCGATGAGTTGGCGGGCGCGCTGCGTCATGGCGGCGCGATCGACGAGGCCGAAGCGCCCGCGCAGTTCGCGGCCGAGGAAGATGTTTTCGGCGACCGAGAGATGGGGCGCGAGCAGCGACTCCTGATGGACCATCGCGATGCCCATGCGGGCCGATTCGACGGGGTTTGCGAAGTCGACGGTTTCACCGCGCCATTTCATGCCACCGCCATCGCGGCGTTGGAGGCCCGCGATGATTTTCATCATGGTGGATTTGCCCGCGCCGTTTTCGCCCATGACGAGGTGGACTTCGCCGGCGTCAACGGAGAGCGCGCCGTTGCGCAGGGCAATCACCCCGCCAAAGCGCTTCTCGACGCCTGTGAGTTCCAGTAGCATGCGAAAGGGTTAGTTTAACAACACGCGGGAAAAGGGGCTGCAAAAGTTTATTCGGGGCCGCGCCTGCCCCGACAAACCGTGCCCCGCGGACGGATGCGAAAAATCTCGATCATTCGTCGCCTCCGATCAACCCGGTAAACCAGCCGATAATTTGCTGTACCGAGACGCAACCTGTAGACGTTGTTATAGCGGCGCATACGAACAGCGCCGTCCGGAATCGGCTCTTCGAGCAACAGTTCAATCAGCGCAAATCCTCTTTTTGCGCTGCGCGCGGAAGTTCGGAAATCTCGTCGCTGGCGCGCTCGGATGTCCGAATGGTCCAGCTATCCCCAGCCATGCCTCTTCTTCAATTCGTCGAGGCTGAGGAACTTACCTTTCTCTCGTTCCCGGATCACCGCCATGTCGTCTTCGTCCTCCGCGAGGAGTTGGGCGACGAGCGCTTTTTCGGCTGCGGCGCGTGTTTTGGCGACTGCGCGCCGTGTCGAATCGCTAAGCAATTGCGAGATCCAACCGCCGCGCTCGCCACGCAGGCTAACCAACTGGACGACACGGCCGGACCTCTTTTCCGTAATGTCACGTAGCGGATAATCAGGGTCCGCTACGGTATTGCGTTTTGCGGTTGGCATTGTTCGACCTCCTCGTCCATTATCCGCAGAATGGCTCTGGAGCGGAAGGGCAGCGGAACGCGAGACTGTGAATCTCAAGGTGGGCTCTGAGACGAGATGTCGTGGTCGACTTGGTAGCCTATACCCATGGCCAGCTTGGATTTTATGGAGATACCTCGAGCAGACGAGGCGACCGGCAGACAGGATGCGTTCGAACTATTTGCTCGAGAAACCCTCCAGGCACTCGGCTTCGCGATCGTGCTCGATCCATCACGCGGCGCTGACGGGGGTAAGGATCTTGTCGTAGGAGAGCAGCGTGTCGGTCCGCTGAGCGAAACTCGAATCAAGTGGTTAGTAAGCTGTAAGCATTTTGCCCATAGCGGCCGCTCGGTGACACCTGGTGACGAGCTGAATGTAGTTGAACGCGTAAAGGCTGCTGGCTGCGACGGGTTTTTGGGCTTCTATTCCACTCTTCCGTCCACAGGCTTGCAAAATTTGGTCGGCGGTCAGCCGGGGATAGAGGTTTGCCTTCTCGACCATGAAAGCATAGAGCGGCGATTGCTTGGGTCCGTGAAGGGTCACGACGTCGTCAAGAGGTACTTTCCGGCTTCCTACACCAGAATTAAGCCGCAACCGGCAAACCTATACGGCCCAGTCGAGCCTATCTGCTGTGAGAGCTGCGGCAAGGATCTCCTCGAACCGCCGAGCGGCATATGGGTTTTGTGGCGTGGTGAACCCGAAGCGGGAAAGGTCGGGGATCACTATATAGATATGCATTTCACCTGCAAGGGGGCATGTGACGTGAGGGTGGAGTCACGGGTGCGCGCGCGACGCCATGGAGCGATTTGTCTACGACGGCTGGGATGACATTCCAGACTTGCTGGTGCCAACCGTTTTCATCAGCAAGGTAATGGCGGTGATCAATGGATACGCCACCGGAGACAGGTACGAGCCAGACGCGCTGGACAAAATGAAGCGTCTTATACTCGCCGCGTTTCCGCACGTTTCACGAAATCTCACCGTCGATGAGGAGCGCACAATAGAGCGTCTTCAATGCATACCTTCTTACCTTGGCGGAATGGGATCAATTGCCGATGACGCATGAGCCGAGCCGATCAACTCGATACGTGGCGAGTTATCGGTTCCTTTGACTTCTTCGACAGCCATCGCAATCGAGGCTGGTCCGTTGAAGCTATCGTCGGCCGCCCTTAATTCTACCGCCCGCAACCTCGGCACTCAGTCGCCAGCGATCGGCTGGTTCAAGTATTCGGTGGTAACGCAAATCCGCCGCCCTGTTCGTGTCGACTTCGAGGACGAGTTCGAGCTTGTTATCAGTCACGAAGTATCGGATGTGTTACTGCGATTCACTCAGCTATAGAGTATTCCGCGGCGACTTCGTTCTACAGCGCGTAACGCACTCGGTCGAGCCAGTCGCCCTTGTGTACGACTTTTGTGTAGCTATCCGGGTAGTGCTCCCGGAGGAAGGCTTTGGAATGGCCGACCATCCTTTTCCAGTCTCCTGAGAGCACGTACGTGGCATTGCCTTCGACCGGGCACTCGAGTACGACGTGTCGCGTTCCGTTAAACTCGAACACGACATATCCATCCCAGAGTTCCCTGCCGATGTAACATTTGACCGGACGGAGTTTCTTCAAAGCTTCCAGGCGGCCATAGTCTATGACGCGATCGAGGTAGAGTTCAGGCCGTGTTCGGGCCTGTGCGCGATAGTGCCGAATAACGTCATCGATGTCCCACGTGCCTGGCCTTATTGAGTCCCGCATAATATAGCGTCACTCCGGCCAAAGAGAAGCCTGTTTCCAGAACGAAGGAATAAGGCGCTTCCTCCGCCGCATCTTGCGGAGCGACTTGCGTG
>VFZO01000426.1 GCA_016871155.1 Acidobacteriota bacterium | reverse complement strand
TGCGCCGACAGGTTCCAGTTGTTGATGCCGGGGTCCTCGTAGACGCCGAGCGGCGAATTGCCCCACGTGCCGAATGCGGGATTCACGAAGCATCCGGTGTTGAACCAGGCGAACCGGTTGCGCCCGCCGGGAACCGTGCGCGGGTCGCAGATGCGGTCGGGCATGGCGCCGTAGCCGGTGCCGGACACATCGTTGGTGGTGACGCGGCGCCAGGCGCCCGTGGTGAAGTCCGCGATGCCGGCAATGGTCCAGCCGCCGATGACCGCATCGGCCGCTCGGCTGGTGGCCCAGCGCTTCCCTTTGCCCGCCGGCAGGCTGTAGGAGAAGGCGGTCACCGAGCGCAAGCGCGGAGTGAGCTCGGCCGGCCCCTGCCAGATGTACGGGAAACCTCCATGTGTGTTGCCCTGGTCGCTGGTGCCGAGAAGGGAGCTGGCGATGTTCTTGGCGAACGTCAGGCTCGACTGCAGCGTCAGTCCGTGGAAGTCGCGGTTGCGGATGCTGCCGGAGATACCGTTGTAGCGAGAGTAACCGATCGGCTTCCAGGATCCGATGACGCCCCACTGCGGAAACTTCCTTCGATCGTTGATCGCGACGCTTGCCAGCGGGCCTTGCGGAAGCGCAGGCGGATTCACGTCTACAAACTGCGGCAAGTGAAGCGCGTGAGTTCCCTGATAAGCCACCTCCGCACCCCAATTCTGTCCGAAGCGGTGCTGCACGCTGGCGGACCACTCATGCACCTGCGAGACGGGATAGTAGCCGGGAATGAAGCGGAACGTGGCGCGGGGAGTCGCGCCGGGTTGCGGCACCGCCGTCGGGCCGGGAATGGGGAACTGCGCGTTCACAGCAAGGCTCGGGACAGGCTCGTTCGTTGACGACACAGGCTCGTAGCGGAGACGGAACGGACCCATGGCCGAGCTGATGTCGGAAAGCTGGTTGGTGTTGCTGTTGCCGTCGTAGTAAATGCCGTAGCCGGCGCGCAGTACCGTAGTCGGCTTCAGCGCGAAGGACAAGCCAACGCGCGGAGCGAAATCACGGCCAGAAGTTGTGTGCGCTTCGCGCGGTGAAGCCGAATTGAGCGGCGCGCTCTTGCCGAAGCCTTTCGATGGGTCGAGGTAGTCAAGCGGATTCTGCAGCGCGTAGATGAGGCGGCCGTTCACTTCGTCAAACGTGGCTACGGTGTTGCGCGGCACCAGCCACGGCGTCCAATGTTCGTAGCGCAGTCCCATGTTTAACGTCAGGCGGCGGCTCAACCGCCATGAGTCTTGCGCATAGAATCCGTAGTAGCGTTTGTGGCCGCGGTAGGGAGAGTTGTTCAACTGGAAGAGGATGCTGGTTGGTGCACCCAGGAGGTAGCTCGCAAACGCGTTGCCGCCCACATCGAGCCCCCTGGCCTGCCGCGCGGCGTTGCAAGTGGCGTTACCGTCCGGGCAGGCCGCCGAGTAGACTGGCGAGAAGGTGAAGCTACCCTTGTCGTTCGATTGCGACGGATAGTAGAATCGGCGCTCGATTCCCTGGCCCCCGAATTTGAAATTGTGACGGCCGCGGATATAGGTGAGATCGTCACCGAGCTGATAGATGTTGTCGGTGCCTTCCAGGTAGAAGCTCAGCGACGCGTTCATGCTGTAGCCCGTGGCGCCAAAGCTGGGGCTGCCGCCGAGCGAGGAGGAGTTGGTGAGACCGATCGCCTTGGCCGCATCCGGTGTCGCGAGATCCTTGCTGTAGAGCCAGTACGGGCGCGCATAGCCAAGCAGCACGTCGTTGACCAGGCTCGCCGAGATCACGCGCGTCCAGTGCACGGTCGCGCTCATGTCCCGGCCGTTTTGCGAGAGACCGGCGAGGTTTTCGATGGGAATGTTCATCGAAGGGGCGACTGTCTTTGACCAGCGGCCGTACACCCGGTCCTTTTCGCTTTTCGCCCAATCGATGCGGAAGATGCCCTGATCGCTGTCGATGACTTGGCGAGAGTCTCCGGCAAAACGGGGGATGCCATCGATGATCGTGTTCTGGCGCGGAACGTAGTCTTGCAGGAATTTGAGCGTCACCGGGTCAACGCAGGTGGGGCGCGGCGCGCAGAGGCCAGTCTGGCCGAGTGGGATCCGGTTGCCCGGGAAGGGCTGACGGAGACCGGTTGCCGCATCGCGGCTGTATGGATTGTAGATCGTCGGAGTCGGCAGGAATGTTCCGCCGGGGCCGGGCGGCCGGAACTGCGAGAAATCTCCGCCCCGAATTTCATCCGGCGGCACCGTCACGAAAGAAAAGCTCGACTGCCGAACCCGGAATGCTTCGTATGCGCCGAAGAAGAAAACTTTGTTGCGAATCACCGGGCCACCCAACGCCCCGCCGAATTGGTTTTGACGGTACGGATTTCGTCTTCGAGCATTCAGATTATTAAAGAAGTAGTTTGCGTCCGTCTTTTCGTTTCGCAGATAGTGGTAAACCTCGCCGTGAAACTCGTTGGCGCCGCTCTTGGTGATCACGTTCACCGCGGCCACGCCGTTACCGAACTCGGCATTCATACCCGAGACGTGGATCTTCACCTCCTGTATCGCTGAGGGCGGAGTCTGCGGCGTTGCCTGACGGTAAACCGAACTCTGGATGTTGACGCCGTCAACCGCCACGTTCGTAGCTGAGTCGCGATTACCTGCCGCGAAGATCCCGGACTGCCGGAAGATCGGGCTCGTCTGGTTGGCTCCGAAAACGGCGTTGGCGGAGAACGAGGCAAATGACGACGTCGGGCTCAGGCTTTGGAGAGATACATGCGGTAGGGTTACCGCGAGGTCAAAGAAGTTTCGGCCGTTGAGAGGTAAATCCTTGACGAGCTTGTTTTCAATCGTGCCGGCAACCTCGGCCGATGTCGTATTAATCAACTCGGCGCCCGCGGCCGACACGGTTACCGATTCCGTTGTTTCGCCCACTTGCAGGATGAAGTCAGACTGCGCGGCTTGGGTTACCTGCGCGACGCGCCCCTTGAGTTCGCCGCGCTTGAAGCCGGGCGCGGTGGCCGTGATGTCGTAGGTTCCGGGCACGACGGAAGGGAACGAATACGCACCAGACCCGTCGGTCGAAGCGGAACGCTCTTCGCTTGTCGCCACGTTGCGAATCGTGATTCGGGCGTTGGGCACGGACGCTCCGGATTGGTCCGCGACAATCCCGCGAACGGATGTTGAAGTTTCCACCTGCGCCAGCGCGGCGCTGGTCAACAGGACGAGGCATGCGATCCTGGGACTCATCTTGAAATCCTCCACAGCTCCTGATGATGGCGCCGGCCGCGCGAAGCGAGCGAAGCCATTCTTTTGCCCGGCACCACGAGTATGGTAACTGATTTCGTCGGCGCGAGCGAGAGGCCAGGGCAGCAAGCTGGAATATCATTGTCAACCCCAAAACGGAAACGAGTCGGGCGAGGACGGACGGAGGCGAGATTCGCTCCGGTCCGGGTGCCGGAGAGCCTTGTTGCCTGGGGCTTGTATCGGCCCCATTTGCCCGCGTAAGCCGGCGCGGACCTTGGCCGCCACAAAGCGGTTGACCTGTTACCTGATCGCTCCGCCGAGAGTGTGGCTGCTTGGTTGACGCTCCATCCATCGGTCGATAGCCAAGGCGCGTTCCGAGTGCGTTGATACAGACCGAGTCAGTGGTCTTGAGGACTGAGTACCACAGGGCACCCTTACCTCACCTCATTTGCTAGCCAGGGTGGATCATGCCCTCACTTCAGGGTGCGTGCGAAGGGAACCCACCCAACCGGTGGAACCAGGACACACCGAGCGGCGCGCAAATGAAAAAAGGTGGGCGGGCATGAAGGGTCACCGCACCCACCGCAATTAATTAGGGGATCTGAGCGTAGCAGATGACGCCTACCTCTCAGGCGAGGGCCCCAACAACTCCACAGCGAGTCCGTCTCCTGTGTAGTCGCGTGCTCACACGGAAACGGGCCCAATGCCGAGCCTCGTACTGCTCGCCGCCCGGCAGCGCCGATCAGGCCGGTACGGTCGCGAAGATCGGCCCAGTCGTTTGCCACCTGAGGCAGGAGGTTTCGGGAAGAACAGGTAGAGTGCGCACTGAGCGCGCATTGATGGCAGCATGGTTCTGAGCAACTCGTAAGTGGAGATCGTGATGAACAGGTACATGTTGGCTGTCGATTCCTCGGCTATGCGGAAGCGCAAACAACCTGCAGCAGCGTGACGACCACTGGGTCGTCGCCGACCTGATCGGCAAGGGCGGCCACGTTCGCACCGTGCCCACCCCCGCTTGGGTGAAGATGGCCATCGATACCTGGACCCAGGCCAGCGCGATCACGGAGGGGCGAATCTTTCGGGCCATCAACCGGGGTGGCCTGATCTGGGGCGAAGGTATGAGCTCCAAGGTCATTTGGGAAGTGGTCAAGACCGCAGCCAACGAGCCGGGATCGAACGTCTTGCTCCGCACGACCTTCAGCCCAGTTCCGCCCGAACACCTTGACGGAAACGCCCGATACGCTCGCGT
>VFZO01000425.1 GCA_016871155.1 Acidobacteriota bacterium | reverse complement strand
TGCGTTCTGGGATCTGGAGCGCCAGCGGACAGGCCAACCGCTCCACCGGTTGCTGGGCGCCACCAAGGACACGGCCGACTCCGGCCTGGCCGTTGGGCTCTACGACACCGTTCCGGACCTGCTGCGCACGATCGAGCGCCACCTTCGCGACGGCTACAAACGGGTGAAGATCAAGATCTGCCCCGGCCACGATGTGGAACTAGTCCGCGCGGTCCGCCAAGAGTTCGGCGGCATCCCGTTAATGACCGACGCCAACGCCGCCTACACGCTTGCCGATGCCGGCGTCTACGAACGTCTGGATGACTTCGGACTGCTGATGTTTGAGCAGCCCCTGGCCGGCGCGGCGCTGGAGGATTCGGCGGCGCTGCAGGCGCGGCTTCGAACGCCAATTTGCCTGGACGAAAGCCTGGAGTCGCTCGACGATCTGGAACGGGCCTTCGCGCTCGGCAGCTTTCGCATCGCCAATATCAAGATTCAGCGCGTCGGTGGCCTGCGTAACGCTCTGCGCGTCTACAGGCGATGTCTCGAATTGGGGCTGGGCGTCTGGATCGGTACGATGCCGGAACTCGGGATCGGATGCTGGCACGGGGCGGCCCTGGCCGCGCTCGGCGGCTGCAACTATCCCACCGATGTGGAGGCCAGCCTGCGCTGGTTCCGGGACGACATCATCCGGCCGATGATCGAAGTACGCGGCGGCGAGATCACGCTGGGCGCGGCGCCTAGTATCCTAATCCCAGGATGATGAGATTAGCCGCGTTGACGCTGGCGCTGAGCTGTTGGCCGCAAAGTGGACTTGTCGGGAAATTTGGCGCGGTGCGGTTTGCGGCCGATTCGCCGAACTACTACCTGGAGCCCGGCGAGTCGCTCCACCCGCTCATGCCGGCATCGGGCTTTCGGGGAACGTTCGAAGGCCGCTTGCGCGTTCTCGCCGGTGGCGAATACGAGTTCAGCCGCCCGTTGCAACTCGACGGCGCAAGCGGAACGCACTTTAAGTTGAACGCCGGGGATCACGCCCTCGTCATTCCCGTCAACGGCGAGCGTTCGCTGCGCCTGGAATGGAAGGCCCCCGCGTTCGATTGGGAGCCCGTTCCGCTCGCCGCCTTCTCGCGCACGGAGGCCGTGGAGACACACACTAGAGCGCGCCGGCTGGTGGCAAACGCTGGCTGCGCGAACTGCCACTCCCTGCCGGCGTCCGAAGCGCTGGAGCGGCCTGCGCCCGCACTGCCCAGCCGCGCGAATCGAAATTGGACCTATCGGTTTCTGCAAACGCATCACGGTGCCGGATCGCACGCGGCCGATCTGGCGGCGGCTGTGCCCCCGATTCCGCCAGCCAGGAAGGAACCGAAGATCAACGAAGTGGCCATCGGCAAGGGCGGCGAACTGTTCGGCACCATGGGCTGCGTCCAATGCCACCCCTCGGGAAGCCTTCCCGCTGCAGGTTCGAAGTACTCGCTTGCTGCGCTGGCCGAGGTTTTGGAATCCCATCGGCCGTCGATGCTGCTGGACTCCGGCGAAGTGACGGCATTGGCCGCCTACCTCTCGCGCCAGCGCGACGCGGCCTACGAGGCGGCCGCCCCCGCGGGCGATGCCGCCGCAGGAACGGCCGCGATGCGAACCCTTTCGTGCGCCGGCTGCCATCAGCCAGGGCCGAAGCGGAAATCCGTGACCGCGGCCCGTTGCGCAGTCGTCGCGACAAAATGGACCGCCGCGGATCAGCGGCTGGTGGCCGATTATCTCGGCACGCTGCGGGCGTCCGTCAGCAACGCGCCACTCTACAGCGCGCGCCATGAATTGGAGAAACACCGCTGCTCAGCCTGCCACGCGGCCGGCGCGGAGGCGCCCGATCTCGAAGGCGTGGGAGCCAAGCTCAAGACGAGTTGGCTGGAAAAGGTACTGTGGGGCAAGGCGCGCATCCGGCCTGGCCGGGAGATGCGAATGCCGCATTTCGACGAATCGACGATGCGTCCGCTGGTGGCCGCGCTGGTGAAACGCGAGGGGTTAGCCCCGGGCGAAGGCATCACGCCACCGGCCTTTGAGGCGACGGCGCGGGAGCACGGCCTGGGCCTGTTCGGAACGAATAGCAAGAAGCGCGGCATGGCCTGCATCGGCTGCCACGACTGGGGGAAGAACAAAGCGCTCGGCGAGGAGGGCCCGCAACTCATGGCGGCCTCCGAACGGCTCCGCTACGAGTGGTACGAGCGCTGGATGCGGAATCCGGCGCGGATACTTTCCGGAACGTCGATGCCCAGCTACTTTGGCGGCAAGGCCGACGCTAGAATCCCGCTTTTGTGGGCGGCGATGGACTGGGGCGTCAAAGCGCCCATTCCGGACGGCTTCCAGACTTCCGACCTGGAAGTAAGCGGCGAGGCCAAACCCGTGCCGGGCAAGGATGCCGTTGTGATTCGTTGGGACATGCCCGAAGCGACACCCGCGGCCATCGCCGTTGGAATGCCCGGCGGCTTCTCATACTGTTTTGACGCGGGCCAGGTCAAGCTGCTCTACGCGTGGCGCGGCGGGTTTCTCGATCTGTCCGGCACGCTCCTTCGGAAAACGGACTCCAAGAGGCTAACGCCCACCGCGGCCCTGATCGGGGACATCGTCTGGCGCGCGCCCGCCGAGTATCCGGTGCTGTTCGGCGTCGAAAAACGAATTCCCGCGCGGCGGTTCCGCGGCTACAAGCTGGTGAACGGCGCACCGGAGTTTCAGTACACTCTGGACGCCGTGTCCGTACGCGAATCGGTGGCGGCCGGTGGACGGAGGCTAACGTTTGACGAGATTCGCGAGCCTGTTTTTTTCGAAGGCAAACCGGTGCCGTTGGGGAAAAACGTGACGGTGGAGGGAGCGCTTCCATGATCCGCTTGCTGTGGATGACCGCAACCCTGCTGGCGCAGGCGCCCGTGTCGAGCTACAAGGTCGAGAACGTTCCCCTGCCCCGGGATATCGCCCCGGAAGTGGCCGGGGTGGCCTTCGGCGTCGATGGAAAACTGGCCGTCTCCTTCCGCCGTGGATATCTCTATCTACTGGACGTCAAATCCGGCCGCTGGAGCCGCTTTGCCGAAGGGCTGCAGTCGCCTCTTGGCGTCCTGCCCGGCGCAAAGGCCGGCGAATACTACATCGCGCACCTGCCGGAGCTGACGCGCGTGGCGGACACCGATGGCGACGGCAAAGCCGATGTCTATGAGACCGTTGCCGACGGCTGGGGCATCTCCGGCAACTATCACGAGTTTCTCTACGGGCCCGTGCGGGACAAGCAGGGAAACTTCTATCTGTCGCTGGGCCTTTCTTCCAACGGAGCAGAACCGCGAACGCCCGTCCGCGGCGAGTTCACCTCCAAAGGCAGGCAGGCCACGGAGCAGAAAGCGGGGCTCATCGGAAAGGTAAGTCACTACTCGCCCACCACGTATCGCGGCTGCTCGCTGCGCATCACTCCAGAGGGCAAAACGGAACTCGTCTCCTGCGGGTTTCGCCAACCGAACGGCCTCGGCTTCAACGCGGAGGGCGATCTGTTCGCCACTGACAATCAGGGCGACTGGGTTGGCACTTCCCCCTTGCACCACGTAACGCCCGGCGCGTTTCACGGGCACCCGGCGTCGTTGAACTGGGCGCCGTGGTTCAACGGACGCGACCCGGTGGAAACGCCCGTCGCCGAGTTGGACAAACTTCGCAAGCTGCCCGCCATTCAGTTTCCCCAGAACGACATGGGCGGCTCCGTCACGCAGCCGCTGCTGGATACAACCAATGGCGCCTTCGGCCCCTACGCCGGGCAGATGCTGGTGGCGGAGTGGACGTACCCGCGCATCCTGCGCGCGGACTTGGAGAAGGTTGGCGGCGAGTATCAGGGCGCGGCGTTCATTCTCTATGAGGGCAACGGCCTGCGAGCGGGCAACAACCGTATCGCGTTGTCGCCGGACGGCCGGTCTCTCTATACTGCGCAGACCTCGCGCATCTGGGGCACCAGCGAAGGCCTGCAGCGTCTGGTCTTCACGGGCAAGACGCCAATGGACATTCTGCATATGCGTTTGACCGAAGACGGTTTCGCCCTGGAGTTCACCAAACCGGTAGACCGTGCGTCGGCCTCCGACCCGGCCAACTATCCGTTGACGAGTTACTTCTACAAGTACCACTCCACCTACGGGTCTCCAAAGACGGACGTGACGCCGGAGTTAGTAACCGCCGTCACCGTTTCAGCCGACGGCCGCAAGGCGCTGTTAAAGGTCCCCGGCCTGCGCGAGCGCCGGATCTACGAGCTGCGGCCCAAAGGCATCACCGGCGCGGACGGGGATCCGCTATGCACGGTAGAGGCGGCTTATACGCTGAACCGGTTGCGCGCGGGCCGGTGACCCTCTACGGCTCGGCTCTGGGCGAGAATGTGAAGGGGCTATGGTCAAGCGGCCCTTCTGAGAACGACGACCTCGAGCCTTAGGCTGGCGAATCGCTGGGCCTTGAGGAGCAGATAACGGAGATTGCGATACCCCCGCCC
>VFZO01000424.1 GCA_016871155.1 Acidobacteriota bacterium | reverse complement strand
CCACCGTTGAGGTGGTGCTAAACCACGGGGCCGCGCCAGCGACCCCAACCAGCCGCTTTGAGCGGCTCACGAACGAAGGCCCCCGGCTCTGCCGGGGGATCGTTACCCAGGCCAAGCGCGTCGTCATCGTCAATCAGTTGCTCGCTGACCGCCAATTCAAGGGCGAATCGCCGCTCGGCAAGCGCATTCGGCAGTGTAGCAACTGCGACTGGCTGGAGATCGTAGGCGTGGTCGAATCCGGCGTCTATCAAATGATCAGTGAGAACCGCAAGATGGCCATTTGGTCTCCCATTGAGCAGAGCTACAACGGGAGCATGCGCATCGTCGCCCGGGGCACTGTCGGCGACGAAGCCTTGATCCGTTCCATCCGTGACGTCGTGCGCCGCGAGGATCCGGACCTCGCCATCATGGAGGCGCACCCATACAACTTAATGCTCGATCTGCCCATGACGCCCATCCGACTGATGACTTCGCTCCTCGCCGGCATGGGCATGCTCGCGGCCCTGCTCTGCGGCCTCGGTCTTTACGGGACCGTGTCCTATGGCGCCGCACGCCGGACGCGGGAACTCGGCATTCGCGCCGCCCTCGGCGCCACGCTCGGGCAGTTGGGTTTTGCCGTGGTGAAGCGCATCGCGATCCTCACCGCCGTCAGCGCCACGCTCGGACTGATGATCGCTATCGGCGCGACAAAATTCCTGGCCTCGCTTCTCAACACTCCGCTCGAGGCCTCGGCCTTCGGCCAGGCCATCGGGCTGCTCGTTTTCACGGCCGTCCTGGCCTGCGCCTCTCCGTCCATCCGGGCCATGCGCGTGCAACCCTCTGAGGCCTTACGTACCGGCTAGACGGAAGGGCTGCCCGTGGTGGATGCCATTGGACAGCGTTCCTACCGGGCCGCCTGCCGCCCTGCTGCCTCCGCCAACTGCCGCAAACAATCCGACCCCGCCGTCTTCCGCACGACCTTTTTCAACCGCTCCGGGTCGCCCTCCGCGCCTTGCCGCAGAATCGCCTCGCGGTATCGCTCCTGCCGGTCGGCCAGGTCCAAAGGCGTCTCGCCCTGCGCGTTCCTCGCGTCCAGCGGCGCACCAAGAGAATGCAGATACGTGAGCAATTCCGGCTTTCCTTCAATGGCCGCCAGATGCAGCACCGTCTGATCCTGGCGCGCCAGCGTGATCGCCTCTACCGGATCGGGAATCTTATCCTGCGGACTCCAGCGCGCCAACGCGTTCGCTCCCGCCGCCACCATCTCCCGCACCATCGCCAGATCGCCGGCCAGCACGGAGACCGATAGCGGCGTATGGCCGTCTTTGCGAAGCTGATTCGCATCGCCGCCGCGCCCAGCCAGCAATTTCAGCAGGTCGACGCTCCCCGAACTGGCCGCGATGTGCATCGCCGACGAACCCGCCGGTGCGGGGTTGATTCGTACATCTCCCGCCGGCCCGCCGGTCGGGAAAATCGTCGCGCGGTTTGGGTCGGCACCCATCTCCAGCAGGCGCCGCACCAGGTCCAGGGCCTCCGGCAGCCGGGGCGTCGTGTCGTCGTCGTCGCCCAGCGCCAGCGCCGCTGCCGTCTGCCCGTAGGCGCCCTTCTGCCGGTTCCCGGTCCGCGCCGCCTTCGCCACCGCCAGCGCCGCGCCATGCAGCGGTGTGTAGCCGGTGCCGTCGGCTACCTTCACCGAGGCGCCTCGCTCCAGCAGCAGTTGTGCGATGCGAAGATTGGGCCGGAACTGCTGCGAGCTGCCCGCCGTTGCAGGCGCTCCGCGCCCCGGCACGAAGGTCACGTTCGGCGGGTCCCACTTGTAGAGCGCCGTCAGCAGCGGGGTTGTTCCATCGGCCGATGGCGTGTTCACCTGCGCACCCGCGTCGAGCAGCGCCCGAACCGACTCGACCGAATTCTTTTGCACCGCGAAGTGCAACGCGCGCAGCCCACCCTTCTTTGCTACGTAGTCGCCGGCGTTGTTCCACGGAATACCCGTCTTGCCCAAAGTCACTGTCGTTGGCAGATAGTTCGTGTATTTCACGTCCCACGCCTTGGTCGCCGCGTGAACGTCCGCCCCATGCTTCAACAGCATCTGGACCGCTTCCGGATGGCCCGCCGCCCACATCAGCGCCGTCTGTTGAAACTTCGACTCGCGCGCGTTCGCGTTTGCGCCTTTGGCCAACAGCCGCTGCATCAGATCGACTCTTCCCATTCGTGCCGCGATCATCAGCGGCGTCTCGCCGTTCTCTCTCGCGGCGTTCGGATCCGCGCCGCGTTCCAGCAACATCCCGGCGATGCCGGTCGCGCCGCCTGTTATGGCCATCGCGAGCGGCCCGATACCCAACTCGTTCGTCAGGTTTGGGTCGGCGCCCTTTTCCAACAAAATCGAAGTCATCTCCGCGTTCGACCGCACTGCCGCCCACAGCAACGGCGTCGTTCCGTCATCGTCACGGGAGTTGGCGTCCTCGCCGGACTGCAGCAGCCGCTCGGCCGCGGCCCGGTCATCCGCCTTTACCGCGTCCAACAGGCCGCTGGCACGCAGCGTGATTGCGAACGCAAGAATCCACCGCATGGCCCTCTACACCTCCAGCCGGTTCAAGCGGCCCGTGCTGTCGCCGAGCTTCTCCGTCGGCACGCCCACCTTGTCCAGCATGGTCAGGTACAGATTCGTGAGCGGCGTCTCATCGCCCGGGAACTGGATATAGCGTCCGTTCGCGATGCGCCCCGCGGCGCCGCCCGCCAGGAGGATCGGCAGATCGCGCTGGCTATGCGACGTGGGCACGCTCAGATTACTGCCGTAGAGAATCAGCGAGTGGTCCAGTAGCGTGCCCGTCCCCTCCTTGAGCGCGTCGAGCTTAGCGAGGAAATACGCGAACAGCCTCGACTGATCCACGTTGATCTTCGCCAGCGCGTCGAGTTTCTCTTTCTCGAAATTGTGGTGCGAAATCTCGTGGTGGCCCATCGAGATGTCGAGGTGCGGAAAGTTGATCGACGTCGCCTCGCGCGCGTAAAGGAACGTCCAGACCCGCGTCAAATCGGCCTGTAGCGCCAGCACCTGCAAATCGAACATCAGCTTCACATGTTCCGGCCACGTATCCGGCGCTCCGGCCGGCCGGGTCATTTCCGGCAGGTCCGCCGGCCGCTTTCGCGACGACACCTGGATGCGCCGTTCCACATCGCGGATCGATTCGATGTACTCGTCCAGCTTCCGTTTGTCACCGGGTCCCAGGCGTTGTTTCAACTGTTGAATGCGCTCCAGCACAGTATCCAGGCTGCTCCGGTCCGCGGTATCCCGTGCAGCCGACGCGGCCGGGTCGATCTTGCCGCCTTCGCCGAACAACCTCTCGAAAACCCGCCGCGGATTGTATTCGAACGGCAGCGGGGTCGTGGCTGTCTTAAACACTGGGCCCACATGCGCCGCGCCGCCGTTGTTGTTTTCCGTGGAGAGTTCCAACGAAGCGAACGGCGTCTCCTTGCCTAACGTCCGCGCCGCCAACTGATCCACCGACACGCCAACCTGCACTTTGCCTTTCACCGGCTCGACGCCCGTCAGAAACGACGCCAGCGCGCGATCGTGAAACCCGGGCTTCGTGCGGTCGGGGTCCGACGACAATCCGCTGATCACCGTGAACTTCCCGCGGTGCGGCGCCAGCGGCGCCAGCGCCTCGCTGAACTCGTAGTTTCGGCCCTCGCCCTTGGGACGCCAGCGCGCCTGATCCACGCCCAGCGGATACATCACGAATCCAAGCCGGCGTACCGGCGCCGCAGCCGTTAAATGTTGCGGCGTGGCCGCGGGCACCATGGCCTCCAGCAACGGAAGGCCGATTGCGACGCCCGCGCCCTTCAGCAGCGTTCGGCGGTGCAACTGTCTCTTCGAAAGGAACAAGGGAATTATGGCTCCAGTTTTTGCCGCATTCGGAACGGCACGCTTTGGGTCACGGCGGCGATCAGGTCTTGAAAGCGGTAGCCGCCGCTCTTGGTTTGGCGAACGATCGCGCGTACCGCGGGCTGGTCGCGCGCATCCAACTCTCGTCCAACAGCATACGTCAAAAGGCGTTCCACGGTGGCATGCGCCAATTCGTCCTCGCGGGCGGTCAGCATCGCCTGTAAGCCGCGCGCCCCTCGTATCGCCGTGCCGCCTGGAGCCACCGTCGACGAGTCGATTGCCGCGCCGCCGTCTTCCGTGCGGAACCGGCCCAGCACGTCGTAGTTCTCCAGCGCGAATCCAAGCGGGTCGATCCGGTTATGGCACGACGCACAGCCCGGGTTGTTCTTGTGCCGCTCCACCTGTTCGCGCGCGGTCAGTTTGCGTCCGGCGGCCGGGCTCTCGTCAAGCGGCGGTACGTTTGCGGGCGGCGCGGGCGGCGGCGAATGTAGAAGGTTGTCCAGGATCCACTTCCCCCGCAACACAGGGGACGTGCGCGTGGAATGGGACGTCATCATCAGCACGCTTCCATGCGTCAGCAAGCCGCCGCGATTCGATTCACTCGACAATGGCACCCGCCGGAACCCGGGCCCCAGCACGCC
>VFZO01000423.1 GCA_016871155.1 Acidobacteriota bacterium | reverse complement strand
CCGTCCGGTTGTTGAACTCCGTGTCGATCCAAACGCCTGGCGCCGATTGCGTGGACAGCTTCGTCTTGCCGGTGCTGTCGATCTGGAACGAGTAGTCGTCGACACGAAGCGCGACGGCTCGTTTCTCCGGATTTTGGAGGCTCTGTTGAAAATTCGCTTCCAAGACGAATCCGTTCTTGGTAACTTTGCGAATCGCGTTGCGAGGGTTCCACTTGCCAACGTCTTCGTCAGCGACGTCCTCGAATTTTCCCGAGACCTTGAGAACCTCGTCATGCTTAACGATCTTCCGGAATCCGGCGGAGGTGGATTGCAGATCCAAATTGAACTCCACTTCACCATCCACTTTCACGAATTTGGGAAGCGCCGGGAGCGTGTTGCGGGTCAGTTCGTCGTTGATACCCGCCGTCAGGTCTTTCTTCCACTTCACCTTCAGCCGGAAGAACGGAAGCCCCTGCGAGAGACGGTTGCCGAACGCGTCCAGCTTGTGGGCGATAGCCACCCAGGCGTCCAACTCGGCGTTGGTATTCAGGGCATTAAAGATGTCGACCAATTGGGACTTGGTCCACCCGGCCGGGGAGGGCATCTCGTAAATGTTAAACGGCGGTCCCAGCTCGCGGAGTTCACTTTCCGAAGCGGCCTCGTTCACGCGATCGACGTAGCCGCGAATATAGGCTTCATAGACCAGCCGGATTTCCCGGCAAACGCCCAGATTTCGCTGGTGGATCTTTTCGTTGATCTCGGCGTTGTCTCCGTAGTTTTCCAGCGCGCCGGTGCCTCCCTGCATGGCGATATCATCCATGTACTTCAGCTCGGGAGCCACGACGACGATCTCGACTTTTCCGGTGTTGCGATTCGTATACTCGGTGTATAGCGACGGATCCCGAACGAGGCTCTCCACGCCCAAGTCCGTATCGTTGTTGAGAATTTTGATCATGAAGCTGCGCGTGGCCAGATCGACGAAATACGGACCGGACTCGTTCTGAAATACGGCATAAGAGCCATAGAGGCAAGCCAATTCCTTGTCCGGATTCAATTCCAAGCGTGTCTCTTCAACCCCGGAGGAATTGAAGAGCCGCAGCAACCGCTCATCGGCGTCGAAGATCGCAACGTAGAATCCCTGCGCCGACACCGACGGATAGTAGGTGTCGAAGTAACCGGGCAGAATATCACCGGCCAAGGCGGCCCAGTTGATCGCATCCCCGGCGCGCGTCAAGCCGGCGGCCAGCAGCAGGTTGTCGGCGCAGGTCTGTGCGGAGCGGCGCGTGAGCCCGGCCGTCTCCGAGCCTCGCCCCGCGGATTCGTCGCGCGTCTCGTTTCTAGTGTAGGCGTCGGCCTTGCGCTGCACCTCTTGGCGCGCCTCGTAGGGCGGCTCCTGCCCGACAACGACCGTGATAATGGTGTGCGTATCGACTCGCGTGGTGAATACGGCAGGCTTCAATTCGCCGAATGGACTCTCCGGCTGGGCGCCGTCGCGCCGGTTCAGTTCCTCATAGTAGTAAGCCGGCTGGCCATCGGACTCCAGGACCTCGTAGCGGCCGGAATCGATTTCGGCCGTCGTCCACACCCCGCGCGAATCGGTTTTGACGGTCAGCGGCCTGCCCTTGCCCAAGGGCTCCAGACGCAGCGAAAAGTCCGGCCTGGGGTGACCGTAGTAGTCCACCGTTTGAATCGTAATCCGGCCAAAAAGCCTGGGCCGGCGGACGCGTAGCACGTGATCCTTGTTCAACGCCAGGCCTGGCAATTGCAGCGGTTTGGGAATGTAGAGCAGGCCCGGATTATCGGACGAGTCCAGAATGTAGTTCTTCCCGTCGTTGGTCCGCTTCGTGCAGCCTACGATTTCGCGCAGGCAGCGGTTGATCTCTTTCGGATCGGTGGTGTTCCAGTTGAATTTCGTGAGTTGATCGGTGGTGAGCCCGTTGCCGTTTGCGATGGTGGCCAGGGTCTCTCCAGTCTGAACCTTGTGTTGCTCGACGTCGGCGATTCGAATGGACATGTTCGTTTACCCTAAACTGATGTAGTCGTAGGTGTCTTCGACCGTCACTTCGGCGAAGTCCGAAGTAACGGCGCACACCCCGGCCGGAGCGGAGGCGATGTAGATCTTGCCGGCGGCGTCGCTGACCATCTCCTGCACCACGCCGGAGGACAAAGTCACTCGCAATTCGATCTCCGGCAACGGCTCGCCGGTCTCGTCGTCGATAATCTGCAGACGGAAATAACCGGGCTTGGCCACACCTTCGCACGGCGAATCGCCCACCAGCCGCTGGTAGAAGCGGCAGCCAAACGTATCGTAGGTCTTGCCGAATTCGCGGCGCGCGGATTGATTGGCCACGCGATTGGCGGCGTCGGACCAGAACCGCTTGCGGCACGGCGTGGTGCTTTCGGCGGCCGTCCCGCAGGGCCATCGGGACGCCGGCACGGTGGTGCCGGGCCGGAACAGCAGGACGACGACGCGCCGGTTGACGCTATTCTCCGCGTTGCGTTTTTCCGGATCGGCCGACAGCGCGGAGAGTTCCGCCGACGAGAAGACCATGACAGGGTTGAACTCACTGCAACCCTGAAAATCGCCTTTACCAGCCGCGTCGGCGCCTTGACCCAGAAACTGCTGTTTGGTGAGGAAGAACGGCTGGCCATCGGCTCGGCGGCAGATGGCGTCCATGTAGGCGGGGAAGAGTTTGGCCCGCGTCTGCGCGCCGGGCGCACCGTCGTCGCTCAGCCCGTTAGCTCGCTGGAACTGCTTCACTGCCTCTGTATAGGGCGCCCAATCCGTACCGGGTTCGTAACCCAGTGCGGTGAGCATGATCCGAATGCACTCCTCCCCCCAGTTGTCGCCAGAGCCGGCGTTGGAATAGATGGACTCCCACCGGGCGGTGTCCCGTGTGAGTATGGCGTAGACAGCTTCCGCGCGGCGGGCGCTCAACGTTTTGTTGTAGTATTCGTCGCCCACCGGATCAGCGTGACCGAAAACGGAGAGCGGCGCGCCGGCGTGACGGGAGGACAGTCCTGCCAGCTCGGTGAAGTCGGCCGCCGTTTCCGGCAATACGAACGAACCGCCAAACTGAAACCGGACATCGTCCAGGCGCCAGCACGCTACAGGTACCAGTTCCATCTTCAGCACGTTCTTTTCGGTCTTTGTCGCCGTAGCGATGTGGACCGGGAATGATTCTAAACCCGGATGATCGCAGGCGGTGGGTCCAATGGGCATACCCTCAACCCGTTAACCGGCGCCCGAAAGGCTCATGGCCGGAGATAAGATACCGGTGTGCCCTTTCGAATTCTATTTCTGATCGCCGCGCCGCTTGCCGCCGCCCAACAGCCCTGTGAGTCTCTGGCTCAACTGAAGCTCAACAAAGTAGAGGTCAAATCGGCGGTAAAAGACGGGCCCCTTTGCGCCGTCGCGGCGGTCGCCCGGCCAACGAAAGATTCCGAAATCCGGTTCGAGGTCTGGATGCCGGTTGAAAACTGGAACGGCCGCTACCAGCAGTTTGGCAACGGCGGCTGGGCAGGCGGCATCAACACGAACAACTTGAAGCGCGCGGCGGGATTGGGTTATGCGGCGGCGGGCACCGACGACGGGCACCAGGGTTCCGGAACGGACGCCTCCTGGGCCGTCGGGCACCCGGAGAAGCTGATCGACTTCGGCCACAGGGCGGTCCACGTCACCTCCGTCCACGCAAAAGCCGTGATCGCCGCGTTCTATGGCAAACCCGCGGCAAAGCACTACTTCATCGGCTGCTCCGACGGCGGCCGGGAGGCTTTGATGGAGGCGCAGCGGTATCCGGAGGACTTCGACGGTATCATCGCCGGCGCGCCGGCCAACGACTGGTCAAATCTCTTCACGGCGTTTGTTTGGAATGAGCAAGCGCTGCTGGGCGAGCCGGAGAGCACGATTCCAGTGGCGAAGCTTCCGGCGATTCAAGCCGCCGTGCTAAAAGCCTGCGACCATTTAGACGGTGTCGCCGATGGATTGTTGGAAGACCCGCGCGCGTGCCGCTTTGAACCGGCGGCGCTGCTGTGCGAGAAGGACGAAACGAACGCCTGCTTGACAAACGCCCAGTTGACGGCGCTGACAAAGATCTATAACGGCCCGGCGAATCCTCGCACGGGCCGCCAGATTCACGGCGGCTTCGCGCCCGGGACCGAAGCGCTGCCCGGCACTTGGAACGGATGGATCACCACGGACCCGCCGCAGCGGGCGGCGCATTTTGCGTTCGGAAACTCCTTTTACGGCCAGGCCGTGTTCGAGGATCCGAAATGGGACTTCCGAAAGCTCGATTTCGACGCCGACGTGGAGTTCGGCTGGCGAAAGGCGGGTATCCACATCAATTCCACGAACCCGGACCTGCGATCGTTCCGCGCCAACGGCGGCAAGCTGATTCAGTATCACGGCTGGGGGGATGCCGCCATTCCGGCCGTCGATTCGATTCAGTACTACGACAACGTCCTGTCGTTCTTCGCGCGCTACCCCGATGCCCGATCGCGGGCCGCGGCGCCGGTGCAGGATTTCTACCGGCTGTTCCT
>VFZO01000422.1 GCA_016871155.1 Acidobacteriota bacterium | reverse complement strand
CCGCCGCCGTAGCGCAAGCTCCAAGCCCAGGTTCGACATGACGGTCGCCACAACATCGCCGCCCTTCAGTTCGCCTCGTTCCGCGGCGTCGGCCGCGCAAACATACATGACGTGATCGCCGTCGATCATCTCTCCGGACGCGCGGCAGAACATGGCCCGGTCGGCGTCACCGTCGAACGCAACACCAATTTGGGCCCCCTCCGCCCGAACGGCCGCGCTGAGGTGGCCGGTATGCAATGAGCCGCAATCCTGGTTGATATTCCGTCCGTCGGGGGCGCAGTGCAGCGCGGTCACATCGGCGCCGAGCGAGCGCAGTAACTCACCGGCATACAGGTAAGCGGCACCATTTCCGCAGTCGACGACGATCTTCCACCCGTCCAGCCGCCACGGAAACATGGAGGCCAGATATCCCAGGTAGCCGCTGCCTGCGACCGACGCCGGGATGGCCGCACGCGGAGTATCGAAATTCTCCTCGCGCAAAGCCAGAATCCGGCCCTCCATCGTCAATTCGTCGGCGTCCGGCAGCTTGTAGCCTGAATGCGCGAAGACCTTCAGTCCGTTGTCCTGGTAGGGATTGTGAGAGGCGGAGATCATCAATCCGGCTGCGTACGGACCGGTCTTGGTCAACCAGGCGACACCGGGCGTTGGGATCACGCCGGCGAACTCGTAGGGAACCCCTTCGCGTTCCAGTCCGGCGGTCACCAACCCGGCCAGCGCCGGACCGCTCTCGCGCGTGTCCATTCCAATCAACACCTTCGCGCCGGGTTCGTGCGCGGCGGCCCATTCGCCGAGCGCGCGGCCGAACGCGAACACTGTCTGCGCATCCAACGGATACTGGCCCGCGACACCTCGTATGCCGTCGGTCCCGAAAAGCTGCCTTGCCATCGCTATTGCTCCATGCCGATACGTTCCAGCACCAGGCGGATACGCACCGTTGAGTTCCCATCGATTCGCACTTGCGGGTCGTCCACAAATGTCGAAGTCTTCGACTCCAGTTCCCCGATAACTCCATTCATTTCGACCGGATCGGTCTCCACGGCGTTCACACGCTCCACACGGCTCCTTGGCCCGACGATCCGAAGCGTCTCCGGCTGGACCTCCTGCCGCGCGATCCGGAATCCCGGCATGGGGTTCCCTTCGTATCGAATTCTGACCGGAACGTCCCGGGCGAACCGCTCCTCGAACCGCATGCGAATCTGAGTGGGCACCGCCCGTTCCAACTGCAGGCCCGCCGGAAGGCGGATCGTCCGGCCGTCCAAATTAAACGTTCTCTCGCCGGGTCGATTCACTTCTTCTAAATCGACAACTACGGTCGCTTCCTTTAGAATCGCGTCGGTCATTTTCCCGGCCGGACCGCTGATCATCAGGTTCACCCGGTTCACGGCGTCGTTCGAGACCTCGAGGTTCTTCGGGAAATTCCGGAACTCGACGGGGACATCGATCGCGGTCGAAAGTTCCCGTTCCCCGACGACCGCCAGCCAAAGCAGCGTCGCGATCACCAGGCTCATCGCTTTCGGGCCCAGATTCTCCGTGAAGACCCGCGTCATGCGTTCTCTTCTTCTTTTTGTGCGACCAACGCCTCGTCGCGCCCGTCAAGCGTGGACGTAACGCTCCGGTTGGTCAGGACGTCCTGCACGCGGTTGATCGTCACGTTATACTCGATCTCGCTCCGGTAGGCGACCGAAATGCGGCCGGTCTCTTCGCTGACGATCAGCGCCACGCAGTCGGCTTCCTCCGTAATGCCGATCGCCGCCCGGTGCCGTGTACCCAGGTTTCGCATCAATTCCGGGTTCATTGTCAGCGGAAGAAAGCAGGCGGCCGCCGCCACGCGGTCTCCTTGCACGATCACGGCTCCATCATGCATCGCCGAGCCGGGATGAAAAATCGCCAGCAGCAAGTCCCTCGATACGTTGGCGTCCAGTGCCACGCCGCTCTCCACAAACGTCCGGAGGCCGACCTCGCGTTCCACGACAATCAGCGCGCCAATCTGCTGTTGGGCCAACTGCTGTATGGCCAGCAGTAGCTCCTCCACCGTTTCCCGGCGGTGCAGCCGGGAAGTCCAACCGATCACTCGCCGTTGCCCAATCCGGGCCAGCAAGCGCCGGATTTCGCTCTGGAACATTACGATGAATGCGAACGCCGTGTAGGGGGCCAGCGTTGCGAGCAATGTGCGGAGAAGTTCCAGCTTCGCGTACACGGCGCCTAGGTACACGAAAACAAGGATCAGCAGGCCTGCCAGCATAGCCGCGGAGCGCCGGCCGCGGACAATCATGATGCACTGATAGATGATAATCGCCGTCAATAGAATGTCGATCGCCGCGGTTGGAGTGAACCGCGACAGTTGACGAACGACTTCATCCAAGACAGCTTGCATGATGGCCTTACTCTATCATCGCTCGAAATAATGTCGAAGATATGTCACGATATGGCTTTCCCATGCGCTTCGCTTGTCTCCTTCTCCTCCCCGCCCTGATTTGCCTGGCGGATCCGCCCAAAACGCTGCCCGTCGCGGAACAGTACACCAAATTCGAGTATCAGATCCCCATGCGGGACGGCGTGAAACTCTACACGGCGGTCTACCGGCCAAAGGACGATTCGAGGCAGCACCCAATTTTGTTGACGCGTACGCCCTATAGCTGCCAGCCCTACGGGGCCAACCGGTTCCGCGAAACGCTGGGCCCCAGCCGCTATCTCCAGCACGCCGGATACATTTTCGTCTACCAGGACGTCCGGGGCCGCTTTCGCAGCGAGGGCCTCTTCGAACACGTTCGCCCGCATGAACCCGCCAAGTCCGGCCCTGCCGATATCGACGAATCCACCGACACCTACGACACCATCGAGTGGCTCCTGAAGAACGTTTCGAATCACAACGGCCGCGCCGGTATGTGGGGCATCTCCTACCCTGGTTTTTACACTTCAATGGGCATGCTCGATGCCCATCCGGCTCTCAAAGCCGTCTCGCCGCAGGCTCCAGTCGGCGATTGGTTCCTCGGGGACGACTGGCGGCACAACGGCGCGTTCTTCCTGGCCCACGCTGTTCGCTGGATGTACTCCAACGACCGCGATACGCAGGCCAGCCCGGACACGCCGCGCAGGAATCCAGACTACAACTCACCCGACGGGTATTCGCTCTTCTTGAAGCTGGGCACGCTCGAGGAGATCAACGAACAGATGCTCAAGAACCGGGTCCCTTATTGGAAGGAACTCACCGGCCACTCGAACTACGACGCCTTCTGGAAGGCCCGCGACGTCCGCGCATACTTACACAAAATCAAACCCGCCGTTCTCACCGTGGGCGGCTGGTTCGACGCCGAAGACCTGTTCGGCACGCTGGAAACTTACAAGGTCACGGAGCGGAACAACCCAGGTATACGAAACTTACTCGTCATGGGGCCGTGGTATCACGGGCAATGGTCCTCACCAGACGGCACCAAACTCGGCGACGTGCCGTTTCACCAAAACACTGCGTATTGGTACCAGGAACACGTCGAGATGCCGTTCTTTGAGCGGATCCTCCGCGAGAACAAGCCGGATGGGCTCGCCGAGGCGATCGTGTTCGAAACCGGCACCAACCAATGGCGCAAATTCGACGCCTGGCCGCCAGCCAACACCTCGGAGCGGAAGCTCCACCTTCAGCCGGAAGGCCGGCTTGGGTGGAATCCGCCGTCTAGGGGCGGTTATGAAGAGTATGTCTCCGATCCCGCTCGCCCGGTCCCCTCGGTGCCTTACATCGCCAACACGATGACGGTCGAATACATGATCGACGACCAGCGCCACGCCGCCGCCCGTCCCGATGTCTTGGTATTCCAGACGAATCCACTCACCGAGGATCTCACCCTGGCCGGTCCGCTGGACGTCACACTGCATGTGTCGACCACCGGCACGGATTCGGACTTCATCGTGAAACTGATCGACGTCTACCCGGATAACTTTCCGGACCCCGAACCAAATCCTAAGCGCGTCCGCATGGGCGGCTTCCAGCAACTGGTGCGCGGCGAGCCGTTCCGGGGCAAGTTCCGGAAGAGCTTTGAGAAGCCCGAACCGTTCACGCCCGGTCAAATGGAGAAGATTACGTTTACTATGCCCGACGTATTCCACACACTTCGGCCCGGCCACCGGCTGATGGTGCAAGTGCAAAGCTCGTGGTTCCCGCTGGTCGATCGAAATCCGCAGAAGTTTCTGGAGATCCACCAGGCGAAACCGGGCGACTTCCAAAAGGCGACTCAGCGCGTCTATTTCGGCCCGGTGGCGGGCAGTTCCATCGGGGTCCGCGTTCTCAATCGTTAGACCACCAGATCGCCAGATTCACCGACGTCAGGTAGTAGAGCCAGAGCAGATATGCCGACCATAGCCAACCCGCGATCTGGTCCATTCCGCGATACGTGAACCACAGCATGGTCGCGATCAACGCAACAATCAGGAGGTCCAGCAGCCCCAACGCCGGACTCTGCATCCCGTAAAAGCAGGTGGACCACATCGACTGAAAGAAAAGCTGCCCCACGAAGCCGAGACCTGTGAATGGCA
>VFZO01000421.1 GCA_016871155.1 Acidobacteriota bacterium | reverse complement strand
GGCGCGGGAAGACATTGGAGATGGCGGGTGTGCAAAGCGCGAAGGCCGCGTCGTTCCAATCTTCGATGCCGTATTGAACCGTCGACGCCAAATGCTGATCGCCGGCGATGTGGAACGCCAGCGCCTTTCGCAGTGAACGCAGCACGGCGTTGCGGCGCGTTTGCGGCCATGCGTTCGAGTCGTGGTCGCGTGTGGTGACTTCGCCCTCCGCATAGCCGCCCACGGGTTGCACGGGCAACTTGCCGGTGACCGCGTCGGTTGTGGCGGGCGGCGGCAGCGTGGCCAGGTTGCAAAAAATGGTAGCGGAAACGGCTGCCTTAATGAACGTTCCGTTGGACCAGTCGCTGGCCCAGTCCTCGAGAAACTTCTCCTGGCGCGGGCCCAGCATTTGCGCACCCGGTTTGTCGCCGTTGCGCGCGTCCCAGGACTCGTTGCGCGGCCACCCGTTGTAGATATCGGCCTCCGGCATCCATTCCTTCGGCGCCGACTTCCACTTTCGATCCTCCAGCACGGCGAAACTCATGCCGCCCCACTGCACGTGGCAGTAGTGGACGGTAATTCCCTGGTCGACGGGCGCGGCGTCGGGCGGGTCGGGCAGATGGCAGGTTTGGGTGCGCTGCACCATATTAACCCAATCGGCCGGCATCTTGTAGCCGCCGGAGTCCTGAATCTCCTGGGCGGCGTTCAATCGGCCAACCGCTTTGCGGCCGCCGCAGCCCCACAGGTTGCCGTGGTAGACGTCGTGATCGTCCGGCAGGCAGACGCAAGGGATGTTCGCTGTGTGCTTGCCCCAGGTCCATCCGAAGAGAAACCACTTTCGCAAGTAGTCAAGCCGTGCTGCGGCCGCGGGCGTCATCTGATTGCCGTAATCGCCGGAGCGTTCATAGATCTGATCGCCCGTAAAAAAAAGAATGTCGGGCTTGGCGTGGCTGAGGTTGTTGAATATCGTCGTGTGCGGGAAAGCCAGATCGTTTTGACAGGTAAGCGCGCCAATCACAAGCTTGGGCTTGTTCAGCGGGTCGCGGGCGATGGTCCCGGTCAGCGTGTGCGTGGTGCCGTCCAGGTTCATACGGACGCGGTAGGGCACGGCCTTCGTGCCGTCCCAGTTTTCGACGCGCAGCAGCGCGGTGGCGGACGGAATATCGACCGGTGCCGTGGCGGCCGCCTTCCAGGAAGCGCCCTCCCGGATTTGCAGCTCAACCTGAGCCGCCGCGTCCAGAGGACCGCACTGAACACTCATCTTCAGAGTCCGCCGTGTAACCGTGTACTGATTGAACAGCAGTGGGCCGAAGACCCGCTCCGGGCGCGGCGTGCCGCCCTGCAAACGGAGGTTCCGAAACCAGAAGCGGACGTTGCCCTCGCGCGCCGTGCCGCGGCGGCTGTTGAAACCGGTGTCGGCCGCCCCGCGCTTCTGCGGTGTCGCGACAATTGGGCCGGCATGGCAGACCACGGCGATGCCGCCCGTGGTCCACGCTTCGGGAACATTGTCGCGGGTGAGTTCGACGGACCCGGCCGTGAGCGTCACGCGGCGTCCGTCCACCGCAAGCGTGAGTTTCAGCGGATTGCGAGCGTCGGCCACCGGCGCTCCGGCGCGCAACTCGCCGATGAAGAGGCGGCCGTCGGTGGCGACGCCGCAATCGAGCCCGATGCCGCGAACGGCCGAATCCCGGTAGTCTTTGAAGTAGCCGCCGATTCCGATGCGGAAGCCCGCGAAGCCTTCGGTGAGCGGGGCCTCGCCCAGCGGGCCGAGCTCTACTTCGGCGCGGAACCGCGTGGAGGATTCATGGGTCAGGACAAAGGCGTTGCGGTCGCCGCCGGAGACGATGCATTCCAGGCGCCCGTCGGCCAGGCGCCAATCCTGCAGGGGATTGGTCCAGAAGTCAGCCGAAATCCACGGGCGGGTCACGCCACTGGGCAGCAGTGGTTGGGCCGGAGTCTGTGCGGCGAGTGGGGCGGCCATGGCCGCGGACTGCAGGAGAGAGCGTCGATTGACAGGCATGGGAATAACAAAGCCCCCGCTTGCGGCGGGGGCTTCCTTCTGTTTCGTTTCCGGGTTACTTGATCTTGTTTTCGGTGTCGGAGATCTTCACACGGTGTGCGTCGTGGCAGCCCTTGCAGCCCGCGCCTACGAGTTTCATTTCAGCGGCGATGGCGGCCTTGTCGTCACCGGCCTTGGCGATGGCGGCCGCGCCCTTGAACGACTCGCGGCAGCTGTTCATGGCGACTTCCGAGTTCCGGCCCTTCCACCAGGCGCCCACCAGCTTCAGCGTGGCCTGCATGTCCGTGGCGTTCTTCTCGACGTCGGCGCCCTTGCGGATCGCACCCATCTGCGCGCCCAGATCCTTCATCCACTTCACGTGCTCCGGCGGCGGGACTTCGTCCGCTTGGCACATCGCCGCTGTTAAACACAACGCAGCGAAGGTCAACTTCAATGCTTTCACCGTACTCTCCTTATAATTGAGATCGCTTCGCCGGGTTTTGCACGGCGTTCGTCTAGTATATGGCGATTTGACTATGGAAAGTGTTACCGGCTTTGTTCCAAACGGGGGCGGCTGTAGAGGAAGAAAATCGCCAGACCGATGGCCAGCCACACAAAAAAGCGGATCCAGGTCTCCAGCGGCAGGCTGAGCATCAGGATGAGGCAGAACCCGATCGATAGCAGCGGTACGAACGGCACCAGCGGGACGCGGAATCCGCGCGGGCGGTCCGGTTGGCGCTTGCGCAGAACCAGAACGCCGGCCGAGGCGAGGGCGAAGGCGAAGAGCGTTCCGATGTTCGAAAGATCGGCGAACGTGCCGATATCCCAGACGCCGGCCGGCACTCCGACGGCGAAGCCGGCGACCCAGGTGGAAACATGCGGAGTTTTGAAGCGCGGATGAACCTTGCTGAACATATCTGGCAGCAGCCGGTCCCGCGACATGGCGAACCAGACGCGCGCCTGGCCGTACTGGAATACGAGCAGCGAACTGATCATGCCGATCGCCGCGCCGACGCTGACGGCGCCTTGCAACCCTTCGAATCCGATGGCCTTGAGCGCGTTGGCCACAGGCGCCGCGTTATTCAGGGTCCGCCAGTCGGCGATGCCGGTGAGGACGAGTGCGACCGAGCCATACAGAACGGCACAGATTCCGAGCGTCAGGAAGATGCCGAGCGGCAGGTCCCGCTTGGGATTCTTGCACTCTTCCGCCGCGGTGGAGACCGAATCGAACCCGATATAGGTGAAGAACACAATGGCCGCGCCCGTGAGTACACCGGTGAACCCGTTCGGCATGAACGGATGCCAGTTGGTTGTGTTGACGGCGCGCGACGCGCCGAAGACGAAGATGAGAATGGCCGCCACTTTGATGAGCACCATGACGTTATTGGCGCCCGTACTCTCCTTGACGCCGCGAACCAGGATGGCGCTGAGAACGAGGATTATCAGTAACGCCGGAACGTTGAACCACGCGCCGGAGAACTGGCCGTTGACGATCATCGGTTCACTCAGTTCGCGCGGAAGGTGTACGCCGAACAGCGCGTCGAGTATCGAGTTAAAGTACGCCGAGAAGCCAACGGCGACGGCCATGTTGGAGACGGCGTACTCGAGTATCAGATCCCATCCGATGATCCAGGCGACGACTTCGCCAAGCGTGGCGTAGGCATACGTATAGGCGCTGCCGGCCACGGGAATCATCGATGCGAGCTCGGCGTAGCAGAGGCCGGCAAGGCCGCAGATAAGCGCGAGGATGACGAACGACAGTGCCACGCCGGGGCCGGCGCCCGGGCGGCCGATCGTGGAGACCGCGTCCGCTCCGTTCCACAGCAGATCGAGCACCGGAGCGTGCAGGACGCTGGGAACGCTCATCGTCAAGCCGGCGGCGGCCGTGCCCGTGAGCGTGAAGATACCCGCGCCGATAACGGCGCCGATGCCAAGCGCCGTAAGACTCCACGGGCCGAGCGTGCGCTCAAGCTTGCGGTCGCCGTGCTCCGAATCCGCGATCAACTGATCGATGTTCTTCGTGCGAAACAAGCTTGCCATGGAGGCCTCCGGCGGCAAATATCAAAAGGGCGGCCGTGGGGCCGCCCCTGTTGTTGTAACTGCGAACGCGAGCCTAACGCTTGCGCTGACCCTTGACTAGGGTCTTGACCTTTTTCTTGTTGGATCCGCGGGCCACGCCTTCGCCGCGCTTCGCCACGGGCGGGGCGGCCTTGCGAGCCTTGCGTTTGGTCTCTTTGCGTTCTGCTTTATCGGTGATGTTCTTAGTGTTCATTCTTAGCGGTTGATTCCTGCGAGTTTGGCTATCAATTTCTTCAAGCCGTAGCCGGGAAAGCTAATCGTTAGTTTAGCATCGTCGCCTTCCCCTTCCTGCCGGAGTATGGTTCCGCGTCCGTACTTGCCGTGGTTCACCGTCAGGCCGACGAACTCGGTGCCGGGCCGTTTGGCGGATGGGCGGGCGGCGGGCGGCGCTCCGAACGAGAGCGAGCCGGGCTTGCGCTCCTGCGCCAAAGGCTTCGAATCGAAGAGAGTTTGCGGTTTGGCGGGGGC
>VFZO01000420.1 GCA_016871155.1 Acidobacteriota bacterium | reverse complement strand
GTGAATCGCCGTCCCGGTCACGAGCAGGAAGACCGGGAGGTTCCAGCAAGAACGCATCGGCCCATTATCGCCTGTTCAAACGATGCTACGATGCGACCATGTACACAGCCTCCCGATTGACGATGGCGCTTGCTTACACATGCGGGCTTGTGGCTCAAACGCCTTCAGTGGCGGACCTCATCGAAAAACGGCTGCCCGAACCGCAATCGGTGGGCACGCGTCCGCTGGCCGTGGGCTCCGAGATCGCCGCTCCCGTGCCCTTTCCTTCGATCCACGCCTTGCGCGACGGAAAACTGATGATGATTGGATCCGGCAAGGCCGCGTATTCGAGCGACGGCGGAAACACATGGTCGGCTCCGGAGAAACTCACGGCGCCGGTTGACTACGTGGTGACGCTGCAATCGGGAAAGATCGGCGGCCCCGTCCCGGAAAAGCCGGCCGCCAATGCATCGGTGGCGCAGGGCGATCTCTTCTTCCACGTGTCCGGAGACGAGGGCAAGACTTGGGAGCGTCGGGGCAGGATCACTGTGAGCCGGGAGGCCGGCTGGCCGTATCCCAAGACGATGATCCAGATGAAGAGCGGACGGCTGGTGCTTCCGGTGCGCTACACCGATGGCGCCGGTCACATGGGGCTCTACGACGCCAGCCGGTCATGGGGAACGCTGAACGGGAAGCTGGTTCCCATCGAAGGGCATGCGCACTGGCCGGAACCGGACATCGCCTTTGCGTTCTATTCCGATGACGAGGGCCGGACGTGGCAGCGCAGCGAAGGCGGCATCACGATCTGGCACAAGGAAGGTTACGGCGGCATGTGGCCCTGCGACGAACCGAGCATCGTGGAGACGAAAAACGCGCACCTGCTGTTGTTCTGCCGCACCACGCTCGGACGTATCTACACTTCGCACAGCGGGCCGTCGGAACAGAGCAAGCCGAACGGAGAGGTCCTCCGGTTCTCGGCCGGTCAGCGATTCGATCTTCCCCAACCCACTCCCCTCGCCAGTTCGTATTCGCCGCCGACCGTAGCGCGGATCCCGAAGACCGGTGACATCCTCGCGGTTTGGAATCAGGTATCGGGCGATGAGATTCGAGCCGGATACCGCCGGGGGCGGCTTTCATCGGCCATCAGCAAAGACGACGGCAAGACATGGCGGCATTTCCGGACCATCGACACCGCGGTGCTCCCGCCCGCGGGTCGCGTGGAGCCCGACGCCGAGCCGCAAATGGCTCGGGGACTCGACTATGTCGGCGTGCTTCCCGAAGACTACGGCGGTGTCGACTACGCGACTCTCGCCTTCGTCGAGGAAAGCGTCTTTGTCTATTTCAAGCGCACCGTGGTGAACGTCCGGCCCGGTGACGTGACGGGAGCCCGGCTCCGGAAGTTGCCGCTATCCTGGTTCTACGGTGACGAGCCGCCAGCCGCGGAGGCGCCGGGACTGGTGCTGCGCGTACCGGCCGGCGATCGCTTCCGGGATGTCGAAATCGAGGCGCGCTACCACGAGGACCGTTTCTTCTGCCACTCTCGCGACGTGGAGCGTCATCTCAGAGCCTCGGTGGGCCGCCTCGAAAAGAACCTCTTCGGCCCCTTGCATCAAATCGTCACCATGCTCGGATGGTCGGCAAGCTACGACCGGTCTCACATGAAGGATGCTTCCAACCCGCGGCTGATAGTCACGGTGGCTCCGCCACGCGAGCGGTGATAGGCCCGCGCGGATCCGCATGAGCAGCCGAATCGCGACGTCGCTGGGCCTGCTTCGCCACCTTCAGGTACATGATTTCCGGGCGGCCCGGACCTTCGTCGCGAGCTTCTATCCGGGGCGGTCTCTGCCAGCGCGAGTGGTGCTGTTCGCGCGGTGGCTTTTCCGAATGCTGTGGAAGCATTTTCCGGAAACATCGAGATGGGCCTCAATCGAACATCCCGTCTCGCGCACTCCCATTTGGCTGGCGGGGGCCGATCCTTTCGAGAATCACCCGTTCGCTCGAGACCCGGCGGCGAAGCTGCCGGCCGAAGTGGAGGTCGCCGTGATTGGTGCGGGGATGGCGGGATCGGCTTCGGCGTATCATTGGTCGCGCCTCGCGGCAACCGGGACCATGGCGGTAATCGAGATGAACAGCGTCGCCAGCGGCGCCGCGGGCCGCAACGAAGGGTTGGTGGTGATGGGGCGCTACTACTCCTACGTACACCACACCGTCAACACCTACCTGGAACGGACTCGAATGGACCTGGGCGCGGCCGCGCGCGACCGTCTGGCTCACGAGTTCGCAGAAGCATACGCCAAGGCTGCCTACGCCAACGCCGAGATGATTGCCGAGACGATCGAACGGGAGCGCATCGAGTGTGACTACGTCCGGAAGGGCTGGGTGCAGGCGGCGAACCCGGATGCTCTCGACCGCCTGGAGCGGTCCACCCGCATGGCTCGGGAAACCGGCTTTGCCGATTGGGTGAAGATCCCGGCGGAGGAGAGCTTCGAACGGGCGGGGATTCGCGTCCACGCGCCTTCCGGCTTCTCCATCGGAGCGGCGTCATGGGACCCGGCCAAGTGGGTACGTGGACTCATGGCGATCGCGCTTCGTTCGCCGCGCGTGCAATTATTCACGCGCACCAGGGTGACTTCGGTCAAGGACCAAGGCGAGCGCTACGCGATCCACACCGATAGAGGAACGGTTCTGGCACGGTTCGTGATCAACGCCGCGGAGTCCCATACGCCTGCGCTGTTTCCTTCGTTGCATGACATTATCCAGCCGATGCAGACGCAGGCCGCCTGGGGGCCTTCCGACGGTGGAACGATGAAAGCCGGCGTAGGCATCAGCAGCGACCGCGCTTTCTTCGGGCGGCATGGCGGAGGCGTTATCTTCGGATCTGACGCGACGCGTGTCCCCGATCATGAGGCCGGGCGCAACCAGCCAAGCCGGTTCATTACCCGCTTCGTGCTCACGGAAATGAAACGCCTCTTCGGTGTGGAGACGATCCGGGTCACCAACGAATGGAGCGGGACCGTAAGCTACACGCCTGACGAGTTTCCGATCGTGGGCGAGATGGATGGCAAACGCATGCACATGGTGGGAGGCATGGCTGGGTCCGGTTCGGGAGTTTCCTTCAACGGCGCCCACCACGTTGTGAAGACGATCCTTGGGCTCGACGGGCCAGACTACTATCCGGCGAAATACTTTTCGGCGCTGCGGTTCCGGCGCGACGCGCGTCCCGGATCATGAAGTCTGCTCAAGGGCTGCCAGCCAGACTACGCGCCCGTGGCGGCACGGCCCAGCAGCCGGCGTAGATTAGCGAGGTTGATTTGCATTGCCTCCACCCGTGATCCGCTCGGTGGGCGGAAGTGCGTGGCCAACGAAAGCACGCCCTCGAAGCGATGCTCGAGGAGCTTGCGAAAGATGGTGCCGTAGTCGACATCGCCCTCGCCAAGCGGTTTGTAGTCGAACTTCAGATTCGCCCCGTCGATCACGTGGAGGTCCTTCAAATGCAGCCCGTGGAGATAGGGCCGGATGTTGGCGAAGCCCGTGGTGGCAACATCGGCCTCGCCGCTATTCCAGTTGTCGGCCGGGCCCCACATCACTTTCAGGCGCTTCGATCCGGTCTTCTCCACCAGTTGCCGGAAATTGCTCGTCGTGTTCGTATAATTCCACGGCATCATCGATAGCGCCACGTCGACGCCGTGGCGCTCGGCGCGTTCAGCCACGATGCGGAACGCCTTCACCCATTTGTCTTCATCCACCTTGGCGATGATGCCGCCTCGGGTTGCCCAGCGCATGGGCCAAGTCGGCTTCGATGCGTTGTACTCGCCGGGCCATGCAAACGTGAAAGCTCCCACCGCCGGAATCTTATGGCGCGCGGCAATCTCCATGGATCTGGTCAGTTCGCCGAGTTCCTTGCTGAATTTCGGATGATCGGGCAGAGTCTTCAGGTCGAGCTCTTCGAGGTGGATCCCTTTGAACGGATTGCCGGCGTTCAGCACGAAGATCTCCATCCCCCGCCGCCTGACGCGATCCACCATCCGGTCCGCTTCGGCGTCGCTCATCTCCGCGATTTCGCGTTCGCCCTCGACTTTGTTGAACCACACGTGCTTCACGCCAAGTTCGTGGGCCTTGTCCAGGGAGTCGTCGAAGGCAAGACCAAGTTCGGGGAGATACATCCCGATCTTCAACTCGTGCGCGGCGCCGCTGGCCGCCAACGCACCGAGCGCGCTTCCGAGGAAGTGTCTACGAATCATGACCCGGTCCGGCGCCTCCATTCACGCCGTTGTGATTGTATAGCCTTTGGGATAGGCTTTTCAACCCACATTTCCGTTTTGAGCCGCGCGTACGAGTCTCTCGGATGGTCGTCCGCATCAATAGCCATGAGGGTTTGAAGGCAGCGAAGACCCCTGCGGAGGACAGTACCCAATGGGTGACAAACAAAACCAGCCGTTTCAGCTCTCTTGCAACGGCCGTCTCAAGATCGACTGCCGGGGATCGCGCGTTACTTCCGATGGTGGTCTGATCCTGGTGCGTGAGTTGGACGAACGGCTGGGCTTCGGTGATCTCATGGCCCAACACCTGACCGACTCACGGCG
>VFZO01000419.1 GCA_016871155.1 Acidobacteriota bacterium | reverse complement strand
CGGACATTGACGTTCGTGTTGCTGGATGGCTCGGGCGAATTGTAGTTGCCAATGCTGTTGCCGACGTGGGTGCCCTTGCTGCCGACGTAGCCGATGGTGACGGCCATATTGCTCGGCAGTTCGCGTTGAACGTCAAAGCTCCACTTCCAGACCGCTCCGTCTTTGGTGTCCGGGGGCACGGTGGTGATACTCTGCGCGCCCGTGCGGGTAGCCGCTGCTCCGGCGTTTTGCAGGAACGGATCGGCCAGTGACAGCCTCGGAGTGCCAGGGACAAAGCGCCGCGTTGCCACATTATTGTAGGCATTGCCGTCGGCGCCGATCACCGAAGCCGGAGCCGACGGTTCGGTCTGGCTGAAGAAGTCGAACACACCGGACTTGGGCGGATTCAGGTTGAGAATCGTCCAGGTGTTCATGTGATTGATGTTGTCGAACCAGCCCACGCCGGTCCGAATCACCCACTTGTCCATCGGGCGATACGCGATACCCACGCGAGGCATGAAGAAGCGGACGTCCTGCTTCCACAACTTGACCGCTCCCGTCTCGTCAGCCTGATTCGGAAACATGATCGGAATCGTACGGCCATCGGCCGTCTTGAAGCCCGCACCGCGGCCGTTGCTGAACTGGACGCTTCCCGGGTAGTCAAGGACTCGTTGCAGGCCTTTCCTGTCTCGTGAATTGCCGTTGTAGTCGAAGCGGAAGCCGAGGTTGATGGTCAGTTTCGAGTTGACCTTCCAGTCGTCGTTGACATAGTAGCCTTGACGTCCAGCTTGCGGAAAAGTGTACGGCCAGCCCTCGGCGGTTCGAGTCTGATTGGGGAAACCCATCAGGAACGAAGCGAAGTCATACCCCGTCTGCAACGCACTGAAGATCGCCTGCCCGTTCGGAACATTCGCCGCCGCGCGCTCGATCTTAACCAGGTAGTACTCGCCGCCGAACTTCAGGTTGTGCTTGCCGTTGGTCCAGGAAAGGTGGCTGCCCATCTGATAGCTGTCGAGTTGGTTGAACTCGCCGCCATCGCCGATGCCGAAGCCGAGGCTGGGAAGCCCGTTTTCAAGTGGCGTGAACTTGCGGTTGCCGTCGTTGAACACGCGGAACTGGCCGATGCCAAGCGAATCCACGTCAAAGTTGGTGTTCTGGCGCGGACGGCGCGTGCCACCGAAAGACCGGTTGAATCCGAAACGCAGCTCATTGATCATGTTCTGATTGAAGGTGTGCACCCACTGGGTCGCCAGATTCTCTACCTTGTTGTCGTTGATGGAAGGGAATTCAGGGTTGAGGTTGTTGCTCGTCGCGCCCGAACGGTCCATCGCGATGCGCGCGAAAACACGGTTCGCATCGGAGAAGTAGTGATCGCCGCGGCCGAAATAGGTGTTGGTGTTGATCGGGCTGACGATCGAAGCGCGATAGTTGACATCGAGCGGATCGAGCGGGCGGAACTGCGGGCGCGGCACGAACTTCGGCAGAATGTTGTTGACTACGCCTGCGTTCAAACGGCTGCGGGGAATTAGATTGTTGTCAAACGGCATTCCGTTGATGGGATCGTAGATCGCGATGGGCGGACGGAACAGGCGGCCCGTGGCCGGGTTCACCGAGCCCCGCAGCAGCGCGCTGAAGTTGCCTTCGCGGAACTCATCCAGCGGGAACGCCCCTTCCTGCACTACGCCGATCCGCTCGCGGCGCGACTCCCAATTGAACGCCCAAAACGTTTTGTTCTTGATCACCGGACCGCTCGCCACCAGCCCGAACTGGTTCCGTCGCAGCGTGTTCTTCTTGCGGCGATTCACGCCCGGAGCTAACTGGAAGTTGAGGAAGTAGTCCTCGGCGTCGAGCTTGTCGTTCCGCACAAACTCGAACAGCGTGCCATGAATCCCGTTGGTGCCGCTCTTCATCGTGATATTGACCACGGCGCCACCGCCGAACCCCACCGAGGCCGAGTAGGCGTTGGTTTCAATCTTGAACTCCTCGATCGCCTCGATCGAGGGCACGAAGTTGGTGATATGGATGCGCGGGTCTTTCGCGTCTACGCCGTCCAGCGAAACCACCTGGTGAATTTCACGTTGGCCGTTCGCGCTGACCGAAAACCCCTGACCGGAGATCGGGTAGCCGCCCAGTCCGTCTCCACGGCCCGTCCGTTCGCCGAACTGTACGCCCGGCACGAGCACGGCCAGTTGGGCCACGTTCCGGCCGTTCAACGGCAGTTCGATGATGCGCTTGTTTTCGATCACACTGCCCACCACGGCGTTCTCCGTCTGCAGCGTCACGCCCGCGGTGGAAACTTCGATCGATTCGGTGACGCTGCCGACTTCGAGCTTGAAGTTCTGGCGGACTTGAGCCGCGGTTTCCACACGGAGGCCCCTCACCGCCTCGCTCTTGAAGCCCTGCATCTCCACCTTGACTTCGTAGTTGCCAACCGGCACGAGCTGGAAGCCGTAGTTCCCTGTCTCGTTGGTTTGCGCGGTGGACGTGACGCCGGTCCCCTCGTTGGTATACGTCACCTTGGCCCCGGAAATCACCCCGCCCGTCGAGTCAGTGATCAATCCCTGGATGGATTGCGTTTGCGACTGAGCGTACAGTAGAACGGCCGAAAACAGCGCCATTCCACTGGAAAACAGAATTCTCTTGACCGCAGCTAAATTCATTTTAATCTCCCGTATTTTAAACCACTGCTTTTGAAGTATAGCCTAAATCGGTTGTCTGCTTCAAGGCAGCGTTAAGGAGATCGAATGCATACATTCACAAGGCTTGCAGCGTGGGTGCTTTTGCCGGCAGCGGGCTTGGTTCTTGCGCAATCCACCACGCAGTCCGCTCTGGGTCTGGTGACCGATACGACGGTGCCGTTATTGGGAACGCCAAGGTAACCCTCACCGACACCGGCACGAATGTGTCGGTCACCGCCATGACCAACGAAACGGGGAACTATACGTTTCTGCTGGTGCTGGTTGGTGACTACGACTTGAAAGTGGAGGTGCAGGGTTTCAAAACCGGTGTCACGCGCGGCATTCGCGTGGAGACCGCCGCTCAGGTCCGTCAGGACTTCAAACTCGACGTCGGTGCTGTGACGGGGTCGATTGAGGTGGCCGCGAATGCCTCCCTGATCAATACGGAAAATGCCACCGTGGGCGCGGTGATTGAAAACCGCCGCATTATTGAATTGCCTCTCAGCGGGCGCAACATGCAGAACCTCGCTGTGCTGGTGCCTGGCGTGCAATACGGTATTCGCACCGGCCGCGCCGACGGCTCGGGCGGCTTCCCCATTCCCGGCCAGGGCTTCGGCGTCATCGCCAACGGCCAGCGGGAGACCAGCCAGGTGGTGTCGCTCGACGGCGTCGACGCCAAGGATCCCCGCATTCACATCGCCAACTTCGTGCCGTCCATCGAGGCAATCGAAGAATTCAACATTCAAACCAACGCCTACTCGGCCGAGTATAGATTCGGCTCCGGCGCGCAGGTAACCATCACGATGAAGTCGGGCACCAACAACCTACGCGGTACGTTCTTCAACTTCCTCCGCAACGATGTGCTCGACGCGGAGAACTACTTCCACAATTTCGAACTGGCGCCCGGCGCAACGCGCACCAAAAAGAATTCGCTGCGCCAGAGCCAGTTCGGGTTCGTGCTGAGCGGCCCGGTGCTGATTCTGAAACTCTACGACGGCCGCAACAAGACCTTCTGGGCCGTCAACTGGGAAGCGCGCCGCACGCGCCAGGGGATCGTGCAAGCCGCGAACTTTCCGATCGACGAGTTCCGCAGCGGCAACTTTTCGCGGCTCCAGCGCGGCTATACCGTGGGCGCGCGGTTTGTGAATCCGATTCTCATCTACGATCCCAATACGGGCACGCCCTAGCACAACAGCACCCTGCCCACGTCAATCATTCATCCCGGCGCCCGGCGCGTGCTCGATACCTACGTGCCGCGCGCTTCGTTCGTGCAGGCCGACCCGCTCGATTTCACCGCGCGCGCCGCGGTGTCGCAGCCGGCGGACGTGAACACCTCCTTCGCGCGCGTGAACCACAACTTCTCCGAACGCGACCGCGTCTTCGGCCGCATCGCGCTCGACCGTTCGAACCTGACGCGCACGAACATTAATCCCAACCTGCCGGTGTTTGTCAGCTCCAAGGTGACCAACCTGGCCACGCAGTGGATTCACACCTTCAGTCCCACGCTGATCAACGAGGTGCGCGTGGGCTTCAACATCTCCGACGATCTAACCTCGAATCCCCGCACCGCCAACACGTCGTTCGACATGGACGCGCTCGGCGTGGGCCAGTTCCGGATTCCGTCGGACGGCAACCGCAAGCTGACGCCGCGCGAGCATGGCATCCCGCAGTTTACGGGTCTGCCGTTCGCGTTGCAAGAGCTGACCAACGGCAATGGCTACGCAACATTGATACCATTCAGCCGTCCACCACATGACGTGGATCAAGGGCAAGCACAACATTAATCAATTGTCTAGAAATAATATTTTCATATAGAAATGTTTTGGCGTATACTGGTTGCAGTGCCTGACGTCGCTGCTATCACCGTTCGCTTCGAAGCTCTGAAGACCGTTCTGGACGAGCGGTCT
>VFZO01000418.1 GCA_016871155.1 Acidobacteriota bacterium | reverse complement strand
GATGACGGCGCCGGGCTCGGCCGACGAACAGTTCGACCTGCATGTCCGGAACTTCCTGGACTGCATCAAGGCGCGGCAAAGGCCGGTCTCCGATATCGCGGACGGACACCGGGTGGCGACGGCCTGCCATTTGGCCAATATTTCGCTGCGCACCGGGCGGATGGTGCGGTGGGACGCCGCTAACGAACGGATCGCCGGCGACGTGCAGGCGGCTGGGATGTTATCGAGGCCCTATCGCAAACCGTGGGACAAGGAGTTGGCCGCACTCCAACTGGGGTCTTAGGCGGCGGTGGCGTTCCAACGGACGCGCAGACTCATGTTGCCATCCAACAATTGGAGCGAGCGTCCCACGGCGTCGTTGGCGTTCACCGGTACCGTCGCCGGGTCGCGGGCGACAACCGGGGAACTGAGGTTGAAGATGCTTTCCTTTTCGAAGCGGCTCAGGAAGGCGCCGCAGAGCATGTTGCCAAGCTCTCCAACGACCTGATCGACTTCCTCGCGGCTCGGCTGCGCGTCGGGTTCCGAGCCGAGAAAGCTCCCGGTCAATGCGCCGGCGGCATCGCCGTCGATCTCCATGTGGAACTCCCCCTCGCCGTCGCCTTCAAAGCGGACGTGTACCTGAATTGCGTGGGGAAGCGGTTCAGGCAGTACTGGAGATTCTTCCAGTATATCGTTGAAAAACATGATATTTAGTACGTCGCGTGCGGCGTCAACCATGTCGTTGGCCATAACATCGCTGCGGTCCTGGTCGTGATCGATCATGTAGGTCTCCTAGACTGCGGCCGGCGCCGTCTCGCCGAGGATTTGGTGGACTTTTAACCGGATCATTTCCGGTTGACACGGTTTGCTAATGTAGCCTTGCGCGCCGAGTTCCCGGAGTCGCATCACCCGGCGCTGCGTGGCGTCCGTGGAGATGATCAAAATCGGAATTTGGGAGTCTCGGTCCGTAGACTTCAGTTTTGTCACGAACTCTTCGCCATTCATGACAGGCATATTGAGGTCGCAGAAGATCAGGTCCAGCTTTTTGGGGTCGCGATTTTCCTTTTCGACGAGAGCCAGAGCCTCCTGTCCGTTGGCCGCCTCGAATACATTTTTGACTGGTAAGGAGGCCAGTTGGACCGTGCGGCGTACGTAGGCTCGCATGGCCGGAGAATCGTCGACGATCAGTATTCGCAATGAGTTCATAGTTGCCTCTCCTGTCTCACCCTCAGAACATCACGGCCGTGGCGGGCCGGTCCGCGGGCGAGGCCGGCTGCCCAACGGTTCCGCTGGATTGCAGCCAAAATTCTTTCTTGCCCGTCCGCAGCCCCATGGTTCGAGAGGCGCTGCCGCCGACGGCCTCCATTTCGACCATCACACCCATTTGCCAGAGCACACGGCGCGCGGCCAACTGGTTTCGCTTGCCGACAGCCAAGTGGGAACTCTCGGTCATCATCCGCGCTCCACCTGCCAGGCGGACTCGGATTTTGGACCGTTCCGCGCCGAGTTTTTCCATGGAACGGATGAGATGGGGTATACCGGAATCGGCGTACATCGCCGGTTGTTCCTGCGCACGCGTTTGATCCTGGCGGGAGTCCGGCAACAGAAAGTGCAGCAAACCCCCGACGCCATTTTGACTATCCAGCGCCGCTACGCCAATACAAGAACCGAGCGCGTAGGTTACCAGATCTGTGTTTGGATCGTTGGTGCAACGGCAATCGGAGATTCCGACTACGAGTGTTGCCATGTTTGTGCTCCTTGCGCGGTCCAGCCGACGTTACATTCCTTATCGGCGGGCCCGCCCGGGGTTTTGCGATAAATCGCGGATTGGACGAATTCGACTTCGGTCTCCATGCCTGCCAAGCCTTCGGCGTGCCCGACCAGCAGGTGGCCGCCCGGCTCGATGACCTGAAGCAATCGCCGGATGATGCCGGCACGCGTGTCTTGCGAGAAGTAGATCATTACGTTGCGGCAAAATACAACGGGGAACGGACCGAACGCCGGGAAAGGCAGGACGAGGTTTAGACGCTTGAAATGCACCATTTCGCGCACCCGTTGCCGCACCCGCAACTTGCCGCGGTTCGGACCGTGGCCCTCTTCGAAAAACTGGCGTCCCCAACTGGCAGGAAGCGCCTTGATGCGATCGGCGGAATAGATGCCCTGCCGGGCGGTTTCCAGGACACGCGTCGAGACGTCTGTCGCCAGAATCCGAAGTTTCGCCGGAGCGCTGGCGCCGAAGACCTTGTGCCCGATCATCGCCAGCGTATAGGGCTCCTCGCCGGTCGACGCGGCGGCGCACCAGATCGTTGTCATCTGGCTCTTGTGCCTTCCGCCGAGCCAGCGTTCGAACCATTCAAAGTGGCTCGCCTCCCGCCAGAACGCGGTGTGATTGGTCGTAAGCCGGTCCAGCAAATCGCGCAAATGGTCCCCAGCGCTATCGCTCTCGATCACCCGGAGATACTCGCCGGCGTTCTGAATACCGAGTTCGCGCATGTGCCGGGCGGCGCGCAGCCGGATCACTTGCTCCTTGCCCGATCGCTGCTCCAGGCCAAGGTGATCGCAGGCGATCTGTTGGAGCCGCCGGACCGCTTCCAGCGACAGCGTTCCCGTGCTAGGCGGCAAGTCCGTGGCCCTCCCTGGCAAACAGGCTGTCGACGTCGAGGATAATCCCAACCCCGCCGTCGCCGAGAATCGCGCCGCCTGCCACGCCTGGTATGCGGCCAAGCCAGTCGCCGAGGCTCTTGATGACCACCTCCTGCTTGCCGACGACCTCATCGACGGCGAGCGCCAGACGGCGGGGACCGCTTTCGACGACGACGATGGCGCTCTCCGCCGCCGGCTTGGCGCTGGCGAGCGGAAGAGCGAGAACAGTCGCGAGACGGACCACCGGAACGACGCTTTCGCGAATCACGCATATCTGATTCCGGCCCTCGACGGTGCTAATTTCTTGCCCGCCCGGAGGAAGCAGCTCTCGAACCGTGAAAAGTGGCAGGATAAAGCGGTCTCTACCTTGCTTGACGACCAGGGCGCTGATGATGGCCAAGGTGAGGGGCACGCGCAGGAGGAAGGTGGTTCCCTGGCCGGGTTCGCTGCGAACGTCGACGCGTCCGCGCAGCCCTTCGATCTCTTTCTTGACCACATCCATTCCGACACCCCGGCCCGAGATTCCGGTCACCTTTTCCGAGGTCGAGAATCCCGGCTCGAAGATCAGGTCGAGAATCGCGGCGGGGGACACGGCCGAGGGATCCTCTACCAAGCCGCGTTCCACCGCTTTTTCGAGAATCCGGCCGCGGTCGAGACCGCGCCCGTCATCGGAGACTTCGATGACGACTTGTCCGGACTGGTGACTCGCGGAGAGACGGATCCTGCCCTGGCGCGGTTTGCCGGCCTGTTGGCGTTCGTCCGGCGGCTCCAGGCCGTGATCGACCGCGTTGCGGATCATGTGCATGAGCGGATCGGCGAGCCTTTCGACGATTGTCCGGTCGAGTTCGGCGTCCTCGCCCGCCGTCTCGAGCACTGCGTCTTTACCGGACTCCCGGATTAGATCGCGAAACACGCGCGTCATGCGCCGGAAGGTCATGCCGATCGGCACGACGCGCAGCGACATCGCCGTTTTTCGCAGTTCGGAGGTAATGCGGCCGAGTTGGGTGAGATTCTTGGCCGTTTTGGCGTCGTTCCCAGACTGCATGGCGGTATCCAATTGGACGAGCGACTGCGCGATCACAAGTTCGCCGACCAGGTCTACGAGTTGATCGAGCTTGGCCGTATCGACTTTGACCGAGGAACCGGTCTGTTCCAGCTTGCGCTGGATCGGCACCGGCTGGGCGCACGTCTCCGTTGCCGGCGGAGCGGCCGCGGCGGCCGGCACGTTGGCGATGGCGGCGTACAGACCGTCGATCAGCGCGTCGGCGCCGGATGGGAACTCAACCGACGCACCCCGGTCCAACTGCTCCGCGACGGCTACCGCGCCACCGAGGAAATCGGCGCTTGCCAGACTGAGGTCGATCACGCGCGTGTCGACCGGGCGCTGACCGGCGCGGACCTGGTCGAGAAGATTTTCGGTCTGATGTGCGACTTCCCGCGCCGTCTCGATACCGGCGATGGCGGTCAGACCCTTGATCGTGTGAAAACTCCGGAAGAGCGAATGAATCGACTCGGTGTCATTGGGGGAGTTTTCCAGGGCCAGAATATCGCGTTCGATATTGGAGAGGTGTTCACGAGCCTCGAGGACAAAGTCCCCCCACGGCATGCCGGGCTCGCCGGAATCCGGGTTGGCCGCGCGCAACCGCTCTTCCAGTTCGCTCTCGGCGGTGGCCTGGAGCGTTTCGGCGGCTGACTCGAGGCGGCTGGTCCATTCCGGATCTTCGGGTTCGCCGAGCACGGCCACCAGTTGGCAGGCGGCTGAGTGGGTCCGTTCCATGGCCAGGGCACCGGCACAACGGACGGTACGTTCCGCCTCGGCACGGGCCGCTTCCGGATTCCGGGCGAAGACCTGGCCGATCACAGCGTCGAGAAGTTGTAGGAGTGTTCCCGCCTGTTCCACTTGAGCCCAAATCCGGCAGTTGGCCCCCGGCCAGCTGGCCGGAAGTGATGGATACTGAACGGGATGAGCGCAATCGAGCGACGGAAAACGGCTCACCCGTTG
>VFZO01000417.1 GCA_016871155.1 Acidobacteriota bacterium | reverse complement strand
TCTGCCGCGGTGAATCTCTGTGTGCGGCTATAACTCGAACGGCGGCCGGTAAACCTTGGTCAGCATACGGTTGGCTTCGGGGTCGTTCGGGAATGTTTCTGATTTCGGATCGAAGCGAAGTACGCGCCCCACGCGTTGGGCGATCGTACCCAAATGCACGAGAGCGCAAGAATGATGCGCCACTTCCGGAGGCGCGACGGTCGGCTTTCTAGATCGGACCGAATCGATGAAGTCGGCGAAATGCTTGGGATGCCCGCCACCTCCCTTCATGCCTGGTCCCTTCTCTTCCTTACTGCCGAGGAATACCTGAAACATGCCGCGGCGGGAAAACAGCATGAAGCCTTCGGTTCCGTAGAACATGTTGCCGCTGTCGAAGCCATACTGTCCGTACGGAGTCCAACTCCGCTCTTCGTAGAGCAGGACCTTGCCTTCCTCGAACTCGAAGCTGACCTGCATGTTATCGGGGTAGTCGCCCAGGCCGCCGTCAACGTTGGCCCCGGCGGCGGTGATTTTGACCGGATGAGTCCGCGGGCTCAAGCCGAAGTGCGCCATATCCAGGTCGTGGATGCCATCGTTGCCGAAGCTGCCGTTTCCGTAGTCGAAAGTGTTGCTCCAGTTCGTCGAGCGGTTGAAGCGATGAGGATTGAAGGGACGCTTGGGCGCCGGGCCGAGCCAGAGATCGTAGTCGACTCCGGGCGGCGGCGCTGCGTCAGGCACGGGAGCCGGCGGTTTCATCCGCTGGAGGTTCCAGGCCTTCGACATCTTGACAGCGCCGATGACGCCGGCATCCAGCAACTCCCTGGCCTTGGCTGTTACTTCACTCGACCGCATTTGGGTACCGTGCTGGAAGATGCGGTTGTGCGTGCGCGCCGTCTCGATCAGGATCCGGCCCTCGCGGAAGACGTGACTGGCCGGCTTTTCGACGTATACATCCTTGCCCGCTTTCATCGCGGCCACGGCGATGGGGCCGTGCCAATGGTGCGGCGTCGCGATCATGAAGGCATCGATCGTTTTGTCGTCCAGGAGCTTGCGGAAATCGCTCACGGTTCTGGGCGTCTTGCCGGTGGCCTGGAACACAACCTGGCCGGACCGTTCGGCGGCATTGGAATCGACGTCGCAGATTGCCGAGACGTTCGCGGTTCCCAACTTGAGCGCCTGCTTGACGGCGCCCGATCCCCGTCCACCGACTCCGATGAAGGCCAACGACACCTTGTCATTGGCGGCGGTCTTCTGGGCGGCCATCGCAAATGGAGCAGGGGCCATCATGCTCGCGGCTACGAAGGATCTTCTGGAAGTGCGCATGAGGATAGCACTTTAAAATAACGGAATGCCAAAGTCAAGGCGATAACTAACTGCTGGTACGCGACTGAATGGAAGCCACTGTTAGGCACTGGCTCCCGGGAGTGCCGGGTCTGGACCAGAACCGCGCAGCCAACTCGGCGCCGTCCACGACGATGCCGCCTTCGACCTCGGGATTGCGCTGCCGCACTCGAACCGTGCATTCGTGCCGGCCGCGTCCCGGGGCACGGCCCAGGTGGACCAGGTCGGCCACCCAACTGTGCCGCCCCGACCACTGTTCCCACACCCCAGGCGCCAGCGCCGGTTCAAACCCACCAGCCAACTCCTTGCCGTCCCACAACACGGCGATCTCGTCTCCGGGTGTCAGGCCGCTCAGCAGCAGACGCAGGGGCGCCGACTGCAGCCGCTTCTCCGCCGCGGCCTGCTTCAAGTCCGCGCCGACCGTGATGGAGAACGAACACTCTGGCTGTTCCGCCGTCAACGTGCGCGGCAGCGGCCGTTGGGATGCGGACTTGTAGAAACGGGTGTGCGAGTCGTGCGTCTGCCGCGAGACCAGGTAGGTATGGTCCCGGCCGCGGATTCCCTCCGGATCGTGCAACTCGTGCAGGAAGCTCGCGTCCGCGTAGGTGGCGTAGCGCTCGAAGGCAAAGTGGAGGTTGAAGAAATACAGCCCATCCACGCCCTGCTCATAGGCGCTCAGCGCCATTCCCCTGTAGTGTTCGATCGAAGGACCGTTGGGTCTCCCGCCGTAGTAGAGTGTCCGGTCAAACTCGACATTGGGAAAGCCGGCAGTCGACTCCACGCACCAGTGGACCTTTGTCCTGCTGCCGCGGCAGCCCTCGACAAACGCGGACAGATCCGCCTCGTGCTCGGCGCTTTGGAAACAACTCGCCGTCAGCAGGTCGATCCATCCTTCCTTGACCCAGGTGCGCCAGTCCAGTCCGGTCTCCGCGCACCCGGGCTCGTGGGAGGGCACACGCACCGCCAGGCCCTGAGGACGGCCCTTCTTCCTGGCCGCTTCATCGGCGAGGGCCCGCAGTTGCTTCATCAGGGAGTTGAGCAGTTCCCTCCCCTCCGCGATTTTGTCGTTCGGGAAGTAACCCGGGCTGCGCAGGAAATCGAGCTCCACTCCATCTACTTCGTAGTCGAAATAGGCTTCCCGCAGCAGCTTTTGGACTTGGTCGCGTACGCCGGACTTCGTGTAGTCCCATCTCCCATCGGCCAGCCGCAGGTCGGGGCAGCTTTCGTAAAGCTGACTGCTCTTAGAATTCCTAGGGTTTCCCACATGGTGATGGTCGTTGACTCGAAAGCTCAGCCACACATCCTTGCCCAGTTCATGACCGCGGGCGCAGATCACCGCCAGCGGGTCGTCTCCGCGCGACAGCATTCCCCGCAGCGTGGCCAGCATGTGCCACTCGCTCGCCGACATCTTCTTTAGCCGCGACCCGCGAACTTCGCCGGCCTTGGTGCCGTACTGCGCGGTCCCACTGGGATTCTGTAGGCCGCACCAAAACAGGGCGTCCACTGGTTTGCCCTCGATCTGTGGGCCGAACAGCGCATCCAGATATTTCGCGGTGGTCAATGGCGCCGTCCAGTTCCAGAAGCCCCGCCCGCCGTCGTCGTTGACGATCAGCCGGTAGGCCTTGCGCATGCGCCAGGGCCTGGCTGGCTTGTTTCCCGCGCCGCCCTTGTCGCTCTCCTGACCCAGGGAAGCTTCCGCGCCAGTTGTTGCGGCGATGCCCGCGGCCGCGGTCATTGCGCCAATCGCTTCGATACTCTTTCGTCGTGTGATCATGTGTTGCTCAATTCTCCGGGAACGCCGGGGCAGGGATGGCTAATAGAAGTACCTTCCCTCCAGGAAATCCTTGATCTCGGCGACCGTCGTTCGGGTGCCCTGAATAGCGTCGAGAACACGCTGCACCGACGAGTCACCCACAGGAGGCCGATCCCAATCCGCGGGGCCGAGTTGCGTTCGCCAAAGGCGGATCGCGGCGGCGTTTTCCTCACCGGCGGCCTCCAGGTTTTGCAGAGATTTGCGGAGCCTGTCCTGGCTGGAAAGGTTGTCGAGCGAGTCGAGCGATACCTGCTCGGCGATCTCGTACAACCACTGCGCGAGCCGGACGTAGGATTGTACGATCCGCGTCTCGCCGGCGAAGTAAGGATTCTGGAATCGTGCGGCAATCGCCATGGCGCGGTCGCACGCGGCGATCTTCGTGGAAAAATCCTGGGGGCTCGTGTAGTAGCGGAAGACACCTTCTCCCAGATAGGGCCTGCGGCGCTCCCGAATCAACTGGGTGAACTTGCCCCACGAATAGGCGATCGGGAACTCGGAATCGTAGACATCGAACTCGATCGGGCCCATGATCTCCGACCATTCGCCGAAGGCTTCCGGATTCTCCATGCCTTCGCGGGTTGCCCACGCGGTGGCGAACTCGCGTGTGCCGCGGCCGTTCAGATTCCAACCGTACTCGGCCAGCGCCGCGGTGCTGAATCCGTAGGTCTCGCGAGCCTTCTTGGACCACGCGAGCATTCCGTAAGCGCCCCGATAGCGGCGCTCGGCAAGCTGGACGAGATAATCGCGCACCCGGTGGACAGAGGTCTGCGGCAGTTTGTATTCCGGAGTGTCGACGCGGGCGTTGGCGCCGATCGGCACATCGTAACTCGCCACCCACCGGCCCCCGGCCGCATAGTGGTCCAGCAGCGGGTAGCGGAATAGATCGCGGGGTAAGTGAGTAATCCGTTCGAGCGCTGTTGCGCACGCTCGCTCGATACGAACTTCCGGCGGCGCTTCCGCGACCACGCGATAGTCGCGTTCAGTGGTTACCGTGGATAGGAACAGCCGGATGCGAAACTCCGGATGCCGCTCACGTACTTCGCGCCATGCATTCACGAGGGCGCGCCCCTCCAGAACGAACTGTCCGGCGGCGGTCGTCTCCGGCCGCTGGTCTTCGGCGGGCCGTTCGGACAACCAGCAACTCACCTCGTCGACGCCCTGCGCGGCCATATCCTCCAGCCATTCCCGGAGAATGGTCTGAAACCGGGGGTCGCCGGCGAAAGGAACGCGATGCTGGCTGCCGCGCTTGTGCGCGAAGTAACGCCCGGCCAGCGCCGCATCGCCACGCCCAGCCAACTCCGGGTACGCCCGGAACAACCCGCTGGCATCCAGGAAGTTCAGGTGAATGAGGTAGGGCATGTACTGCATCGCTTTTCGCCGCGCCAGCGCATACAGCCCGGTCTCGATCACCACGCCGTTCCTGCCGCCGCGCTCCACCGGTTTCAATTGCGTGTTCGACATCTTGGCGTAGTTGAGTTTCAGTGATGCCATCCACGGCACCCAATTCGAA
>VFZO01000416.1 GCA_016871155.1 Acidobacteriota bacterium | reverse complement strand
CTCAGCTTGTCCTCCGCGGTCAGACTCTCGTAGCCGGTGACGCCCAGTCCTTCGAATCGCGGCTCGCCGCTAACCCCTACGATTACGGCCGTGTCCGGCAGATAGGCAACCACACGCAGGCCCCGCTTGCTGAGCGCTTTCCGGGTGTCGTCGTTCGGCACCGATTCGAAATGGACGATATAATGCGCACGCTCGGCGGACCGGCTCTTCGATCGTTCGATCCGCTCCGCCCGGCCGGCTCGTGCTTTCAGGTGGATCCCGGCATTCAGAGCCCCCGCCCCGGCAACGAGAACCATCGCGGCTGCCAGCCCGCGGCCCAATCCAAATTGCTGCATGAGGTCCATATCGCGTGGACCGGGATTTATCCGACCCGGATCGCACCTATCGCACTCTCCAAAAAATCCGTAGCCACGCCGTGGGAGGCGTGATAGGAATTGTCCGGTTTCAGTACCAGGCGCACACGTTTTCCACAGTGGAAATTGCAGTTAAGCCTTGAATCCACAATCCTTTAAGAGGACGCCGGCCGAGATTGTGGAAAACGTCTGTGGAAAAATTTTGTTGAGAATTATGCCTCGGCGGCGGCACTACCTTGTAGGTACCCGCAATGTTTGGTTCTTGGATGTTGCTGGCGGCGCTCTCCGCAGCCGCCAATCCGGCGTTTCACATTCACACCGTGGCCGGCTCGAATCTCGCCGGCGATGGCGGTCCGGCGGCGCAGGCAACGCTGCGGCAGGTGGAGGGGCTGGCGCTCAAGTCCGATGGGACGCTTTATCTCGCCGATGCCGCCGACCACCGGGTTCGCGTAATCTCGCCGGCGGGAACGATTCAAACGGCCGCGGGCAGCGGGGCGCCGGGGAGCGAGGGGGATTCGGGACCGGCGGCCAAAGCGCGTTTGAACGCGCCGTATGGACTTTCGCTCGACCGGGCGGGAAACCTCTATATCGCCGATTTGGGAAACGCGCGGATTCGCGTGGTGGGGACCGACGGGAATATCCGGACCGTGGCTGGGGGCGGGCAGGTTCCGCTCGCAACCGCCGATGGAACCAAGGCCGTCAACGTGAAACTGCTGGCGCCGCGCAACGTGCTTGCCGACGACAACGGCGGCTTCTACTTTTCCGATTTCGATGCGCACCGGGTCCTGTATGTGGACGCGAGCGGCACGCTGACGACCTTCGCCGGAACAGGTGCGGCCGGCTATGGCGCCGACAACATCGCCGCGACGCGCTCGACGCTTCGCAATCCGGCGGGCCTGGCTTTCGATACGGCGGGCGCGGTGGTGATTGTGGAGAGCGGTTCGCAGCGGCTGCGCCGCGTGGCACGCGGGCTGATTACGTCCTACCTGCCGGATTTTCTCCGGTTGAACCCCTTATTCGGACCTACGGGAATCGCGATCGACGGATTCGGCACAGTCTACGTGGCCGACTCGCGCACGACCGGCGCGCTGAAACGGACCGCCCAGGGCGAGACGGTCGCACTGCCTTTGAGCGGGCGGGCCGTGGTGGCCGATTCGCGAGGCGGGGCCTATTTCGCCGGTTCGGCCGTTGTGAAACGAGTCGATGCGCAGAACAAGGCGGCGACGGTGGCGGGCGGGGAGACACTGATCGAGCCGGCCGGGGACGGGTTGAACGTGGAGACGGCGCGTTTTGCCGCGCCATCCGGAATGGTGACCGATGCGGAGGGGAACCTCTATATCGCCGACGAACGGGCTCACCGCGTTCGCAAAATCACGCCGGCCGGGAAGGTCTCGACGGTGGCCGGCAACGGGCTGCCGGTCTACTCCGGCGATGGCGGGCCGGCGATCCGGGCCGGACTGCATGCGCCGCGCGGTCTGGCGATCGACCGCTTTCACAACCTCTACATCGCCGACTCCGGAAATCATGCGGTGCGCCGGGTCTCACCGAACGGCACCATTTATACGGTCACCGGAAACGGGTTTAAGGGCAGCGGCGGCGACGGCGGCCCGGCGACGGCCGCGCAGTTCAATTCGCCTTCGGGCGTGGCGTTGGGCGCGTTCGAGGATCTGCTGATCGCCGACTCGGGCAACAACCGGATTCGGAGGATTTCGCCGCTCGGCATCGTCTCGACCTATGCCGAAGCGGCGATGTCTGATCCAAGGGGCCTGGCGGCGGACGCCGGCGGCAATTTGTATATCGCCGATACGGGCAATAGCCGGATTGTCCGGGTGGACCCGGCCGGCAACGCAATCGTGCTTGCCGACGGGCCGTTCCGCAATCCGCGTGATGTGGCGATTTCGAGAGACGGGGCGGTCTACGTGGCCGACACGGGCAACCACCGGATCAGTCTTGTGGCGGGACCCTCCGTCACTCAGGTCGCCGGAAACGGCGAGGCGGGATTCGACGGCGATGGAGGCGATGCGCTGGCTGCCCGGCTCCAATTTCCCAGCGGCGTCGCGCTGGACCGCGATGGAAACGTACTGATTGCGGACACTGGCAACTACCGGGTGCGGCGGCTGACGGCCCCGGTCATACTCATTGGCGGGCTGCAGGCCGGACTGCGCGTGCGGAACGCGGCGTCGGGCGCCGAGACCGCAGTGGTCGCGGGAATGCTGATGGACCTGGAAGGGGACGGCTTTCCCGGTGTGCCGGATACGCAGGCGGCGCTGACGAACGGACAACTGCCGAACCGGCTGGGGGGCGTGGAGGTGCTGGTGAACGGGATACCAGCGGGGTTGGTGAGCGTATCGGCCCGGAGAATGCGTCTACGCGCACCGCCGATTCGAGGGCAGGAAGCTGTAATGGAGGTCATGCAGTTCGGCCAGCCGTTCCGGAAGGCCGTCCTGCCTGTGGCCGAGGCCGCGCCGGCGCTGTTTCCCTCCGTGGTGCTGGAAGACGGGACGGCGGCATCGGTGGCGAATCCGGCGGCGCGAGGTTCGGTGGTGATGCTATTCGGGACGGGCGAGGGTGGACAGGCGCCGGAAAATGCGATCGTTTCGGTCCTGGGATACCAGGCGCAGTTGGTCTGGGGCGGTGCGTTGCCGCACATGCCTGGCGTGTTCCAGCTCAACATCCGGGTGCCGGCCGGGTTCTACCCGAGCGGGGAACATCCGCTGGAGTTGCGGATGGGGCCGTTTCTGGCAGCGTCGCGGGTGACGCTGCCGATTCAATAGGTGCTCAGAACAGACGCTCCTGTTTGCGGAGGGTCCCAAAGCTGCCTATGTTCGCAACCGAGAACGAAACGAGATATTGATTCTCGTTGCGGGTTCCGAAGCTGAAGCGGCGCCACTGGAAGGAGAGTCCGCAGCAATCGGTGATGTAGCTGAACTCCGTGGTTGCAAACTGCAGGACGTTGTCCTTGTAGTCGTACACACCACTGAAACCCATACGCAGGCCGCGGGTGAGTTCGTTGCCGTAGCCGCCGCGAATCAGCATCTGGTTGGCGTTCGGCGAGACGTTGGGAGCGCCGCGAACCTGGTTGTGCCCGACCGCACCGAAGTATTTCTGTTTCACCCGGAAGTCCGTGGTGATCGAGGAGTTGGAGATGCGCGGGAAAAGTGGATCGTAGTCGGTGCGCCATTCGACGGCGGAGCCGGGCATCGGGTTGACGCGCAAAGCGCTTACGATCGGGGAGTACCGGCGGGGGCCGTTGATGAAACCGTACCCTGTAAGACCGATCGTCGAGGCGAAGACGTTGCGTTGTCCTTCGACAACGGCGCCGCCGAAGGACGGGTCGAAATATCGCTTCTGCCAGACCTGCCAGGTGAGGATCTCATCCGACTTGCCTGCGCGATTCCGGTACAGACGGTTAATGAGCATGACTTCTGCTTCTGAGGTATTGGTCAGGATGTCGAGCTCATCGAAACGAAGGGTCTCCCGGAACCGGTTTACGCCATCTACCTTTCGATAATAGGCTCTAGGTTCAATTACATGCTTCCATCTTCCTCCACCAAGCCATGAAGGCGCATCAAGGATTTTTTCGAGTGTCGGCGTGGCCAGCTCCACGCTGAAATCGGTAGCGGTGCGGATGAGGTTTTGACCGAAGACCTGGAGCGACTCGGGGTCTCGGCGGGCCCCGTAGGCGGTACCGTGGAGAGTCATCGACGGAAGGATCCGGAAGCCCTTTAGGTCAATCGCCGTGGAAACGCGGGGCGAGGCACTGAGGCGCTGGGTGAAGGACCGGGTCTCGAAGAGCAGTTGGCGGCGGCGAAGGAATCCGGCGCTGGCGTCCATGGAAAACCAAACCGGAAGCAGTTTGCTCGAGATTTGGCGGTCCCGGGTGGTGAACTCCATCGAGGGGAGGCGGCGGATGACGATTTGGTCGAGTTCGGAACTGCCCTGGAACAACTGATGCCGGGAGAAGACGCCGTGGAAGGAATATGTGGAGCCGGTCTTCGAAACGGTGGCGAGGGAGTTGACTTCGGAAAAGATCGCTTCATTAAAGCTTTGCGTGAAGGCTTGCCTGAAAAGAAAAGAAGACAAATAGAATATGTTCGCGTTGGCAGTCCAACCCTTGCCGATCTCGGACTTGCCGGTGATGTTGAACTGATAGCCACCTTCCTGGAAGCGGCGGCCGTCGTCGAGAAGGCGGCCCTTATCCTTCACGCCAAACAGAGTGAAACCGAACTCGGTGCCAGCGCGAGGTTTTCCGCGGAAGTCGAGCTCGGAGGAAAATCCGCGCTGGGTAAAGAAACGGGTCCGGTACATGGCATCA
>VFZO01000415.1 GCA_016871155.1 Acidobacteriota bacterium | reverse complement strand
GGAGCACAATAGTTTTCTTCTCGATGGCGCGGAGAACAACTCGGCCATCGAGGGCGTCGCCGTCGTGATTCCGTCTGTCGATGCCGTACAGGAGTTCAAGGTCCAAACCTCGAACTACTCGGCCGAGTTCGGCCGAGCCGGCGGAGCCATCGTCAACATCGCGATCAAGTCGGGAACCAATGAGCTCCATGGCACGGCCTATGAGTTTCTGCGCAACGACAAGCTGGACGCGCGCGACTACTTCGATCCCGGCAAAACGCCCCTGCGGCGCAACCAGTTCGGCTTCTCGCTCGGCGGTCCGGTGATTCGCAACCGCGTCTTCCTCTTCGGCAACGGAGAGTGGGTGCGCGAACGCCGCACAAACAACCGCGGCTTCCTGGCGCCGGAATCGGCATGGCGAAGCGGGGACTTCGCCGGACAGCCCATCGTCTTCGACCCGCTGGATGCCGACGCCGCCGGGATGCGCCGCGCGTTTCCGGCGAATCGCATTCCGGCCAGTCGCGTCAGCGGCATCTCGCAGAAAGTCATTCCCTATTGGCCCACGCCGAACAATCCCGGCGACCGCGCCCGCAACTATCTCGAGAACTTCAACGACCCGGTGAATCAATACCAGTTCCATCTTCGAGGAGACGTGCACGTGACGGCGAAGGATCAGGTGATGGTGCGGCTTTCGCAGACCGTTTCGGAGGACTTGAACAAGACGATCGGGTTCAACAGCGAATGGAACAATCTCAAACCGAAGGCCGGTGTCGCGTCTTGGACCAGGGCACTTTCACCCTCCATGATCAACGAGGCACGGTTCTCAGCCTATCTGTTCAACTTCGAGAACCTGCCGGAAGGACTGGGGCGGGATTTTCCGTCCGAGCTCGGCTTGCCCCGATTTGCCCTCTCCCCGTCGGTGCTGCGGTTTCCGAGCATCAACCTGCGCAACCTGCAGAATCTAGGCGGCGCGGCCACGCAGCCGCTGTTCCGCAAGGAGATCAACTACCAACTGATCGAGGCGTTCACCTGGGTCCGCGGCAACGAGACCATCAAGATCGGCGGCGAGTTCCGCATCTACCAGATGAACAATTTCCAGCCGCAAACTTCCATGGGGCAGTACATCTTCAACGGTCCCTTCACCGGGCAACGCGGTGCACAGTACATCAACGGATTCCCGGATTTTCTGCTCGGCTTCCCCAATCAACAACTCATCCTTGATCCTACTTTCTACGACGCGAATCGCCTGCGCAACAAACGGCTGAACCTCTACGTGCAGGACGACATCAACCTGACGTCGCGTTTGACCCTGAATCTCGGTCTGCGTTGGGAACGCGACGGCAACTGGATCAACGCCAACGGTCAATGGGCTTACTTTGACTATGCCAAGGCTGAGCTGGTCTATCCCGACAATCTGAAGTTTCCGTTCCAGCTTCCTTACTCTCACCGGTTTGAAGCGATTCGTTCGATGAAGCGGCCCACCAACCACGCTTTCGCGCCACGCGCCGGGTTTGCCTGGCGGCCTTTCGGGAACAACAATACCGTCGTCCGCAGCGGCTACGGTATTTCCTGGGCGCAGCCTTTGCTCTTCATCCTGAACAACTCGTCGCAGAATCCGCCACCCTTCTTCTTGCGCACGGATCTGGTCAGCAGCAACCTCACGCCGGAACTGCGCTTTGGCGTATTCCCGGCGCCCGACACACGCGCACTGGTGCCACGGAATCCTTCGTTCTCCACTCACCAGCCGAGCACGTTGACCAACGGCTACGTGCAGCAATGGAACTTCGGCCTGGAGCGCGTGCTGCCCGCGCTGGTGGCCGGCAAGATCTCCTACGTCGGATCCCGCGGGATTCACCTGGAACGCCGGATGGAGGGTAACCCGGCGCTGCCACCCGGGCCGGGTAATATCAATGCGCGGAGGAGATATCCTGAGTTCCGTCAGATCGTTCAGCAGGAGTCCTCGGCGGCGTCGTCTTATCACTCGTTGCAGTTGTCCGGAGAGCGCCGGCTGAGCCGCGGAGTGATGCTCCTGGCGGGGTACACCTGGGCGAAGTCAATCGATGACGCGTCGAGTTGGAATCCCAACAGCGATAGTAATCCCTTTCCTCAGGATCCGCGTAATCTCCGGTTGGAGCGCGGACGCTCCGCCTTCGACCTGCGCCAGAGGTTCACGCTCTCCTGGGTCTGGGAGGTTCCCGGCAAGAGCGGCAGCCGGATCGCGGATCTCGCGGTCGCCGGGTGGCAGATCTCCGGCATCCTGAGTCTGCAGACCGGCTTCGCCACCACCCCAACCGTCGGCGGCGACATTCCGAACGCTGGAACGCGTACAACGCGTCCCAACCTGAATGGACCGGGCAATCTGCCACCGTCGCAGCGGACCATCGAGCGCTGGTTCAATACGGCCGCGTTCTCCGCCCCAGCGCCGTTCACGTTCGGAACCGCCGGACGCACCATCATCGACACGCCGGGCACCCGCGTTGTCGACTTCTCGGCCATGAAGGTCTTTCGCGTTCGCGAAGGCCACCAGATCCAGTTCCGCGCCGAGTTCTTCAACGGAGTGAATCAACCGAACTTCGGTTCACCGAACATCAACATCGATAACCCGGGTTTTGGCGCCGTTCGGTCCGGCGGCAGCGGACGAGAAGGCCAGTTGGCGATCAAGTACATTTTCTGATGAGCGTGCGAAAGGAAATCGGAGCCGTGATGCGCCTTGCTGACGCGATGCCAGGAGCCAAATGGAAAGTTGTGGTCCTTCTTCTATTAGCCGCTTGCTCGCTTGTCGGCCAGATCCCGGGGGCCTTGCGCGTTTCTCCCAATGGCCGCCACCTGCAGCAAGCCGACGGCAATCCCTTTTTCTACCTGGCCGACACCGGCTGGGAGCTGTTCCACCGGTTGAACCGCGAGGATGCCGAGCACTACCTCCGCGACCGGGCCGCCAAGGGCTTTACGGTGATCCAGGCGGTCGTCTTGCCGATTCACGGTGGTCTGAACGACCCCAACGCATACGGCGAGGCTCCCCTGCGAGACAACAATCCTGGAACGCCGAACGAGGCCTTTTTCCGGCACGTTGATTTCATCCTCGACAAGGCGCGGGCGCTGGGGCTGACGGTCGGCTTCCTGCCTGCATGGGGACGTCATTGGAAGCAACGCGGTAGCGCGCCCGCGCTGCTGAATCCATCCAACGCCCGCGAGTATGGCCAGTTTCTGGGGCAACGCTACCGCGACCGGCCGCTGATCTGGATTCTCGGCGGCGATGCCAATCCGGCCACGCCGGAAGAGTCCGCCACGATAAACGAATTGGCCGCGGGGCTAATGAAGGGCGATGGCGGAGTTCACCTGCGGACATTCCATCCCCGGGGAACCGGCTTCTCGTCGGATTTCGTGAACGCGGCCCCCTGGCTGAGCTTTCACATGGTTCAAACTTCCCACGCGGCCCGCGATCACGACAATGGTCTCTACATCGAGCACGATCGCCAGTTGAAGCCGGCTCGCCCGACCCTCGATGGCGAACCACGCTACGAGGCTCTCAACGTCGGCTTCTATTGGAAGGACCACAGCCGGTTGGTGCGTTTCGACGACGCCGATGTACGACAAGCCGCGTGGTGGGCCATTCTGGCCGGCGCATGCGGGCACACTTACGGCAACAACAATGTGTGGCAGATGTGGGCCCCGGGGCAGGCATCGCAACTTTGGGCCGACATCCCCTGGCGCGAAGCGCTCCATCATCCCGGGGCCTTCCAGATGGGGCTCTTTCGGCGGCTGCTCGAATCACGTCAATGGCATCTGCTCGAGCCCGCGCAAGACTGGATTGCCGACGGCCCGCGCCATGGCGGTGCCAAAGTGCGCGCCGCTGTCGCCTCCGACCGCAGCTTCGCCTTGGTCTACTCACCGCACGGCGCTCAGTTCACGATCGACACGCGTCGCATCGGCGGGAGGCGTTTCCGGGCGAGTTGGTTCGATCCGCGTTACGGCTCCGTCAACGTCCTTCACGAAACCGACGCGAGGGGATTCCAGACCTACGCTCCGCCCACGCAGGGCCGGGGTCAGGATTGGGTCCTGGTTCTCGAAGAGGTGAAGCCATGAGTCACTCACGGAGGTACCCGATACCATCCCTTGCCGCATTTTCCTTTCTGTTCGTGGTGTTCGTCGCACGGACGGTCTCCGCCCAGGAGATCACAGCTTCGATTACCGGCTCCGTGACCGATGCATCCGGCGCGGTGATTCCCGCGATCACGGTGACGGTGACCAACGTCGAGACCGGCATCAGCCGGGACGCGGTGACCAGTTCGACTGGAGATTACCAGGTGCCCTTGCTGCGCCCCGGTCCCTATCGCGTGTCGGTGCAGGCCGCGGGATTCAAGACATACGAGCAGAGTGGAATCCGTCTGGAGGTGAATCAGCGGGCGCGAGTCGACTTCGTCCTCCAGGTGGGCAACGCCGTCGAAAGGGTGGAAGTGACGGCGGAGCTACCGGCCATCAACACCGAGAACGCGACGGTGGGAAAGGTGATCGATCACAAGAGCATCACCACCATGCCTCTGAATGGAAGGCTCAACATCACGGGCCTGTTGGCGCTGGCCCCGGGCATCCAGAACGCCGGGACACAAGACGGTGTGCCGATTTTCGGCGTCAACCCGACGGTCTCCGGGGCGTCGGGCCGCATGGGCGTGTCGTTCACCCTGGATGGCGTATCGAATTCGAATCCGCTGATCGAGCGGGGCA
>VFZO01000414.1 GCA_016871155.1 Acidobacteriota bacterium | reverse complement strand
GAAGCCGGTGTAGGTAAATCCCTGTCCGGCGCGAGCCATCGAACCCAGCGCATTCTGCAGCGGCACGTCGAACCGCGTCCCGTCGCGCCGCACCGGGAACGGATCGGTCAACGGCGACACGCCGCCAATCGGATTGCCCGCATTCCAGGTTTGTCCGAAGTCGTTGGTCAAGACCGTGTTCGTCGCGCGCGCGTAGCCAAACTGATCGGTAGCCTGATTCATCACATTCAGCGTGTCGAAGTACACACCGTACCCGCCGCGCAGCACCGTCTTCGGATTCAACTGGTACGCCGCCGAAAATCGCGGCAGCCACATCAGCTCGTTCGCCCACAACCGCCGTGGCGCGCCGTTCTGCCCGGCATACACAGTCCCGCCTTTGACGATGAACTGGCTCGCCGGCAACTCCGGCAGCGGATTGCGGGCATACGCCGCCTGCGCCGCCGCCGCAATCGGCAACTCCAGGTTCGGATCGAAGTACGTCAGCGAACGGTTGAAGCGCTCCGTCGGGCCTTGCTCGTATTCGATACGCAGTCCAAGCGTCACGGTCAACTTACGCGACACACGCCACGTGTCTTGCCCATACCACGCGTAATAAGGATTCATCAGCGCGAAGGTGTCGTTGGTGTCGACCGACATTCCCGTCGGCATGCCGAGCTGGAACGTCGCCCAGGTCAGCCCCAGCGCGCCGGCGGGCGCGAAACCGTCTTCGTCTTTCCGAACGAAAGTGTTCGCGAACGTAAAGTTTCCCGAGGTCAGCCCGCCCGTTTGAATCTGCGTGCGGAAGTGCTGGCGAAAGTCGACGCCGCCTCGCAGCGAATGGGATCCTCGCACGTGCGAGAGATTGAACTTCGCGCTGGTCTGTCGTCCGATCGGCCCCGCATCGACAGGCGTACTCAACAACATGTCGCCGTTCCAAAACGTCATGCCCGGCCAGACCACCCGAGGCAACACGCAACTGCCGGCGCATTTGGCGTCCATGTAGGAGGGCAGCCCGACATCGGTCGGTTTATACTTCCGTGTGCCCAGCCGCTGATTTTGCGTCAGGAACCGTGTCGTGTCGACCGAAATGTTCATCACCGTGGCCGCGCCTTTGGTGAAGGTCCAGTCGGCCAGGCCGCTCAGCGTCGGCCTCTTTTCGTTCCACGCCATGAGGCCCGGTTCGGTGGCGAACGTAAAGTCCTGCGCGTCTTCGAGGAAATGGCTCTTCAACCAGCGGAAGAAGAACCGGTTGTTGGCCGTGGCCTGATAATCGAAGCGATTGTTCCACGAGTGATAGGCCACGTTGTTCGGCATGCCGTTGGCGAGGTAGTTGTTGAAGGGCTCGCGGCGCGGATCGGTGGGGTCGTTATTGGCGATCGGCATCCGGCGGTTGTAGAACTCCGCCATCGGATTGCGGATACGCGCCTGCGGCAGAATGTTGCCGGCGAAAGGAGTGCGGACGACGTGGCCCGCGCGCGCCGGATCGGGCCGCGTTGTCAGAGGATCGTAGACGGTGTAACGCACCGCGTCCACCGGCAGCAGCGCCGCGTAGTTTCCCTGCCGCATCGCATTGGTCGGCACGGTATAGTTCAGTTCACTCGCTCTGGCCGATTGCAGGTTCTTCAACCACGAGTAACCCAGAAAGAAGAACAATTTGTTCCGGCCGTCGAACAGCCCCGGAACGCGTACCGGGCCGCTGATCGTCTCGTGTGTATTGTTGGTGTGACCGGGCAGAAGCATCGGTGTCGCGGCCAGCGCGTCGGCGCCGGCGATATCGCCGCGTCCTCGCAGCGTGGCGATTTGTTCATACCGCGCCTTCTTCACGAAGAACGGCGCCGCATTCCAGCGCTGGTTGAAGTATTGATATGTCGCTGAACCGTGAAACGCATTGGCACCCGATTTGGTCGACATCGAAATGTTGAGACCGGTCGCATGCCCGAACGACGCATCGAAGTTGGACGTTTCGATGCGGAACTCGTCGACGACATCGGGACTTGGCATCACCGACACGCGCCGGTCGGTGCCATTGGTCGATGCCCCATCCATCGACCACTCGTTGCCGCCGACTCCGCCTGCCGCGTTGTACTGCGAGCCGCCTCCCACCTGCCCCTGCACCAAGAACTGGGTCGTGCCCGGCACCTGTACACCCGGCGAAAAGCGCGTCAACATCGTGATGTTGTTTCCCAATACCGGCAGATCCATCACCTCCCGGTGCGTCATCGACCGGCCCGTCGTCACCGAACTTGTATCGAGCATCGGCGCCTCCGCCGTAATCGTCACCGACTCCGTCGTGCCGCCAACTTCAAGAGCCAAGTCTACGCGCAACTGCTCGCTAATCCCGACAGTGATGCCCGAACGCACCAACCGTTTGAAACCCTGCATTTCGACCGTAACCGAGTAGACGCCCGGAAGAAGGAGCGGAGCTTCAAAGTACCCGCTCGAATTGGTGGTCAACCGCACGGGGGCGTTTGTGCCGGTGTTGGTCACCGTAACCGCAGCCCCGGCGACGACCGCCGCCTGTGCATCCGTGACGATACCCGACAAGTTGCCACGCGTATCCTGCCCAAACGCGGCCACCGCCGCCAGCATCAATACCAGAGTTCGCATGAACGCTCCCAATCCAAAGTGTTGACCGCGCATTGTTTATATCGTAGTGAACGCAGCCCCCGCAAGTTAGTACTCAATCCGCTCAGGTACCAACCCTAGCCGAACTTAGGACGAACCCTAAAGCGGTGCGACCTCGCAGCCGATTAAGAACTGAGGAAGCCCCCTTGTCACTCGTCATCGGAAGCACCGTCGATGGATACGAAATCCTGGACTACGTCGATAGCTCCAGTAAGCGCATCTCCTACCGTGCCCACAACAAATCCAGCCAACGAATTGAACTTCTGCAAATCCTACCGGAAGCCATCCGCTCCGATCCGGAGCGGTCGGCCCGCTTCCATCGGGAGAGCCGTATTCTGGCAAACTTGCAGCATCCCAATATCGTGACGTTTTATGGCGCTGTCGAAATCGGCGGCTGCCTGGCGCTTTCGATGGAGTCGATCGAGGCCGTGACGCTGAAGGATCGACTGGACCTCGGCCCAATGGAAATCGACGAGGCCGCACGCACGATCCTGCAAGTCATCGCCGCCGCCGACGCCGCGCATGCAGCCGGTGTCGTTCATCGCGAGATCTCGCCGGCCAACGTCCTGATCACGCCGGAAAATCTGGTCAAACTCTCCGGTTTCGCGGCCGCAAAAGCGGCCGGCGACGCCAACCTGACCCGCGCCGGCGTGCTCGTTGGCGACGTTCATTATACCGCCCCGGAAGTTTTCAAGGGCTTGAATTCGATGGATCCGCGCGTCGATGTGTACTCGATCGGATGCCTCTTCTATGCGCTTGTCACGGGCCGTCCTCCCTTTACACCCGCCGGTGAATACCAGATTATGATGGCGCACGTGCTCGAGCCCCCGGTACCGCCAAGCCTGCTCAACCCCAAACTGAACAGCCTGCTCGACGCGGTGATTTTGAAAGCCCTGGCCAAGGACCCGGCCGATCGCTACGCTTCGGCTCGCGAGTTCTACAACGCGATCCTCGATCCCTCAAGCGTCGGTCAACAGCCACCGCCCCTGCCGGTCCCCGTGCTGGCAGCCGCACCTATCTCCGCTCCGCTGCCTCCCCCACCGGCCAGCGAAAGCGTCCGGCTACTGCCGATATTGATAGTCGCGGGCTTCGGAGCCGTGGTTCTCATCTCGGCATTCATCATCCTGTCCGCTTCCCGCACCATCGCCCAGATCCCATGAAATTCTCTCCAGGCGACTCCGTCGGCCCCTACCGCGTCACTGGCGTGATTGGCGAAGGCGCGATGGGTGTTGTCTACCAGGTGGTGAATGGCGTCACTGGCCGGCTCGACGCCATGAAAGTTTTGACGGACGATGTTAGCCACGACCTTGAACAGGTGGAGCGCTTCCTGCACGAAATTCAAGTGCAAGCCAGGCTCGAGCACCCCAATATCGCCCAGGTCCGCACGGCATTCTGCGAGGGCCGCACCTTGATCATGGTGATGGAGCAGGTCGACGGCGATGCGCTTGACCTCCAGATCGGGCGCACTCTTCCCGCGCCGATCGAGACCATGCGGATTATCGATCAGGTCCTGCAGGCGCTCGGATACGCGCATGCAAAAGGCGTGATTCACCGCGACGTGAAACCGGGCAACATACTCATCGGCAAAGATGGACAGGTGAAACTCACCGACTTCGGGCTGGCGCGCCAGCAGAGCGATCCATCCAAAACGCTCCCCGGCATCGCGGTCGGAACCGTCTATTACATGTCGCCGGAACAGGTCCGCGCAGCCGGGCCGATTGACGGCTGCAGCGACCTCTATTCCACGGCCGTCGTCTTCTACGAAATGCTCACCGGCCGCCGGCCGTTCGACGGCGCCGAACAGTTCGCGATCATGCGGGCACAGGTGGAACTGACGCCGCCGCCGCCATCCTCTTACGCACGATTTCTGCCTCCCGCCGTCGACCAGGTACTGGCCAGGGCGCTGCAAAAAGACCCGGCGCTTCGGTATCAATCCGCCGCCGAATTCCGCGCCGCCGTTGCGGCGCTGCCATCGGCGTGGATGGTCCCTCCCGTTCCGCCCAAACAGTGGAACGCCAGTCTGAAATTCGGCGCCGTCATGTGCGGGACCGCCATTTTGGTTCTGTCCGCGTTCGCGCTGCCGCCGCGGATCTCCAGCTACGAGCCCCGAATCGAAACACTGGATCTGAAGCCGCCCGCCGCGCCGCTTC
>VFZO01000413.1 GCA_016871155.1 Acidobacteriota bacterium | reverse complement strand
GGGACGCTGGATGGCATCACACCGACGAACCGGTTCTCTAATCCCTTCCCGGACGGTTTCATTCGAGGCACGGGAAGCGCCCAGGGCTTATCGACGCTGCTTGGCCAAAACGTCACAGGCATGGACCGCAGCCGCAGCAACCCGTATTCGCAGCAGTGGAACCTGAACTTGCAGCGAACGCTTCCCGGCAATTTCCTGATGGACGTAGCGGTGGCCGGAAGCCGCGGCCTGCATCTTTTCGGAAACTTGAATCCGAACCAGATGCCGAACCAAGCGCTGTCGACCGGAGACGCGATTCGCGAACTGGTCCCGAACCCATTCCTGGGGCTGATCACGACGGGCGCGCTGAGCGGAGCGCGCGTGGCGCGCGGCCAGTTGCTACGGCCGTACCCGCACTTCAACGCGGTGACGATCGGCAACTTGTCGTATGGTGCGTCGACCTACCACTCCCTGCAAGCGAAGCTGGAGCGGCGATTCTCGCAGGGCGTCAGCTTGTTATTCTCCTACACACTGTCCAAGTTGATCGACGACGTCGGCGCCACCACCACCGGGTTCCCTGGCGAGCAGTTCGCGGGCGACAACATTCAGGATCAAAACAACCGGCGCAACGAACGGTCGACGGCCTCCTATGACGCACCGCATTTCCTGGCCATGAATGGCGTTTGGGAGTTGCCGTTCGGCAAGGGCAAGTCGATGTTGTCCGATAAGGGCGCCGTCACCTGGATACTCGGCAACTGGCAACTGAACAGCATCGCGACGTTCCGCAGCGGCGTGCCGTTGAGCTTGACGATGGCCTCGAACACGCTGTTCAACTTCGGCGGGCCGCAGCGTCCGAACTGGTCGAACGGCAACGCCGGCGTGATCGAGGGGCGCATTGCGAAGAAGATCACCCGCTACTTCGATTCGACGGCGTTCACCGCGCCGGCGCCGTACACGTTCGGAACCGTGCCGCGTTTCCTTTCGCCGTTGCGCGGACCCGGCGTTGCGAACCTGGACGTCTCCATCTTCAAGAACTTCCCGGTCAAGGACCGTGTATCGGTCCAATTCCGCGCCGAGGCTTTCAACATCGCCAACCGCGCGGAGTTCGGACTTCCGAATACGCAGATCGGATCCGCGGCCGCCGGTGTCATTACCACGCAAGCGAACTCGGCGAGGGACATTCAGTTCGCGCTGAAACTCATATTCTGACTCGGAGCCGCAGGTCTCTAGCAGCTCCGTTCCCGCCGAACCGGCGGCGAATCAGAATACGTACTTCAGCGAAAACTGAAGCTCCCGCATTGCGGTATTCGTAGACGTAATCTGCGCAAACGTCGCGCTCGTTACGGCGGCCGCAGGGAGGCCGAAGTTTGGCCGGTTAGGAAAATTGAAGGCCTCGAAGCGGAACTGCAACTCGTGGCCCTCAACCGGCATCGGGATTTTTTTCATCAGCGAAAAGTCCAGCGAAAAGGCCTCCGGCCCCCGCATGCTGTTCCGGCCCACGTCGCCATACGTGAACGGAGCTATGCGCGCGAACGCCGCCGGGTTGAAATACCTTACGGGATCCCTGCCCCCGGGAGGCTCCAAAGGCGCGCTCGTGCGGTTGGGATACTGGGCGCCGGGCCCGCCCACGTTTGCGGCGTCGATCCCGTTGGTGACCGTGTAGGGCAGCCCCGTCCGGTAGGTGACGATATTTCCGGTCTGCCAGCCACCTACAATGTGGCTCAGGGCGCCGCTCTGGAGCCATCGCTGTCCCTTGCCGAACGGAACTTGCCACAGCAGCGACGTTACAAACCGGTGCTGCTGGTCGAAATTGGAGACCGACCTCGCAGTCTTTTTGATGTCGTAATTGTCCTGCGGAAAATCGGTGTCTCCTCCGTGGGTGCGGATGGCGCTTCCGGTGTCGATCGCTTTCGAATAGGTGTAGCTGACCAGGGTGGTCAGTTGCGTGCCCATTCGCTGCTGGAACCGGGCCGCGAGCGCATGATAGTTGGAGTTGACGACGCCGTCGGTCATCTGAATAACGCCCAGCTCGGGATAGGGGCGCCGAGCCTGCACGTCGCCGGGTCCGGGCAGCGGCATATTGTAATTGCGGAACCGCTCTAGCTTGTGTCCCTGATTGCCGGTGTATCCGGCTTCCAGCACCGTACGCCTTCCTAATTCACGCTGGATATTCAGAAGATATTGCGTGACGTACGGCGTCCGCCGTCCAATGTTGTTCGAGAGAATCAACGGGGTGTTGATCACCAGCGTGCCCAGGCTGGCGAACGGAGCATCCAGATTCAAATTTGGAAAATCGTTGTTTGAAATATCGTTCCGGCGCGCCGACAGGTTCCGCGACATGTCGTACCGCGCGTTGCCGATGTCCTGGACAAAGAACACCCCCACTCCGGCCCGGAGAGACCAACCCGGAGTTGGACTGAAGGCCAGGCCCAGGCGCGGGCCGAAATCGTTGTAATCGCTGCGGACCAGGGCATTCCCAAGCCTGCCGTCGCGGGCAACACGAACGTTGGAAGGATAGCGAAACGGTATCCCCTCATAAAAATCGCCCGAGCCTGGGCGAACGATGGTGGGCCGCCGGTTCTGATCGAATGGGTCGAGAATTTCGACATTGAGCAGGCCGTCATGTTTGTGTATGTAGGGAGGCGAGAACTCGTAGCGTAATCCCAGGCTGAGCGTGAGCTTCGAGGTGACCTTCCATGAATCGTCCACGTAGTAGTACTGGCGTGACGCGCGCAACTGGGCCACGGCCAGACCGAGCGATCCCGACGCGTCCCGATTCAGGCCCAGCATGAAATCCGCAAAGCCGTTCCCGGAGTTAGCCGTGGCGGCCGGGTTCTGAGTCGCCAAGCCGGTGAACGAAAATGCTCCCCGCGGGAACTGGTTACCGGTCTGGTTGACTCTGTCCCGGCGGAATTCGCCGCCAAAGCGAATCGAATGCCGGCCCTTACTGATAGAGAGGTTGTCTATCCATTGAAACGTGTGATTCCTGGTAATATTCGGCGCCAGGCTGGTATCGCCAAAGCCGGAAAATCCCGTGATGCCGATGGAAGGCGCACCGTAGATAACCGGCTCCGGCGTGGCAATGCCGGGCAGGCCGCCGATCTCGCCCACTACGTTTCGCCCGAACGCGTTTTCCTGCGTGTTGGTGTTGTAAAAGCGGTTATACCCGAACCGGAACTCGTTGACGATCGTAGGTTTCAGAACTCTCGTATTCGAGAGCATCACCTGTTGCACTTTCGTGTCGAGCTTCGTTCCTCCGGAGCCGATGAAGTTGGCCGGTTGCACTTCGAAATCTTCGCCCCAACTCCACCGGCCAAACCAGTTTGAGTTTGAGTTCTCGGCGAAGTCGACCCGTCCGGTGAACTGATCGGCGTCCTGCTGGCGCACCCGCTGTACCTGATAATTCCGCGCCAGGCCGGTTGACGGGACATTGGGCACCGGATAGAGGTCGAGAAGCTTTACGGCCTTTCCGTTGAACCGGGCGGCCGGGATGATGTTTCCGGGGAACGGCTGCGCGACGGTCGTGTTGCCCTGACGGACCCGCGTGCGAGGATCGAAGACCGTTTGAACCACTCCGGTCGCATTTGTCACGCCCGCAAAATTGCCCTCGCGCATCGCGGGCGCCGGGACGTCAGAGACTCGAAAACTGCCCCTGCGGTCGCGCAGGGCCTCGTAGTTGGTCATAAAGAACAGCCGGTCTCTTCCGTGAAAGAGCCTGGGAATCCACACAGGCCCGCCCAGCGTGTAACCGTACTGGTTCCGCACGTAGGGATTTCTGCGCTGCTCCGCAGATACGAAACGGAAGTCCCTTGCATCGAGCTTGGCGTTGCGCAGAAACTCGAAGAGCGCTCCATGATAGGAGTTCGTTCCCGGTTTGGTAGATACGTTAATCTGGCTGGTGGCTCTCCCGAACTCCGCTGGGTACACTCCCGTCTGCACCTTGAATTCGTCCAATGCGTCCACAGACGGAAGGAATACGTAACTGTTAAAGTTTTGATCCGTGTTTTCGATCCCGTCCAGACTGAAACGGTTAAACTCGCTGCGCTGGCCCGCGACGCTGATACTTTGCTGCGACCTTTGACCGCCTTGCATGGCAACCTGCTGCCCCGCGACTCCGAATCCGAATGTTACGTTGGGCGCCAGCGCAACCAACTGCAGGAAGTTCCGGCCATTCAGGGGCAGTTCGACGATACGCCTGTTCTCGATGACGGTTCCGGTGGTGGCCGACTCGGTGGTTAGCAGCGCCGCCTCACCGGTGACGTTGATCACATCACTGGTCTGCCCAATCTGCATTCTGAAATCGACGCGCGCTACCTGCTGGACCTGCAACTCGATTCCGGAACGCACCATGGACTGAAAACCGCTCTTTTCCACGCGGATGCTGTACATCCCCGGCTGCAGGGCCGGGGCGCTATAGATCCCGTTATCGTTGGTCGTCACCCGGCGCCCGATGTTCGTGTTTTCGTTGGTGACCACCACTGTAACTCCAGGCATTACCGCGCCGGAGTTGTCGGCCACTTCGCCAGTCAGCTCCCCTTGTGTTTGTGCATAGGCCATGCAGGCACACAGAACGCCAAAGCTCAGGAGGGCCGCAGATACTCTCGGTCTTGTCATGGATCCGCCTCTCTTGCCCGCGTTTTCGACGGGCACTCTTGGGGGCCGATCTTACAGGAATTTCCGTTTTGTGTCAAAGCGGCCTGGACTAACCGCCCCGGCTGGCTGAGATATACTCCCACATTTCCGTTTTGAGCCGCGCGTGCGAATCTCCCGGATGCTCGTCCGCATCAATATCCATAGGGGTTTGAAGGCAGCGAAGACCCCTGCGGAGGACA
>VFZO01000412.1 GCA_016871155.1 Acidobacteriota bacterium | reverse complement strand
CAGCACTGGCGCGCCGGCAACCTGCCACAGAACTTCCGTATTGGCTACAACGCCGCCACCGGCTCCGGCTATGCAACGGTATGGGATGCCAGCAACGTCGCTTCTACCGTGACCTACGCAAACCCCGCCGGGCCGCTTGGCGCCAACTCCACTTGGACTCTGCCTGCCTCCAATTTCTTTGTGTCCGCCGCCGCCAGGTCAATCGCAACCAGCGTTAATTTGGAAAGCCTCTCCTTGGCCCCCGGCGTTCAAGTCCTAAGCGGTTCGCTTCCGGCAAGTCTGTCTGCTTCCCAGCCCGGCGGCGGCGGCCCAGGTCAACTGCAAACGATGTCTTCGCCTCTTGTCTTTAATACGGCTGCGAGTGGCGGCGACTGGTACATCTCCGGCACCATCCGATTCTCCGGCCTGACCGCCAATGGCACCGGCGCACAAGGTTCCCAGTTGCAGTTCATGATGAACGCCATTGGTACCGAAAACCCCGAACCCGCTACCTTCGCGCTCATCGGACTCGGCATCGGCGCAATCTGGCTCCGCGCAAAAGCCAAGCGGGAACTCTGCCGTCCTTCGTCCGCTTAACCGTCTACAACAGTCTATTCGTTGGTACGCCCGAGAGGATTCGAACCTCTGACCTTTTGCTCCGGAGGCAAACGCTCTATCCAGGCTGAGCTACGGGCGCGCGCGTGTCGGTCTTCCCTATTGTAAGCGAACTAGCGCCGCCGCGCCAATGATTCCCGTCGGATCGCCTACGCCCGGCCGCGCAATCTCCACGCTCCGCCGGAAAAACGGCCCAATCCGCGCATCGACATCCCGCTGCAACGGCCCAAACAGCGCATCGCCCGCCAGCGACACCGACCCACCCAAAATCACAATCTCCGGGTCGAACGCGAAAATCAACCCGCCGATGAATCCACCCAGCCGCGTGATCATGCCGGAAACGATCCCCGCCGCGCACTTGTCCCCCTCCGCTGCACAAGCGAACACGGTCGCGCAGTCGGTACCGCGCGTATTGAGCAGCGTGTCGGTTCCGCGATGCACCGCCGCCCAGGCTTCGCTCTCAATCGCCCGCGCCGAAACGTAGGTTTCGATACACCCCCGCGCCCCGCACACGCACATCGGGCCGTTCGGATCGACGTTCAAATGCCCCAGATGGCCAGCCGCCCACGCCGATCCCCGGATCATCTTCCCATCGGCGACTATAGCTCCTCCCATGCCCGTGCCCAGCGTCAGCATGATCGCATGACGTTTCCCGCGCGCCGCTCCCCAAACCATCTCGCCCGCCGCCGCCGCCCGCGCATCGTTGTCTGCCGCAACTCGCACCCCCGCCGGTGCCAACTCGGACAACCGATAGCCATCCAAACACCGTAACCGCCCCGGCGAGACGATCACCTGAACCGCATCGACGTCGATGATCCCGCGACACCCAATGCCAACGCCCTCCACATCATTCGCCCAAACACTCTCGATCAGCGACCCGCAAACGGAAGTCAGCGCGCCCAACTCATCCGGCGCCGCCTCTTCCCCGCGAGCGACGATAACGCCGGCTTCGTTGACCCGCCCCGCCTTAACCGTCGTCCCGCCGATGTCCAAACCAATCCACGTTGCCATCGACAGATTGTATCGGTTCTCCCCCGCAGCCCGAGGGGCTACTTCTTCAACTCCGCCTGCCAGTTCAACACCACTGTCACGGGCGGAACCGTCGCTGCCTCTTCTCCTCCCGCCGCTTCCACCACCAAAAATCGCTGCCCATCCCCCGACGGCGTGAAGCCCTGTGCGCCACGCAGCGCAAACAGGCTTTGCGGCGTGCCGGCTTCAATCGTTGTGCCGATCCGGACCGGCGCCGCCATCAGTTTCCCCTCTGGCGAGCGATAGTAAATCTCCTTGCCGTCACGCCGCCAAACGGGCACCGTCCCGCCATCGGTGGAGATTTGATACTTGGCCCCGCCCGCCGGAACCGCCTGCACATAGATCTCCGCACGGCCCGACTCGTCTGACTCATAAGCGATCCACTTCGCATCCGGAGAAAAGCTGCCGAAATATTCGTTGAAACGCGATTGCAGGAAGGGCACGGGTTTTCGATCGCCCTGGAGTGGCAGAAGCCAAAGATCGCGCCCCGTCGTCGGCGACAAATTCCCATAAAGCAGCCATTTGCCGTCCTGGGAAATCTCACGCGGAGCGCCATTTGTTCCCCCGTGCACCAGTAGTTCTTCGGAATTGTTGCTCCCTAGCGGTTTTCGATAGAGGTCCGTGGAAGCGGAAAAGCCCCGAAACCCAAATACCAGGCTCTTGCCATCGGCGGACCAAACTGGGAACACCGCCTCGCCATCGCGGAACGTCAAGCGGGACAGCACGTCCCGCGAGAGGTCTCTCACCCAGATCTCCGACCCCCCGTTCGGCTTGCCAATCGTTACGGCGATACCTTTGTCATCGGGTGAGAGGGCCGAAGTCCGGTATCTGCCCGGCTTGCCCGCGACGCTCAGCCGCTTGCCGGATCGGTCGATCCACGCCAGTTGCCTTTCTGCGTTCGTTTCCGTCGTGTAAACAAGTGTCCCTGTTCCGGAGACCGAGAACAAACCGTAGCTGAGGCTCCCTCCTCTTGGGACTTGCGTGGCCACCGAAACCGCATCGCCCGACAGCTTGTGCGATACAGGATCGAAACGTTGCGCCATCAGTGTTTCGTCGCGCCGAAATAGCAAATACCCGCTCTCGCCCGCAACGGCCGGAGGTGCATAGAGACTATTGTGGCGCTCGGACAGTATGCGGACGGGATCGCCACCTCTCAGCGATCCCAAGTAACCATGTGCAAACAGAAAATGCTCCCCGTCCGGCAGAAATGTCGGGTACAAGTGACCGAACAAGCCATCCTTGGCAACGGTCGTGACGGGCGTCGGAACGCCGCCTGATGCCGACACCCGCAGGATCGGGCTGTCCGCGCTCGCGGAAAACAGTATGACGCCGTCGCGATTCCACGTTCCGCCACGCCCTTCGCCTGTATCGCAGAGCTTCTGCGGGGGACCGCCGGCAACGGCGATCTTGTTGAGTTGACCGCGCGCGAAGAACGCAAGCCAGGCGCTATCGGGCGACCAGAACGCCCACGTCGCGCCGTCGGTTCCGTCCAGCGGCCGGGCTTAGATCGAGTCCATGGGACGGATCCACAGTTGGTCGTTATCGCCGCTGTTGGCCAGGAACGCCAGCATTCGTCCGTCTGGCGAGAGCGACAGAAACTGCGTCGGCGCACTCCCCGGCGTCTGGATCTGGAATCTCATGCTGGGCGCCGCCGGGGCCTTTTGCGTGAAATGCAACGCGGACACGCCGACGGCAATCAGTGCCATCACCCCAGCCACCAGCACCCACGGCAACTGCACTTGGCGAGGAACTGCGGCGCCCACCGATTCCTGCGGCGGCGTGCGCAAATCGAGCACGATGTCGTGCATCGAAAAGTATCGCTCCTCCGCCTCTTTCCGCAAACACCGCCCGACCAACCGTTCGAGCCAGGGTTTCCCTTTCATCGGCGCCGGCTCGGTTGCCAGAATCGCCCCGACCAGACTCGAATACGATTTCCCCTCAAACGCCTTCCGCCCAGTCAGCATCTCGTACAACACCGCTCCAAACGCCCATATGTCCGAACGCGCATCGGCCTCCTGCCCGCCAAACTGCTCCGGTGCCATGTACTGCGGCGTGCCCAGGATCGTACCTTCGGAAGTCAACGCCGCCGTCAACGTCGCCTCCGTCGGCGCGATCGCCTTCGGCGTCGACTTCGCCAACCCAAAATCCAGAACCTTCACGCCATCGCGCGTCAGCATGATGTTCCCAGGCTTCACATCTCGATGCGTAACACCGGCCCGATGCGCTCGATCCAACCCATCCGCAATCTGAATCGCGAACGCAACAGCCTGCTCAACCGGTATCGCGCCTTTCGAAAGCCGCGCCGCCAACGTCTCGCCCTCAATTAGCTCCATCACCATGTAATTCGGGCCGATATCATGCAACACGCAAATGTTCGGATGATTGAGCGACGCCACCGCCCGCGCCTCCCGCTCAAACCGCGCCCGCGAATCTTCCCGGGCAGCGATGTGATCCGGCAGCACCTTTACCGCCACAAACCGCTCCAGCCGCGTGTCGCGGGCTTTATACACTTCCCCCATCCCGCCCGCGCCTATCGCGGAGACGATTTCATACGGGCCGAGCTTATCGCCTGCGGAAAGCGGCATTGCAATAGTCTATCCGATCCGGAGTTGGCCACCGGCCGATCGCCAATCCGATCGTCCAGCCCGGGGAGCTATTTCTTATTCCACTCCGTCAGCCAGTTGACGACGACAGTTAGCGGAGGCGGAGTGGCGTCCTTTCCAGCGGGTAGGGAGAACAGGAATCGCTGGCCATCGGCGGAGGGCTGATAGGCGAATCCACGTGCCTCCAGCCTCCTCGGGAATTGCATCCCGCCAAACAACTCCTTGGGCGCGCCCCGTTCCAACGACTTTCCGGCCGTCACGGGAACCGCCATCACTTGACCGGCCGGTGATAGGTAGTACAGTTCCTTCCCATCGCGACGCCAGCGGGGTTGCTGTCCGCCAGCCGTCGAGATCTGAAACTTCGCGCCGGTTGGGGGCACGGGCTGAGCCCAGACTTCAGCGGCGCCAGATTCGTCGGATTGGTAGACCATCCACCGCCCATCGGGCGAGAAATGCGGATGGGTTTCCGCCGCGAGAGTCTGGAGAGAGGGAACCGGCTTATGGTCCCCTTCGAGCGGAACTGTCTTGGCTCAGCGTGAAACGGAGTGGAAGTGTTGAGAAGAGGGGAAGATTCCGCCCTACGGGCGGGGATTTTCAAGGCATGGGATCTATCGATCC
>VFZO01000411.1 GCA_016871155.1 Acidobacteriota bacterium | reverse complement strand
CCTCGGTGGAACACGCGGCGCACAGTTTCGGAATGTCGAGCGTGTTTGTCGGTGTGATCGTCGTCGCGATCATCGGCAACGCGGCCGAGCACTCCACGGCAATCCTCGTCGCCCGCAAAAACCGGATGGATCTTTCGATGGGCATCGCCATCGGCTCCAGCATTCAAATCGCCTTGTTCGTTGCGCCATTTCTCGTGATCACCAGCTACTTTGTAGGACCGCATCCCATGAACCTGGTCTTCACCCCGGCCGAAGTGCTGGCTGTGACGATCAGCGTCTTCATCTGCGCCCAAGTTTCAAACGACGGGGAGTCGAACTGGATGGAGGGCGTTCAAATGCTCGCTGTTTACGCCATCCTGGGTGCGGTATTCTACTTCTTGCCAGAGGTTGGGACCGGGACACACGGCGTTGCGGTCCCTCGTTAATTGACCCGAGTCGGTACTGGTTCCTCGGCTAATTTTCCCGGCGAATTGAGGGTTTTTCCCTACTCCAATGCCTGTCGTACAGCCGTAACATCGAACTAGCAGGTCACTGCTGGAGAATAGTACGAGAGGAATAGAGATATGAAGAGCATTCAGGCGATCCTGGTTCAAATCCAGGTGTGGAAAGACACCAAGGGACAGGATCTCATTGAGTACGCATTGATGGCCGGGTTCGTGGCAGTCGCCGCGGGCGCCATCATGCCCGGTGTTTCGGAAAACATTAGCCAGATTTTCAGCAAGGTTGCCAGCTCGATGGGCTCCGCCGCTGCTCAAGGCTCCTAAGCAACGTCCGCCAAGAACGGAAAGACCGGGAAGCTCTCCCCTTCCCGGTCTTTCATTTTATAGCGTCAACTAACAAAGCGTCGGCATTTTGGCGCGCGCGAACGCAATTGAGCGGTCGTTCAATTCGTCCTCCAGCGCCAAAACTTGCGCCGGCGACAGACCGGACGTTTTCGGCAACGGCTTGGGCGGCGGATTCTTTCGAACCCACTCCACCAGCATCGCCAGATCCCGTGGCGGAACCGGAGACTTCTCGTCGTAGATCTTCCAATACTGCTCGGTGAAAATCGGGACCTTCAGCGGATCACGCGTTAACATCTCAAGCTGAAAGAGCATTTTCGCGTTTCGCTTCTGCATCCGCGCCACGAACCCCGGCAGGTCGAACAATCCGTCGCCAAACGCGACCTCCGAGAGCAGAATCCCCTGATCGTAAAAATCCACTGCGATGTCCTTAAAACTCACGAAGATCGTGTAAGGTTCCAGGATGTCGATCGTCTGCATCGGTGTTTCCACCAAGGAGACGTTGTTCACCATGTCTAGGCAAACGCCGACATACTCGCTGCCAGTCGATTGCACCCAATCGGCCAACTCCTGGGAACGCCACCCTTTGTGGTTTTCGATAGCCAGGGGCATTTTGTACTTCCGAAGCACCGGCTCCGCGATCTCCACGCCTCTGCGGCACGCGGCGTCGAACACGTGAAATTCCTTGGCGTCCTTGAACTGCTCGTAGCGCCGGCCGGAGAACGGATCATGGACACACACTACGCGGCCGTCCATCTCCGCGCACGCTTTCACGGCGGCTTCATACTGCGGCAGGTCGTCCTTTGACTTCGGCGTGCGCAAGCCCACCGTCAGCCGCATGTCCCACTTGTTGACCTGATCCCGGATCTTCTTGATGCCCGCCGGATTCATGTCGCGAGGCAGTGAAGTGTGGGCCGCTCCAAGGCCCTTTTCGTGACAATACGCGACGATGTCCCATTCCTTGCCCGCCGCCTGCGTGGCGCGAATGCGTGCGGTCAACCCGGGTCCGGCCGATCCCATGTTCTTGAGCACCTTTCCCGAAGGGGCAGCGGCGGCGGAAAGTGCGGCGGTTTTCAGAAGTTGGCGTCGCGTGGTCAACATCTCGAATGCGATCTTATCACTGCCTGTTGCGCAGACGCTGCTTGAGTTCCTGAATCACAGGTCCGTGCGCCGCGTCTCCAATCAGGTTCTTCGTTTCCCCTGGGTCCTTCTGCTCGTCGTAGAGTTCGGCGCCCCGCCTGCCTTCGTCCCACTCGGTGTAGCGCCAGCTCTCCGTGCGGATCGTCTTGCCGAAATAGGTGGGGTTGTGGTGGGACTCGTGTCCATCGTCGTTGCGGCCAACCATTCCAAACGCCGCGGGTTTCGACGGCCGCGCCGGGTCGTCCAGCCACGGCCGCAGGTTCACGCCTTCCAAATTCCTGGGCGAAGTCAGCCCGCAAAGCCCCGCCAGCGTCGGATAGACGTCCAGGAGTTCCACCAATCCCTTGCTCCGCCGGCCGTTGCCCTTCGCGTCCGGAGCATACAGAAGGAACGGTACCCGGTGGGAGGTTTCGAACAGCGTCATCTTGTGCCACATGGCGTGGTCGCCGTTGTGGTACCCGTGATCGCCGATCAACACAACAACCGTGTTTTCCCACAGGTCCAATTCCTCGAGCGTCTGAAAGATCCGGCCTGCCTGCGCATCGGCGTAGGAAACGCTGGCATAGTAGGCGGCCAGAAATTCGCGTTGCTCCTTCGCGGTCAACGGCTTCGTTTCAGGCAGTTCGTAGCGGGCGGCCGGCGGGTGCGTCGACGCGGGGTCGGGCAGCGGCAGCGAAGGCGGATCGTACAGGTCGAAGTACCGCTTCGGCACCGCGTAGGGCGAGTGCGGCCTTCGGAACCCAACGGCGGCGAAAAACGGCCTGCCTGTTCGCACCGCGTGCCGGATCGACTCCGACGCTTTCGCGGCCGCGATCGCGTCGGGCGTCTGCTCCTCCGGTGTGCGCAACTCCATCCAGGTCATCGAATGATTGCGAGGCTTCGGCAGCGTGTCGTACCGGATCGCCTCGGTGACCGGCGGGTTCTTGCCGTTGTCGATATGCATCGTGTCCCAGGAGCGCGGGTCTTCGTGCTCAGGCCCCGTATGGAATATCTTCCCGGACTGGCTTGTGTGGTATCCGTTCTTCCGGAATAGCTCCGGCAACATCACGGCGTCGGGCATGTGGCGGCGGGTCGGAACGTCTAACGAAAGCACACGTGTTGTTTCCGGCCGCAGTCCGCTCAGGAACGAAGCGCGAGACGGCGCGCACAGCGGAAACTGGCAGTAGGCTCTTTCAAAGAGAACGCCGCGCGCGGCCAATTTGTCGAAGTTTGGCGTCTTCACGTGTTTGTTGCCGTAGCAGCCGAGCGCATTGTTCAAGTCGTCGGCCACCAGAAACAGAACGTTCCTGCGCGGCTGCGCCAGCGCGGCGGAGAGAAGAAATCCACGGCGAGTCATGTTGAGTGCCATGGTATCGTCTTCGGATGCGCCGTTGGTGGAAGCGCCTGATCACCTATCCGCTTCTTGCAGTTGCGGCCGTGTTGCTGCTGGTCGAAGAGGCGCTCTGGCGGCTGGCCAAGGTCTACGCGCTGCTCGGCAAGCTGCCGGTTTTCCGGTCACTGGAGACATGGATCGCTGGCCTTCCGCCCTACGGAGCGCTCGCGCTGTTCGGCGTTCCGTCCATCGCGTTGGCGCCCATCAAACTCCTCGCTTTCTATTGGCTCGCCGGCGGGCATCCCGTGCTCGGCGTAAGCACAATCTTTACGGCAAAGATCCTGGGAACGGCTTTTGTCGCGCGCCTGTTCCAATTGACTCAACCGAAACTGCTCGCCATCGGCTGGTTTGCGTGGGTATACCGGCACGTCACCGGCGTGCGAAAGGCGGCCTACGATCTTTGGCGCTTCTCCGCTGCCGGGCGTCTGTTCTTCCGATTCCGCGAGGCTTGGAAACGCCGCCGCGGCTGGTTCAACAAACGATGGTCGGCCATCCGGCAGAAATTGAGCGTCGAGCGATAGACAGGTGGGCGATAGACCCTTGACTCTGCCCCAAGAATCTAATATTTCTATTTCCTCACCCCATTTATGCTTCGACAACTCGCAGCTTTACTCCTCACTCTTTCGCTCCCTGCCGCCGCTCAAGTAACCACCGGCGAGATCACCGGAACCATTCTGGACAGCGCCAACGCGGTCATCGCTGGCGCTACCGTCACGGCGTCCAATCCTGCCACAAACACCTCTCGCACGGTAACCACGTCCAACGCCGGCGTCTACAATATCCCAGCGCTGCCGCCGGGCGTCTATAGTCTCCGCGTCGAAATGAAGGGCTTCACATCGCAGGTCCGCAACAACGTTGAACTCCAGGTGGCGCAGGTCGCGCGCATCGATCTCACGCTTCAGGTTGGCAACGTTACCGAAGTCGTCGAGGTGCAAGGCGGCGCTCCGCTCATCGAGACCGACAACACGTCGCTCGGAACCGTCGTTGAAAACAAGCGCATCATCGAGCTTCCCTTGAACGGCCGCAACTACCTGCAGTTGGCCGCGCTCACGCCGGGAGCCACTACCGCCGCGCCTGCCTCCTTCGTCATGGGTCTGCGCCAGGGTGGCACGCGCAGTCTGTTCACGCTCACCGTTTCCGGCCAGCGCATCATCTTCAACCGCTACCTGCTCGACGGTCTGGAAAATACCAGTCCGAACTGGCAGAGCTACATCTTCCTGCCGTCTCTTGACGCGCTGCAGGAATTCAAGGTCGAATCCGGCAACACGCCGGCCGAATACGGCAAGAACGCCACACAGATCAACGTCACGACCAAGAGCGGAACGAACGATCTGCACGGAACCGCCTGGGAGTTCGTGCGCAACAACTACTTCGACGCCCGCAACTATTTCAATCCCCGCGGCACTGCGCAGCCGGCCTTCCGCCGCAACCAATTCGGGTTCACGCTCGGCGGTCCGGTGACGATCCCAAAACTGGTGAATGGCAAGAACAAGCTCTTTTTTATGTTTAACTATGAGGGCTTGCGCGAGCGCAAAGCCCTGGTTCAACCCGCCAC
>VFZO01000410.1 GCA_016871155.1 Acidobacteriota bacterium | reverse complement strand
TTTCTTTTCCTCTTCATGTTGTTAGGTTGATCCAGTCGTCCGTACAGCCACCCCTCGAGTTGGCCGACCACGGTGTGACTGCATCCTGTAACAGCGGTTCACCCGGATACCATCCCGGACTTGCTGAACACCTGCTCACGGCACCATCTTAGCAGCAGTACAGCAAGAATTGCCTGCTTTCAGATCTCTGCCTGCAGCAGGATCGGCTGCTCGCGGGCACCGGCGCGGGTCGTGGCCGGCGCCTCCACGGGTACGCAAATCTCGGTCAGCGCCGGGTCCGGATCGCCCCTGTCCCGAGTATAGGAAATTTAACCGCCCTTTGTCGGCCGTGTCCCGCGGAATCGCGCGTCGAGTGCGGGGAAATGGAAGGCTCCTTTAAGGACCGGTCGGCGGTCGGCGGCGGCCGTTTCGCTCGGAATGGCGCGAGCCCGTTCCCCGAAGGGAGTGTTTGACCTCGAGATATCGAGCGTTTGGATCGACAGGCGCGCGCGACCCCTTGCCGGGGTCAGGCCAGCCTCGCGTCCATAGTTAAGATAGGGGCAGTGCCGTCAGCCTGGTTCCTTCAAGCCCGGCAATGCTTGTTGCGGCGGCGCGCGGGCGAAGGGTCTGAAGCTTAAGGGCGTGGTCTGCGCTCGTCGGTCGAGGTGCTCAAGGATCTGCTTGATCACGGCCGGATCTTCAATGCTCGCGATCACCTTGACCGCACCGCCGCAGTGCTCGCAGGTCTCGATATCGATATTGACCAAATCGCCGGGAGCGATTTGGAACAGCCGCAGGCGGGCCCGCAGGGCGGAGGGCAGGATGCCCGGAGTAACACCCGTTTCAACCGTTGGGCCCATGTCATCGAGACGTGGGGTGCGGGCGCTGGCTCGTCGGGGCTCTCAGCACCACGCCGACCGCGTCTGGCCGGTGTCACTTGCTCACTCAATCGATGGTTCGGCGCAAAGACCCCGTGGTAACGCGTGAGGTTGACCCGTGGCGTCGGCACCAGTGCGACAAGCCGGGCGATAAAGTCGAGCGGCTCAAACACGACATCCGTGGTGCCGTCACGGTAGGGTGTTTTGAGACGGTACCGAATATTCCCCTGCGCCGTTAACGACAATCGCTCGGTCGAGACCGCCGGGCGCGTGATATAGCGGCACAGACGTTCCAGCTTCTCGCGTTCGTGCGCCTCGCACGCCACCCCGGCGTGTAACGAGACAAAATCGCCAGGAGCGATTTTGAACCGCCGCAGGCGGGCCCGAAGGGCGAAGGGCAGGATGCCCGGAGTCAGCCGGCGGCCCGCGCTAACTTGCCGTCGATGGCGTCTGTCGCTGCCGGTACCGTCTGCAAGGTGAACGCCTTGCGGCCCTGATGAGGACCGAGCGCAATGCGGTAGGTAATCGAATGCCCCAGGAGATCGTCGAAGTCCGTGCCGTCAGGCGTGTCCACCGCCAGAAAGCTATTCTCCAAGTCCCGCACCAGGATTCCTTGGCGTTCGAGTGCCCGGCCAACGCGCTGACTGATAACGTGAACCAACTTCTCAAGTGCAGCCACGGTTGGCGGTGGTACCCGTCGAAAGCTCAACCGCTCGCCGCTCGTCACATACGCGCCGTCGAGGAACAGCATATGGAAATGGATGTTTAAGCTCAGCGCGCTACCGAAGCGCTGGATCAACGTCACCGCGCCAGTCTGCGCTGTATCGTGGTGATAGCCGGCGGCGCTGATCAAATGACTCGCAATCGCCCGAGTGACGATGCCCAACACCTGGCCCATCACGGCGGGATTGGCGGCGAACAGATAGCGCAATGCGAACGGAACACTCAGCACCCACTGCCGCAGAGGTTCTCGGGGTAGCACTTCGTCGACCAGCAGTGCCGCGCCTTCCGCCATCCGGCGTGCGCCGCAGCTCGGGCAAAAGCCGCGTCGCTTACAGCTGAACGCCACCAGTCGCTCGGCGTGACAGTCCATGCAGCGAACGCGCAGAAAGCCGTGCTCCAGCCGACCGCACTTCAGATAGTCTTCGAATTCACGTTGCACATGCGTCGGCAACGAGCGCTCACGCGCTGCCAAGTGTTCGAGGAACGCAGGGTAGTACTGCTCAACGATTTGATAGAGGAGCGTCTGTTCAGGCGCATGCCGAACATACGCGCCCCCACGCACAGCGCCAGCGTCCTTGCCGGCCAACAACGGCGTCATGCATCGCGTCCTTGCGATACCTTACGAGCCAGTAGTCTAGCGGGTCATCGAACACCGTCGCCAGCGCGGTTGCCGGCTAGCGCCATACGATTGGCGTTGCGTTCGACTGTCCCAGAGGCCGTCCTCGTCCCTACCCGTCCACGGTAGGGACGAGGACGGAATCATGAACTGCGGTAACAGCTTTCGCGGCGTTGGCGTAAGGCGGACGTAAGTATGACGTCTGTCGATCCAACTTCCGGCGGGTCGCAAGGATAATGGTGCGCGCAAGCGCGCCCGTCGATTTGATTCTAGTCGCGCGAAACGGGGATACGTGCGGCACTCCCGTGGACCGGTTGCACTTCACGCCGAGACCGCTCCTCGACGGCGTCGGCGGCAACCATACCCGACATCAATGCGCATCGGAAATCCGAAGACCAACTTCGGTCAACGAGAAATCTTTTTGAGCGTTTGTTTGATAACGTTTAGTCACGTTCGATATCGTTTGATAACGTTCGGATCGAGAAGGATTTTATCGTCGTTTTCTGGCTTGATTTGTAACGCTCCTCCGCTACAATTTTCGTCACGGAATTCATGCGTGGCCACGACGCTCATCGTGGCAACCAGGCATCATCGCGATCTAAGAATGATGCGTCAGTCGCAAGACTGTGGTCGCCGTTCGGACGAATGCTTGTCGTTCGTCCATACCCTCGCACGCGAATGGAACAGGCCTGTGCTCAGGTCTTGGTCTCTCCGTTCGCGTCCTTCACTTTCGGGTTCACACCCGTGCTCCACCGCGTACGAAAGTCACGCGTCGAGTTGTTATGTGTATTGGATGCCCGCAAGGGGCAGTTGGGATGGTGTGGCGCCTTTCCTCCACGAGGAGAAACCACATTGCCGGAGACCGGCATCTTGAGGTCTTGGGGAGTCGTGTCCCCGATCTGTCACGCGCGAGCGTGCTCAAGTGGCTACGGCCCTTGGGAGATCATCAACACTTATCAGAAATGTTCGAGACACATGCGGGACCTCAACTACCAATTGCGACAGCTTTGTTTGAAGAACCGGGACGGGAGTTACGCGACCCAGGCGCAACGCCTATGGATTCTGTCGCGCATTGCGAACCAGCTGCATGCGCTCGGGTATCGTCAACTGGAAGCCAGCTCCCTGAAACCGAAACACGTGGAAGCGCTGACCCAACATTGGCTCGCGGAAGAACTCGCGGTTGCCACCATCAAGAACCGGATGGCGGCCTTGCGGTGGTGGGCGCTTAAAGTGAATCGCCAGAATGTCATCGCCCGAACGAATGACCATTACGGCATTCCGGACCGCATCTTCGTCACCAAGGAGAGTAAAGCCCAAACCTTTGTGACTGAGGCACTCGCCAAGGTTCGCGACGACTATGTACGGATGAGCCTTGAACTGCAGGCCGCATTCGGGCTCCGCCGGGAAGAAGCGATCAAATTCATCCCGGGCTATGCCGACCAGGGCGACCACCTGGTGCTCAAAGACACCTGGACCAAGGGCGGCAAGGCCCGTGAGATCCCAATTCGGACCGAGGCCCAGCGCGAGGCGCTCGACCGGGCGCACCGGCTGGCGGGGCGGGGTTCGCTCATCCCCGCCGACCGAAACTATGTGCAGCAGCTGCGGGTGTACGAAGGCCACACCGCCCGGGCGGGTCTTTCGAAGCTGCATGGGCTACGCCATACCTATGCCCAACGGCGCTACCAGGAATTGACCGGCTGGCCATGTCCCGCCGCCGGCGGACCGGTATCCGGCGCGCTGACGTCGGAACAGAAACCCAGCGACCTGGAGGCCCGACTCACCATCAGCCGTGAACTCGGCCACGAACGCGAGGCCATTACGGCCGTGTACCTGGGTCGTTGATGCCAGCTGAACATGGACGGCACACCCGCTAAGCCAGCAGGCATCGTTCCGCGACTTCTCCGTTTCCGGGATGCCCCACGCTACCTCGGCATGGACCGCAACCGCTTCAACGCAGAAGTCCGTCCCCACCTCACTGAAATCCCGATCGGTCGACAGGGTATCGCGTTCGACCGCCTTGAACTGGACGCCTGGGTCGATCACTATAAATCCCGCAACGGGCGTCCCGCCTCTGATGAAAGAGGAGAAAGACTATGGGACGCAAACGATTACCAGGGCTGCGTGAGCGGGCCGGGATCTGGCATATCGAAAAGCAAATCTTCGGTCGCAAGATTCACGAAAGCACTGGCACAGGCGACCTCAAAAAGGCGGAGCTGATACTGGCCCGCCGGATTGAGGAAGTCCGGCAGGCGAAGGTGTTTGGGCTCCGACCGCGCCGGACGTTTCGCGAGGCGGCGACGCGCTTCCTCGAAGAAAACCTGGCGCTCAGAAGCATTGGTGATTACGCGATGCATCTGAAGCAGTTGGATCCCTATATCGGAAGCGTGGCTTTGGAGCAGGTGCATCTCGGCACGCTGCGGCCGTTCATCGAAATGCGGCAGGCGGCGGGCGTGAAGCACAAAAGCATCAATCTTGCGTTGAGTGTGGTGCGGCGCATCTTGAATCTGGCGGCGCGACTGTGGCGGGACGAGTCAGGCAACACCTGGCTCGAGACTGCCCCGCTGATTCAGCTGTTGCCCACCACCGATGCACGGAAGCCCTATCCGATCTCCTGGGAAGAGCAGGCGACGTTGATGCAAGCGCTGCCGGACCACCTGGCCCGGATGTGCTTGTTCAAAATCAATACCGGATGTCGGG
>VFZO01000409.1 GCA_016871155.1 Acidobacteriota bacterium | reverse complement strand
CGGAGTCGGAGTACTCGAGAGTGCCGAACTGTTTCGTGCGTATGGTTGACATCGCGGTGATCCGGGGGAAACGCCGGAAGATCTCCTTGCAACTGGTCTATCGACGGAGTAGACGGGGGACTTCATACTCTCGGAATAATCTGGGATGTCAGGCGCGCTCGGCGGTTTGCGGGCGAATTGCGGCACAAGCGTCCTCCAAACGGCGGCGTTCGGCGGCCTGCCGGGAAGCGGACCATTGCAGTTCGGCGGAGAGGGCGGCCATGGCTTCGTCGACGTGGGCGGCGCCGAGGCCAGGGTGGAAGGCGAAGGGGGCGCGCCGGAACATATAGTCGTCGATGTGGACGCAGAACTCTTCGCGGGCGGCGAGTGTGGCGGTGCCGAGGCGGTCCGCGTCAGACTGGCGGCTGCCGTACAGACTGTCCGAGGCGGCCGCGCCGGGGAGCGGTTCGGTGGCGGTCCGGCACTTGGCGCTGTGACGCAGATCCCGGCAGACCGTTCCGGCGGCCTCTTCGGCGATCGCGCGGTAACCGGTGATCTTCCCGCCGAGGACGGCAATCGTATCCGGCGCGGTGTGTTCGATCTTGTGGACGCGCGAGACGGATGACTCCGAGCCGCCCTGTTTGACCAAGGCCCGGACGCCGGAGGTGGTGGAGTGCAGCGGAAGGCCGCGGACGGCCGGAAAATACGCCTCGGCGGAGCGGTAGAGGTACTCGACATCGGCCCGCTCGGCGCGCGCGTCAAAGGGGTCGCCGGGAAAATCGGTATCGGTAGTTCCGATCCAGGTGTTGCCCAGGAGGGGGATGACGAAAAACAGGCGGCCGTCGACTGGTGAGAAGAGGGCGTGCGCGTGTTCGACCAGCGGCCCGCAGGTGAGGTGAATTCCTTTTGTCGTGCGAAGGCGGGACGAGGGTGCGGATTGGAGCGCGCAATTGACGCGATCGAACCAGGCGCCGGTGGCGTTGACGTAGACTCTGGCGCGCAGGACGGCCTCTTCGCCGGATTCGGCGTCACGGAGCAGGAGACCCTCCGGGCGGCGGCCAGTGACCTCACAGTAGTTCCGGACGACGGCGCCGTGACGGTGGGCATCGAGGACGTTTTCCAGGCACAGGCGCTCCGGCATCCGGACCTGAGCGTCGGAATAGCTGGCCACCGATTGCAGGCCTTCGGCGCGCAGGCCGGGTTCGGTGGCGGCGGCTTCCCTGGCCGGGAGGAAACGGTGATCCGGCAGGGACTTATCGTAACTTAGTAAGTCATACAGCAGCAAACCGGCCCGGAGTTTCTCGCGCTGGAAGAGATCGCGGAGCGGGTTGCCGGAGCTGTAGAACGGGATGCGGAACTCCAGCGGCTTGACTAAGTGCGGCGCGATGCGGAGTAAAATTTCTCTTTCCCGCAAGTCCATGCGAACAAGGGCAAAATCGAGCATTTCCAAGTAGCGCAGCCCGCCGTGAATCAGGCGCGTGGATCCGCTGGTGGTACCGCCGCCGAAGTCGCGCTTTTCAACTAAGGCGACCGAGAGCCCCCGCATGGCTAAGTCGCGGGCGATGCCTGCTCCGATGATTCCGCCGCCGATTATAGCCGCGTCGAAGCCCGTTTGGGCCAGCGCGCCGATACGCCCCATCCGGCTATTATCGCAAGCCGGAGCGCGACGCTTCGACGGCCGCGTAAACGTCGCGTTTGGGGACGCCGCGGAGTTGGGCGACGTACTTTATGGCTTCCATGCGGTCGAGGCCGGCGGCGATGGCGTCGTCGACGGCTTCGACAACGGTGCGTGTGGCGGGAGACGGGGCGGACGGACGGCCGACGAGCAGGGTGATTTCGCCGCGCGGGGCGGTCTGCCGGAGGGATTCCGCCACCTGGGAGGCGGAGCCGCGGAGAAATTGCTCATGAAGCTTGGTCATTTCCCTGGCGACGACGACAGGCCGGTCGCCGAGGACGGCGAGGATGTCCTCCAACGTTTCGAGGATTCGGTGGGGCGCTTCGTGGAAGACGAGGGTGGCCTCGGCCTGGGACCACGCCTCCAGGGCCTTGCGCCGCTGGGAGGACTTCGGGGGCAGGAAGCCGCCGAAAACGAAGGCTCCGGCAGGCAGGCCGCTGGCGCAGAGCGCGGTGAGGATAGCTGACGGACCGGGAATCGGGATGACGGGAATGCCTTCAGCGACAGCGGCCGCGACGAGGCGGAAACCGGGATCGGAGATCAGGGGTGTACCGGCGTCGCTGATCAGAGCGATGCGCTCGCCACCCCGCAAAGCGTCCAACAGTTCGAGGGACCGGTCCTTTTCGTTGTGGTCGTGGTAGCTGACCAGGGGTTTAGATATCCCTAGGTGATCCAATAACTTACGACTGTGGCGGGTGTCTTCGCAGGCGATGCGGTCGACTTCGTCCCGCAATATTCTGATCGCTCTGAGGGTTATATCCTCCAGATTTCCGATGGGTGTGCCGATTAGATATAGTGCGGGTGACACTCTTCGTCACTATACTTGATGAGGAGAGGTCTCTCCGAAGGAGAATGAGGGATTGAACCCGGAAATCAGCGCAACGACTGCACCCTTCTACACCTGGAAGCCGGCGGATAAGCCTGTTTCCGTCCAGATTCCCTACGAGATCGTGGATCGTCTGCTCCTCGAAATCATGCGCGGTTTCGGAGCGGTTCCCAAGCGGGGCGCCGAGGTGGGCGGTGTGCTGCTGGGCACGGTGGAGCGCGACGGCCGGGGATTTACGGTCCGGATCGAGGATTTCGAGCCGGTCAATTGCGATCACGCCCAAGGGCCGTCGTATCTGCTTTCCGATTCCGACCGGGCGAACTTCGCGGCGACCGTGGGACGCTGGCAGCGCGGGCACGAACGGCGGATTTACGCGGTCGGGTACTATCGCGGTCACACACGTGAGGGGTTGTCGCTGGGAGCAGAGGATTTAGCTCTTCTAGAGGAGCATTTTCCGGCGGATGAGGCGATCGCACTGGTCGTGAAGCCGTACGCAACCAAGGTGAGCGTGGCAGGGATCTTTTTCCGCGAGGGCGGCCAATTTCCCGCGGATCAATCGTATTTGGAGTTTCCGTTCCGGAGGAAGGAGCTGGGGGGCGGGGCGTCCGGCAACGAGCGGTTGGCGGCGGCGGCGCGTTTTGGCCAGCAAAGAGTGTACGAAGAACCGGTGTTTTCCACCGCCACGGCGCGCGAACCGGCGCCCGCGCCCGCCCCGGCGCCGATGCCGCAGTTCGCGATGGCGAGCGAGCGGAAAGGCAAGAGTATTCGAGGCGGTTGGGTGTGGATTCCGCTGTCCTTTATCTTTATGTTGTTAGGGACGGTGGTTGGCTTCCAGATCGCCCTGAGCATGCGGCCAAAGCAGCCGTCGAATCCCTGGGTGGAAGCCTGGGACATGGCTTTGACGGTGCGCCAGAACGGGCAGGAATTGCAGGTGGTGTGGGACCCTCTGGCGCCGGCGGTTCGGAACTCGTCGCGCGGGACCCTGTTTATTCAGACACGCACCGACACCCACAATGTCGAACTGCGGGGTTCCCAACTGCAGGCCGGCAGCGTGATTTACCGCAGCGTTCCGGAGCGGGCGATTTTCCGTTTGGAAGTCTATCCGCGGGACCGTTCGGTGGTGAGCGAGATCGCCGAGTTCAAGGTCGAAGGCAAGTAAGCGGGCGCCTAGAGGCCGAGGCGCAACTTCAAGGACGCCGCGCGATCGCGAGCAACGGTTAGTTCGACGCGGCTAGGGGTTTTGAGCCGGACCACAAGGCGGCCGCCGAAGAATCCGTGCAGTTCCTGCACGTAATCGGTGTTGAGCAGTGTGCTCCGGTGGATGCGGACCCAGCGATTGGGGTCGAGACGAGTTTCGAGTTCCGAGATCGACGCATCGATGATATGAGTGGAGCCCGTGGCGGAGGCGGCAAAGGTCAGCTTGTCCTCGGCGTAGAAATGGGTGATGCCGCTGACGTCGATGAATTCAATTTTTTCGCCGGTACGGGAGGGGAGACGCCGGGGAAACTGGCGCAGCGGACCCAGGTCCTGGTGCGGCTCGGCGCCGGAGCGGATCCGTTCGATTTTATCGAGGGCGCGGGCGACGCCGGCCGGATCGATGGGCTTCAGCAGGTAGTCGACCGAGTGGACTTCGAAGGCCTTCAGAGCATATTGATCGTAGGCGGTGGTAAAGACGACGAACGGCTGCTTGGAGATTTGTTCCAGAACTTCGAAACCGGGCAGCTCCGGCATTTCGATGTCGAGGAACAGCACGTCGACCTCGTGGTGGCGCAGCCAATGAACGGCATGGAGCGGATCGGACGAGGTGCCCGCAACGGTCACGCGGTTGGTGCGTTCCAGAAGCCGGACCAGGCGCTCGACGGCGAGGGGCTCATCGTCGACAACGTAGGCGGTGATTCGGCTCATTGAGGAAATTCCATGTGGACGGCGCCTGGACGAAACGAGAGTGCGGCTTGGCCGGGGAAGAGCGCGTGGAGGCGCGCGCGGAGGATTTCCAGTCCGTGGCCGGGTTGCAGGTCCGCCTCGGAAAGGCCGGGGCCGCCGTCAGCGATCTCGACGCGGACACGGCCCGCGCCGGCGGCGACTCGTACCTGGATGACGCCGCCTTCGCGGCGTTTGGCGATGACGTGTTTGACCGAGTTTTCGACGAGCGTTTGGATGGAGAGCGGAGGCACGGAGATGGCGGGGCCGTCCGCATCGATTTCGTAGCGAAGGCGATCGCCAAAGCGGGTGCGCTCGATTTCCAGAAAGTCGGTGACGATCTTCATCTCCCGCTCCAGCGGGACGAGCTTGGTTTCGGGAGCGTCGAGCGAGAAGCGCAAAAGGGCGCAGAGGCGTTGGAGTTGTTCATCCTAAATCCGGCAGTTGGCGGCGACCCCAACGGGCGTAACGCGCTCCGCGGCGAAGGCAAAACCCGCAAAGTCGCGATAGATCCGGGTGAGTAT
>VFZO01000408.1 GCA_016871155.1 Acidobacteriota bacterium | reverse complement strand
GACGTGGGCGCTTTGCCGTTTGCTGGGTCCGCGCTGCGCGGGCGTCTTCCGGGACGAGCCGATCGAGGGTTCCGGGGACGGCCCGCCGCTGGTGGCGAACGGATGGCTCGGCTATTATCCCCACACCGGTCCGTCCAACACCGTTTTCGCGGGCGTTCATGTGGCGAGGCATCATCGCGAATTCTCGGAATGGATGAAACGTTCGCGCGGGAAGGCCGGTGCCCGGGATCCTTTCACGAAGGACGTCCTGCGCCTTTTCGGCGTTGCGAGTGAAGTGATCGGATGCGCGACACTGACCTTTGACAGGTACCGTGGACCGCGGCGCGGGCGGATCGCCGTGGATGTCGCGCGGGACGGCTGCGAGCGGTTGACGAACTCATTGGCGGGTGGCCTCTCCTGGCCGGAGCAATGGACGCAGGCCGGGGAGATGCTGGGCCGCATCCGGCGCGCCGAAATCGTCTACACCAACCGGCTCCACATTCTTTTGCCGTGCCTGGCATTTGGAACACCGGTGCTCTTCCCGCCGGCCGCGTTCCGGCGGGTGCAAGCCGCGGAGCGGCTGACCCTTTTGTCGGAGCTACCCTTCACACTGGACGAGCCAAGTGTCGCGGATGTTTCCTCGTTCGCAGCACGGTATCAGACGTTTCTTGCCGATGCGCTGGGGCCGTTGCGGGTGGCGCGGACTCCGCGCATGCCCTCGGACTAGGCCATCAGCCGGAACAGTTCCGCAAGCGCGGGTTCGTAAGGCTGGCGTTCAGCCGACGGAAGATCCACGATCGCCCGGTAGACGATGCTGCGCTCGATCGCTCGCGCCACGTGATGCTGGACGGCTTCAGCCACCGGCAACGGAACCGTGTGCGCACAGAGTCTAAGTGCGAGGATCCACGAGGCCAGATTGTCGCTGGGGTAGTGAACGCCGGCCAACACCCGCCGGTCCCCGAAGTCGACCGCGAGTTGATAGATCCAGGCCCACTGGTCCGCGTCAACCGCGATCGCATCCAGCTCGAAGCGTTCGGCCACGCCCATCAACCCGGCCAATCCCTGAATGGCGTGGCCGCTGATCATCGATGGATGCACGGCGGTCTTCGCCGCTTCATGGTTGAAGGCGAAGGCGGTTTCCGCTCCAGCCGCCGATGGATTCTTGAGCAACATTGCGGCCTGATACGGCCGTGGGCGTTGCAGCCGGCCCTTGAAGAAATAGATGAATCCGGGCGGCGCCTTCCTCGTTCGGCCAACTCTCATCAATTCGACGATGGGATCCAGGAAGAGCTGCTTGTCGGACTTACGGTCGTACATACGGCGGATATCCTCGACTTTTCCCGAGGCTGCGTCGTCTTCCTGATCGAAGAAAAGCTTGTGACTCACCATCCCCAAATGCCGGAGCGGAGAGGACGGCAACTGATCGATGGGCCGGGTGGGGGCGGCCTTCCGCATCGCCTCAAGAATCCGCAGATCCGCCACGGTGAGCGCCACCATATTGTCCGCCGCTTTACCCGTCCAACGTTGCCCGGCGACGTCACAGAGCGGCCACAGCGTCTGGCCGATGAACTCAATCTGTTCGGATCGCCAGGCGGCAAACTCCTTCCCGCCGCGACCCCAATCGGTGGGCGGATCGTTCGATGCTCCGGCGAGCGTCGGCATCACACCGTAGGGCGGTAATCCGCTATCTTTCCAAGATTTCTCAATCATTTGCATATATCCTCGTAAACGTTTTCCATGTCTCTAACCACCGAGCCATCCAGCAATATCGATTCGCGCACGGCGGGCCTTAACAACTTCCGGTAGCGCATTCGCCGGTCCTCGTCCCGTGCCAGACGCACCGCCAAGTCGACGTACTCGTCTTCCGACTCGGTCACTAATTCCGGGCAACCGATCCTATCCATCAACTGCCAACCTACCCTGGCCACATGCAACTCCTGCCGCATGGTGACCACGGGTACTCCCATCCAAAGGCATTCGCACGTGGTCGTCTGCCCGTTGTAGGGGAAGCTGTCAAAAGCCAGGTCGACGTCGCCGAGCATCGCCAAATGCTCCTCAATACCGAGTGGGCCCTGAAAGCGAACCCGCCCGGAGGCGATCCCGCGAGCTTCCAACTCGGCCCGGAACATCTGGCGCGCGCCGGAGTGCGGATCGTCCAGATCCTTGGCGGAATGCTGCAGCAGCAGTACACTGGCCGGAACTTGCCGCATAGTCGCTGCGATCACGTCCCACACCGCTCGGTTCAGTTTCGATGGGCGCTGGAAGAATCCAAATGTTACGTAGCCGTTCTTCCGGCTGGGGACCTCGCGCAGGCGCGGTGCGGCCGGCGGGCGATACGCCAGATATCCGGAGGGCAGCCAAATCGCTTTTTCGGTGTACTGGATCTCGTTTCCGGGCGGACAGACCCAGCGATCCGTTAGGACGTAGTCCATACACAGAGCGCCCGTGGAACCGGGGCAGTTGGGAACGGTAATCTGGACGGGCGCCAGCCGCCGCTGAAACAGTTGTGTGTGGGTGCCGTAGTGCCCGGAGAGGTCGACAAGGATATCCACCTCATCGCGCCGGATCGCCTCAGCCAGTTGTTCGTCCGGTACGATGTTTCGCCAGCCGTCGGCATGCCGGCGCGTACGCCGCGTCCAAGTGTCGCGGCGGTTTCCGCAATGGTAAGCGATCACCTCGAATCGCTCGCGATCCCGATGTTCAAAGACCGGAAGGAGGAAGTGAATCGCCGGACCGGCCACGTACTCCTGACTTAGATATCCAACGCGCGGCTTTGGCCGCGTTCGCTTCGGGATTGGACTCCGATTCCGTTTCGGTTCCGGGAAGAGGCGTCCCCATTCAAGGACGGCCTTCCGCGCCGACGTGAGAGTTTCTCCGGGGACATGCAAGCGGCCGCTGACGTACGAGGAGGCGAAGGCGGGCGTCACGGGACCTTCGTCCAGAAGTCCACGAGCAATCTCGAGCGACTTGACTGAGTTCCCGCATTTCCACTCGTAGGAGGCATGGATCGCGCGATCCAGCCGTGTACCCGGCGTCAACTCCAACAGGCGATTCCAGACGGCCAAGGCGCGGTGCTGGCGGCCCGCGGCGGCTAGCGCTTGCCCCCTGACCCGCAACGCGGGAAGGTACTCGCCGCAAGCGTCGCACTCGGCAAGCGCTTGTTTTAGTTTGCCGGCCTTGGCGAGCGCTTGGGCGAATCGGGCACGGATGGTAAGGTCGTCCGGGGACAACCGCCGCGCTTTCCGCAGAACGGTTAACGCGCCGGAAACGTCACCGCTCTCAAGCAGCGCTTTGCCCAGGTCCGCCCGCAGGGGCAGGTCATCGGGGCAAAGCGCCACGGCTCGCCGCAGAAGCGCGCCGGCCTCCGCCCAGCGGCCCAATCCACCCACCAGGATGCCGAGGTTATTCCAGGCGCGGCCGGAGCCCGGATTACGCTCCGTCTCGTCGCGCAACGCCGCCTCCGCCGCCTGGGTGTCATTGCCACGCAGGAGATCGGAGATACGGCTCGCTTCCGGCTCTTGGAATTGCCTCGGCACGGGGGTGAGTTGGACGCCGCCGGTTACGACTCGAACCGGAGGAGCAGGTTGCCTTCGTTGTCGATGCTGACGTTGACAGAGTCCGTGCCCGCGCCGATGCCGATGAAGTCGCCATCGTGCGAGGTCATTGGTAGAATGCCGCCGCCGGGAAAACGCTCGTCGTCATGCGACGTTTCTGGCGCTTTTCCCTTACCTTCCTTGCTGACCCGGTAGCCGCCCGCGCCCTTGACCAGCAACGCCCAGCCGCCCTTCCGGACGCGGAAACTGTCATGAGACGTATCGCCCCGGCTGATCTTGGGCTTCTTGGCGGGCTTTGGTTTCGCCGCGGCGGAAAGCTTGCCGGTCTTCGCTTTGGCCTTCGTGGCGGCGGCCGCGCCCTTCTTTGCCGCCGCCTTCTTCTTGGGTGCTGCTTTCTTGTTCATAGTGGTCCTGTCTGCGTGTTGGGGTTATAGCGGACAATGGCGTGGTAAGCGCGGCGACCTTCTCCGGCGGGGCGGTTTCACCGGGACTGTTAGTGACTGTCTTCGGATCGCGCATCGGACCGCCGACCTTGACCACCGCACAGCTTACGGCGCAAAACACGCTCGCGACTACGCTGGCCGAGACTCGCGTGCTGTTCGACGGCGTGGCCGCGCCGCTGGTGTACGTCTCCGCGGGCCAGGTGAGCGCCGTAGTTCCGTACGACGTCGCCGGCAAGACGACGACCGCCATGCAGATCGAGTATCGCGGCGTTCGTTCGAACTCCGTTTCTCTGCGAGTGACCGATGCGGCTCCCGGCCTTTTCACCGCAAATAGCTCCGGCAAGGGGCAAGGCGCGATCCTGAATCAGGACGGATCGTTTAACTCGGCATCGAACGGCGCGCAATCGGGCAGCGTAGTTGTCCTCTACGGAACGGGTGAGGGCGTCACGGATCCGGCCGGGCAGAACGGTCTGATCGCGGGCACGGTATTCCCGAAACCCCGGCAGCCCGTGACGGTTCGAATCGGCGGAAAAGAGGCCGAGATCCTCTACGCCGGAGCGGCGCCGGGACTGGTAGCGGGCGTGTTCCAACTGAACGTGCGCATCCCGGAGGAGCTGGCCTCCGGTCCGCAACCGGTCGTGGTGCAGATTGGAACCGTCTCCAGTTCCCCGGATGTCACTGTTGCCATACAATAGCGGCTAATGAAACGCCGCTCATTGTTCGCCGCGCCCGCTTTGGCCTTCGCGCAGGGATCGCCAAAGCGGGTAGCCGCGATCATCACCGAGTACCGTCTGGGCTCGCACGCCGACGTAATCGTGGGTAAGTATCTGGACCGGGATTTCCATTTTGGGTCTCCCGGACCCCCACAGTATACACCAACGCCTCACTCCCGTGCCGGATTTGATCAGAATCCCCTTTCCGAGGGCGGGCCAGTGCCTGCGGATGGCTTCTTTCG
>VFZO01000407.1 GCA_016871155.1 Acidobacteriota bacterium | reverse complement strand
CTACGACAAGGTGGAGCAACAGATTGGAGTCTGCGGCGGTGACGACGATACCGACTCGCTGCCTGGAAGCGCCTTCCATCTTCCACCTCCAGCGATGCGTTGCGGCGAGCGATTTCTGAAGCGCGCCGCGGAATCACGTGGCATCAAGGTTGTGCCGGTGCGGCGGGCGGTGATCACCAAGCCATATAAGAATTACACGCCGTGCCACTACTGCGGCGCCTGCGGTCGCGGTTGCGACGTCTCGGCGTTTTTCAACTCGACGGATTATTTATTGGACCCCGCCGAGAAGACCGGCAAGCTTCGGATCGTCGACAACGCCGTGGTGGCGCATATTCTGCCCGGCGACGACGGCAACGCGAAGGGCGTCCGGTACTTCGACCGCTACACCAAAGCCGAACGCGTCGTCCTCGGCAAGCGGATCGTCCTGGGTGCCAGCTGCGTGGATTCGACCCGGATCTTGCTGAACTCGAAGATAGGGAACTCTTCGGGCTCGATCGGACACTATCTGACCGAGCAGGTGCGATTCCATATGTACGGGTTTGTTCCCGAACTGATGGGAACCAAACCGATGAACGACGACGGCATCGGCGGCGAACACATCTACCTGCCCCGGTACAACGCCCGCGATGGCCGGAAGCGAGACTACTTGCGCGGCTTCGGTTCCCAGTTTTGGGGCTCCGGCTCCCAACCGGGCGTAGGCACGTGGGCGAAGCGCATCGACGGATTCGGGCTCGACTTCAAGAAGGCGGTGAAGCAGCGGTTCCCGGCTTTAGTCGCGATGCATCCCTACGGCGAAGTGCTGCCCTACAGGCACAACCTCGTAACGGTAGAAGGGACGCCGAAGGACCGCTACGGCATTCCCACCGCTCGCATCGAATACTCGATTGGCGACAACGAGAAGAAGATGCTTGCCGAAATGTACGATATGGCCGAGAGCGTTTTTGGCGCGATGAAGGCAGAGGTACTGCCATTCCAGCGCGGGTCCACCGATTCGTTCGGTTCGGCGATCCACGAGCACGGCACCTGCCGGATGGGCGCCGACCCTAAACGCAGCGCATTGAACGCGTTCAATCAGATGCACGACGTGAAGAACGTCTTTGTCGTCGACGGCTCGGCGTTCCCCACGGCATCGGAGAAGAACCCAACGCTGACCATACTTGCGCTCGCCTGGCGCGCCAGCGACTACCTGGCAGACCAGATGCGGCAGGGCGCCCTCTAACGCGTCAACGGTGTGATTGTCAGTTTCCGGATCTCGACCGGGCCGTGATCCCCCTGCACGCTGAGGGGGCCAGGAACCGCCTCGTCCCAGTCGTGCGCCATGGCGGTCAAGCCTTCGACGATCCCTTTGTCGATGACTTTCTTGCCGTTCACCGTCACCGTGACCGTGCGGCCCACCAACCGGATGTCGTAGCTCTGCCATTCGCCCGGAGCCTTGGAGGCGTTGACCGAGGGAGCGATCCGGCTGTAGAGCGCCCCAGTGCCACGGGTTCCGGGCGGCTTGCCAAAATCGTCGACGATCTGAATCTCATAACGGCCCCGAAGGCCGAATCCGCCGTTTGAATGCGCGCCGATCTTGAACTCGCAATGCAATTCAAAGTTCCAGAACTTTTCCGCCGAGACCAGATTGTTCGCTCCGGCCACGTTCTTCATGATGCCGCCTTCCACCTTCCAGCCAAGGTCCTTGCCGGGCACCATGGCGGACCAGTTCGAAAGGTCCGTTCCGTTGAAAAGATCGACGGGCTTTCCGCGCTTCCAGGAGGTGTCGTCCTTCTCGCGGATCTCTGGCGCGCGTTTGCCCCAGAACTTCGTCCGCTGCTTGGAGCCCTCCACGAAGTGCTCGCCCGCTAGCCCTCCGTTGACGAGTTTCGCTTCGTACACGAGTTTCGCAGCGGGCGCGTTCTGTTTCTGATTGGCGGGCCGCTGAAAGCTGAAGCGAAGCAGGCCGTCCTTGATCGAAAGGTTCTCAATAACGTTCAGATCGCCGCGCAGCGCGGAGATAAATTTACCGGCCGGTTTTACCGAACCGGCACCGGTCACCTCCAGCCACCACGCGCGTCTGCGAGCGTCGTTATCGACCTGAATGTTCCACCGGCCGTTGAAATCGGAATCCTTCGCCAGGGCCGCCAAAGCGAGCGTTAAAACCAAGAGTCCGCGCATCGAATGCAGCTTACCAAGTCCAACTGCCTTGCGGCGGCGGCCAGGCGCCGAGCAGTTGGCGGAGCGTCACGATCTGTCCCAGGTGATGGGCGTTGTGGACAGCCACATGTGTAAGCCCGTCCCGCACCGTATAGTGGGCCAACGGAGGGAAGTTGATAGGCGGATCGAGCAGGTTGGCCGCATGCGGTTCCAGCGCGACGGCGGTTTCAAGTCCTTTCAGGAAACGGGTTTTGAGCGGTTCCCAATCTTCCGCGCCCGCGGCAGGCCAGCCGATCGAGGCTGTCGCCGCCATTCCGGCATCCCTGCCTTCGCAACGGTCGATGAACCACGCTTGCCAATAGACCACATGGGCGAGAATTTCGACGATGGAATGTCCGCCGGGAATCGGCTTGGCTGCCGCTTGTTCAGGAGCGAGGTCATCCAGAAGTCCGGCTGGCGGCATAAAAGCTAAGGTTGATTGGAGTAGTTCTTTGGCGTGCATTAAGACCGAGACTAGCATGACGAAAAATGATACGTTTATTCCCATGCCACTCGCAATAGTTGGCCGGCGAATCCGGCTCGCTTCGCAGCTGAATCAGGCCAGGCCCCTTTCCAATGGGCCGGCGTCCATCACAGGAGGGCGTCTGTTTTCTCGCGGCGCCTACTCGGTCGTGAAGTTAGAGACACGGTCCGGCCTGGCCGGCTACGGAGAGGGCGTGCCGGTCTCGCAAGCCGAGTTCGATGCGGCAATGGCCGTAGTGCGCGGGCGGGAAGCCACCTCATTCGAAATCATCCGGCCGCTGTTGGCCGCCGGCACAGGCGCCGAGGCGGCTTTCAACTGCGCACTGCTCGACATCGCGGGCCAAATGGCCAAGGCGCCGATCTACCAGGTCCTGGGCGGACCCACGCGGACGAAGGCGCGCGCTCTTGGGACCCTTTCGGGATCCTCCGACGCCGAACTGCTCAATGCCCTGGAGTCGATGCGAGCCTCCGGCTACAAGGCGTTTCGCGTTCCGTGTCCCGCCAGCGCGCCGGCCGCGGTGAAGCGTTTTGAAGTTCTTCGGAAGGCCGCGGGCGCCGGCGTGGACTTTGTTCTCGATATGGGCGGCGCGGCGTCGCCCGGTCAAGCGTCCACCGTGGCCGCGGCTGTCGAGCGCCTGCATCCGCTGTGGATTGACGAGCCGTGCGCCACCGCGAACGTCCGCGCCATCGCGAAAGTCTCCGACGAGTCCGTGGCGCCGCTGGGCTTTGGGCGCGGCGCCTCGAGAATCGTCGAGTTTCAAGAGTTGCTGCGCGAACAGGTGATCGACGTGTTGCGTCCGAACATCGGCCGCATGAGCATTAGCGCCAGCCGCCGGGCGGCGGCGGTGGCGGAGACCTACTACGCCGCAGTGGCGCCTTATCACACGGGCGGGCGCATCGGCACCGCCGCCGCGCTGCACCTTGCCGCGTCGATCCCGAATTTCGTACTGCTGGATATTCCCTACGGAACGGCGACTGTGAAAGACGGCTTCGCGGAGCTGCCCACCAAGCCCGGGCTGGGAATTTCAATCGATGAGGGGGCCCTCTAATGCGAATGCAAAGAAGAATGTTCCTTGGAGTGGCGGGCATCGCGCCGGCGGCCGCCTCTACACCCTGCGGATGCGCGCTGGCGCCCCAGGCGGCGCTGGGCGCCGATGCGTTCCGGAACGTCGGGACGAAAATCAAGATCACGGACGTGAAGGTGTTCGGCGTTTCGCTGACGCCCGATTCCGACCGGCCCTATGTGTTCGTCAAGATCGAAACCAATCAGCCCGGCCTGCACGGATGGGGCGAAGGAACGCTGGAAGGCAAAGCGGCCGCTGTGATCGCGTGTGTGCACGATTTTCGCGAATTTCTCATTGGCCACGATCCGATGTTGGTGGAGCACCACTGGCAGTCGATGTACGTCCACAGCTTCTACCGCGCCGGACCGGTGATCGGGTCGGCGATCAGCGGAATCGATCAGGCCCTGTGGGACATTCGCGGCAAAGCGCTCGGGATGCCGGTGTACAAGCTGTTGGGCGGACCAACCGATCCGCGCGGCGTGCGCGGGTACTATCACATCCGGGCGCGTGGCAAGGACGACTATCCGCGCGTACGCGAGGAGGCCCGCAAGCAAGGCATCACGTGCTTCAAAGGCGGGATTCCCGGTTACTACGAATGGATTGAGGGCCATGCGAAAATTTCGCGGGCTATTCAGAGCATCGCTGACTTGCGGGAGGGGCTGGGACACGATATCGATATCGGAATCGACTTCCACGCGAAGACTTCGCCGTCGGTCGCGTCGATCATCGTCAAGGAAGTGGAGCCCCTGAACCTGTTGTTTATCGAGGAACCATGTCCGCCCGAAAATGTGAAGGCGATGCAGCGGATTTCGAAGCGGTCGACGACTCCCATCGCGACCGGCGAGCGCCTGGTGGGCTCATATAACTGCCGGGAACTGATCGAAATGGGGGTTGTCGACATTATTCAGACCGATATCAACCACGTCGGCGGCATAACCGCCCTGTGGAAGGTAGGTGCGCTGGCCGAACCTTCGGGCATCCTGATGGCGCCGCATGCGTGCGAGGGGCCCATTGGCGGACTGGCAACCGTGCATGTGGACGCGGCCACGCCCAACTTCCTGGTGCAGGAGATTTGCAGCGGAGTGACTCCGGAAACGAAGGAAAAAGTTTGGGAGGAGTGGCTCGGTTTCCCGGCCATGCGCATGGTGGACGGGCGATTCCCGCTGCCGCAAAAGCCGGGGCTCGGGTTCGACTTAACTGAAGAGGCGCTGAAGAAGTATCCGTTTGGCGGCACCAAAC
>VFZO01000406.1 GCA_016871155.1 Acidobacteriota bacterium | reverse complement strand
TAGCCGCCGCTTCCAGGTCGCAATCCTCGTCGACGAGAATGGCGTCCTTGCCGCCCATTTCCGCCACGACCCGCTTGATCCAGATGCAGCCGCGCGCCGGTTTGGCGGCGAGTTCCACAATTCGAAGCCCCACTTCGCGGGAGCCGGTGAACGACACGAAACGGGTTCGCGGATCCAGCACCAGCGCATCGCCCACCTCCGCGCCGCTGCCCACGCACAACGCCAGCGCACGCTTCGGAAGGCCCGCCTCCCACAGCACCTCCACGAACTTGGCGGCGATGACGGGTGTTTCGCTCGACGGCTTCAGCATCACGGTGTTTCCGCAAACCAGCGCGGCCACCACCGTCCCCGCCAGAATCGCCAGGGGAAAGTTCCACGGCGGAATCACAACACCCACACCGAGCGGCAGGTACACCAGCTCGTTCTTCTCGCCGGGCCATTGAACGATCGGTTCCGGAGCGGCCCAGCGCAGCATCTGGCGCGCGTAGTATTCGCAAAAGTCGATGGCCTCGCCGGTGTCTGCCTCCGCCTCCACCCAGGACTTGCCGGATTCGAGAATCAACCAGGCGTTGAATTCGAACTTGCGGGCGCGCAGAATGGCGGCCGCGCGGACCAGCACCTGCACCCGTTCCTCCACCGGCGTAAAGGCCCATTCCGGGAAGAAGGCGAAGGCGTCCGAGACGGCCTCGCGCGCCTGCTCCACGGTCGCCTTGGCGTGACGGCCCACGATTTCCGCGGGCCGGGACGGATTGACGGACTCCAGCCAATCGGCCGATGAAGCGGCACGGCCGGCGATCCAGTTTTCGTAGGAACGTCCCAGCTCGGCTCGCACCCTTTCGATCGCCGCCTGCTGCGCCTGCCGGTTGGCGGGCTGCGTGAAGTCCGCGTACGCTTCGTTGGCGTAGGGCGGAAGCGACGTTGCTGTCATACCGGTTTATCCTTCGACGAGTTTTTTGCCGCGTTCGAACATATCGGCGGCTTCGTCGGCCAGCGAACGGCCCTTGTCGTACAGATCGCGCCCGCGGTCCATTAGCTCGCGGCCGCGCTCGGTCAGCGACTCTTTGCCTTCCAACGCCCTTTCGCGGAGTTTGGCCCGCGTCTCCTCGCCGCTGGCCGGAGCGTATAGCAACGCCACCGCCGCACCGATGGCCGCTCCGGCCAGGAACCAAACTACTTTGTCACTGCTTTCTCTTGCCATTGTTTCGTACTCCTCGCTTTCATTATCCCATTCAGCCGCCGCCGCCACGGCGGCGAAGCGTGAGGTTCTCCGCCACAATGCCAGGCAGCTGTGGCACCTGGATTTCGCGATGCCCAGCGTTTCCAGTTCGTCCGTCTCGGACCGCAGCGCGGACGCCAATTGGCGCGCGTCCAATTTGCATTGCACGTTTCGGCGTGCCGGAACGTCACTAGTTATGTGAAGGTCCTTGCGCCCATCGTGTGCCTTACCGCGTTTGCGGCGGACTTCGATCTGCCCAAGGCGCTTCGAGGCATCGAGACACGGTATAACTCCATCAAAACGCTGGAGTTGGATTTCGAGCAAACCTACACCGCCCCGAACCGGGCGCGCCGCGTGGAAGCCGGGAAGCTGTTCTTGCGGAAACCGGGCCGGATGCGCTGGGAGTACTCCAAACCCGAAGGCAAGCTGTTCGTCAGCGACGGAACCGACTATTGGTATTACTCCCCGCTGGCCAAGCGGGCCGAGAAGATGAAGTTGAAGGAAGCCACGGACATGCAGGCGCCGTTGGCGTTTCTGATCGGCCGGCTGGACTTCAGCCGGGACTTCGGCAAGTACACCGTCCGCCAGGAGGGTGCCCTGGCGCGCATCCAAGCTGAACCGAAGAACCTGGACAAGGCGCCGTACCGGGAGGTGACCTTCACCGTTTCGGCCGACGCCCAGGTCCACTTTCTTGAGGTCAAGGGCCAGGACGCCTCAACGATGCTGTTCCGGTTTAAGAACGAGGTCCGGAACCCCGCCCAAAAAGAGGCCGCGCTGTACCGCTTCACCCCGCCGCCGGGCGTGGAGGTGGTGGAATGAGCGAGTACCTTCTGAAGTACGCCGACGCCCGTGGCCAAATCAAGCAGGAAGTTGTGGACGGAGGGTCCGAAGGCGAGATCCGGGAGAAGTACTCCTCGCAGGGGTTCCTGGTCTACTCGATCAAGCCGAAAGGCAAGTTCGACGCCCTCACCACGGCTACCGGCGGGAAGCAAAAGAAGATCAACCTGGAGAAGTTCCTGATCTTCAACTCGCAGTTCGTGACCCTGATCCGCGCCGGACTACCGATTCTGAAATCGCTGGATCTGCTGGCCACGCGCCTGACGGACGCAAAGCTCAGCCCGATCGTCACCGCCGTCCGGGACGAGGTGAAGATCGGCACATCCTTAAGCGACGCCTTCTCCAAGCAGAACGTGTTTCCGCCGGTGTACGTCACCTCCGTGCTGGCGGGCGAAAAATCGGGATCGTTGATCGAGGTCCTGGACCGCTACATCGCTTACCAGAAGATGACCCTGGCGGTGAAAAAGAAACTGTTGGTCTCGCTGATGTACCCCTGCCTGCTGATACTGCTGGTGCTGGCACTGGTTGCCTTCCTGATCGCCTACGTGGTCCCGCAGTTTTCCGAGCTCTACAAGACCATGGACGCCCAACTGCCGATCATGACGGTGTGGCTGATCGCGTTCGGCGAAGTGGCGCAGAACTACATCTGGTGGGGGCTGGCGATCGGACTTGGCGGCGCGATCGGATTCTTCTTCTGGAGCCGGACGGACCACGCGCAGGAGCTGATCGACCGCATGATCATGCGCACGCCGCTGGCCGGGGAGATCTGGATCAAGTATCAAGTGGCGCAGTTCTCGCGCGTGCTCTCCACTCTGCTTCTCGGCGGTATTCCTCTGGTGCAGGCGCTGGAGACGGCGGGCAACTCAGTAGGCACGAAGCTGTTGGGTAAGGCGCTGACGGGTGTGCGGCAGTCGGTTCGGGAGGGCAACACACTCTCGGATTCCCTGAAGGAAACCAAATTGTTTCCGGCGCTTTCGATCGACATGATCGAGGTGGGCGAGTCGACCGGCGCACTGCCCTCCATGCTGGCGAGCGTTGCTGAGTTTTATGAAGACGACGTACAGACGAAACTGGCCGCTGCGCTCTCGCTGATCGAGCCCGGCATCATGGTATTCATGGGGGTCTTCGTGGCTTTCGTATTGGTGGCGCTGTACCTGCCGATCTTCTCGTTGTCGGACGTGGCGGGAGGCAGATAACATGGCGGCCGAACGTGCGAACCTGATCGATCCGCAAGTGGAGATCACCAACGCCCGGGCTATGGCCGCGCGGTATCGCGCGGCCTATATCGACCTGAAAGAGGGCAAGGTGGATCTGGACCTGCTCCGCCTGGTGCCCGTCGACATGATGTTCCGCCATAATTTCGTGCCGGTCGCTCTGGAAAAGGCGCCCAACGGCACCGAGACGCTGGAGATCGCCGTGGCCGACCCCCGGCATCTGCAATTGGTGGACGAGCTTTCGGTGATGCTGAAGCGCCGGCTGCGTGTGAAGGTGGCCGCTCTGCACCAGATCACGGAGCTGTTGAAAAAGACCGAGCAATCGCAGCGCGTGCTGGACGAGGTGACCGAGGGGTTCGCGCTGGACGTGGTGGGCGGCGACGACGAGAATCCGGACGAGACGCTTTCGATCGATCGCATCAGTGCCGGGGAGAGCGACATCGCCCCGGTCATCAAGCTGGTGGACACCACGATCTTCAACGCGCTTGAGCGCCGCGCGTCGGACATCCACATCGAAACACGCGACGCCGAAGTGGTGATCAAGTACCGCATCGACGGCGTGTTGCACTACGCCATGCCGCCGATCGCCAAGGACTGGCATTCGATGATCATCTCGCGCATCAAGGTGATGAGCGAACTGGACATCGCCGAGCGCCGCGTGCCGCAGGACGGCCGTTTCCGCGTACGCTACAAGGGCCGGTTGATCGACTTCCGCGTCTCCATCATGCCGACCGTGCATGGCGAGGACGCCGTGCTCCGCGTGCTGGATAAGGAATCGATGTCGGAGAAGTTTGCGCGGCTGACGCTGGATGTGGTCGGCTTCTCCGATCGCGACGTCACCAAGTTCCGGCGCTACATCAAGGAACCCTACGGCATGGTGCTGGTCACCGGCCCGACCGGCTCCGGAAAGACCACCACGCTCTACGCCGCGCTGAGCGAGATCAAGAACGACGAAGACAAGATCGTCACGATCGAAGACCCGGTGGAGTACCAGTTGAAAGGCACGACGCAGATTCCGGTGAACGAGAAGAAGGGCCTGACGTTCGCGCGCGGCCTGCGGTCCATTCTCCGGCACGATCCGGACAAGATTCTGGTGGGCGAAATTCGAGACCAGGAGACGGCGCAGATCGCTATTAACGCGGCGCTCACCGGCCACCTGGTGTTCACCACCGTTCACGCCAACAACGTGCTGGACGTGATGGGCCGGTTCTTGAACATGGGTGTGGAGCCGTACAACTTCGTCGCGGCGATGAACTGTATTCTGGCGCAGCGGCTGGTGCGCGTAATCTGCGAACACTGTAAGCGCCCAGTGGCCGTTCCAGACAGCGAACTGATCGAGAGCGGCCTGAACCCGGAGGAGTGGCGCGACGTCACATTCTATGAGGGCGCGGGCTGTTTTGAATGCGGCGGCACGGGGTATCACGGCCGAAGCGCCATTCACGAGTTGCTCGATCTGTCCGAACGGATGCGGGAGATGATTCTGGATAAGCGTCCGGCGTCGGAGATCAAACGGCTGGCCCGGGAAGAGGGGATGACCACACTCCGCGAGTCCGCCATTGAACGCGTGCGCGCCGGCATCACCACACTCCGCGAAATCAACAAGGTGACGTTCATCGAGTAGCCATGGGATTGTTAGAGTCCATCAACGGTTTGCTGGCCGATCCGCCCCCGGAGTTCAGTTTCGAGATCTCAGAGGCTGGGCTCGCGTATA
>VFZO01000405.1 GCA_016871155.1 Acidobacteriota bacterium | reverse complement strand
AGGACCATTGTGGCGGAGAAGCGGCTGTTTGAGTAGGAAAAACCGTTAAACGGCAAGTGTGACTAATTCGGTTTGTCTCAATGACGGGGTTCACCCCATACGAGTAGGACGAAAGTTGTGTCAAGCGAATAGTTTACAGTGAATTCCACTGGTACTATTTCTCTATTCTTTTAGGAGCAGAAAATTTCTAGCCATGCCTGGTATTGGCGATGCGCATCGCGCCCCGAACGCGCTACGGCAAGAACACCCCGCAAACAACTGATTTAAAATGGCTTATTGGTCGGAAAGAATATTAACTGGCGAAATCATCACCGGAGATACCCGTGTTTGAGGGTATTTCCGGTTGGCTACTTCGATAGAAGATATCGAGGGGATCGCGTAGTACCAACTGTCACTCTTGATCTAGGGCACAAATAAGGTGCGGTCCGCGGCAGGTCTTCGTATCCTATAAGAAAAGGAAGAACTGGAATTGAACTCTGAGCTTGCCAGTTTGGAGACCGAGCGGCGCAATCGAGCTTCTGCAGCCATCGATCAGGCGTCCACCGCCGAGCTGCTGCAGATCATAAACAGGCAGGACTCTGCCGTCCTGAACGCCGTTCAGTCGGCTATCCCGTCAATCGCCTCGGCGCTGGACGCCATCGTTGCCCGGGTCCGGGCCGGCGGGCGCCTGTTTTACATTGGCGCCGGAACCAGCGGCCGGCTGGGTGTTCTGGATGCCTCCGAATGTCCTCCGACCTTTGGCGTTTCTCCGGAATTGGTCCAAGGCATTATGGCTGGCGGCGAGTCCGCCCTAAGCCGCGCCACGGAGGCATCCGAGGACGATCCCGCTTCAGGCGCCGCCGACCTGCTGGGCCGCGGCTTCGGACCCTCCGACATTTTGGTCGGAATTGCCGCCAGCGGCCGGACCCCGTATGTGATTGGAGCGATTGAGAAAGCCCGCGCCATGGGGGCTTGCACCGGTTCTATCGTCTGCACATCCCAAAGCCCCCTCGCCGCCGCTTCGGAGTTCCCGATCGAACTGCCCGTCGGACCCGAGGTGATTACCGGCTCCACTCGCATGAAGGCCGGCACCGCCACCAAACTGGTCTTGAACATGCTCTCAACGGGGCTGATGATCCGTATAGGAATGACGTATGGCAACTTGATGGTGAACGTTCAGCCGAAGAACGAAAAACTTCGCGACCGCGCTCGCCGCATTGTCGCCGAGATCGCGCATCTGCCCCGCCCGGAGGCCGACACTTACTTCGATCTCGCAGGCGGTGACGTGAAGCGGGCCGTGGTGATGGCCCGGCTCGGGATTGACTGCGAGGGGGCGCGGCGCCGCCTGGAAGAGGCGGGCGGCGTTCTAGCCGGCGTCATAGGAAAAGAGAAGAATGGATAAATTTGTCATTGACGGCGGCCTGGCACTCAAAGGCCAAGTCGCGATCAGCGGCGCCAAAAACTCCGCCTTGCCGGTGCTCGCCGCCTGTCTGCTAACGGACGAGCCTGTCGTCCTCCACCGGATCCCCCGCGTTGTCGACATCCGCACCATGCAGAAACTGCTGGCCTATATGGGGGCGGCCGTCACTGAGGAAGGTACGAACACGGTCCGGGTTCACGCCGCGAATATCAGCCGTCCTGAAGCACCGTACGAAATTGTGAAGACCATGCGTGCGTCCAGCCTTGTTCTAGGCCCGTTGGCGGGCCGGTTCGGCTCCGCCAAGGTCTCCATGCCAGGCGGTTGCGCGATCGGCGCGCGGCCCATCAATCTGCATACCGCCGGGCTGGAGCAACTCGGCGCCAGAATCCTGCAATCGCATGGAGACATCGAGGCCAGCGCCCCGGACGGCCTTCGAGGCGCCACTGTTCATTTCGACCGAATCACGGTTACAGGCACCGAGGACCTCATGATGGCCGCCGTTCTGGCCCGGGGCGAGACCATCGTGGAGAACGCCGCGCGAGAGCCTGAAGTCGTGGATCTGGCAAATCTGCTGACCAAAATGGGCGCTCGAATCACCGGAGCGGGAACGTCCAGCATCCACATCCAGGGCGTCGAGAAGTTGCACGGCGCCGAGCACGAGATCATTCCGGACCGCATTGAGGCCGGCACCTTTGTTATTGCCGCTGCAATTACGCGCGGCGACGTTCTGGTGACCGGTTGTGAGCCAGAGCATTTCCAATCGCTGATCGTCAAACTCCGGCAAGCGGGGGTCGAGATCACCGAACCAGAGAAGAGCGTTCTGCGGGTTCGCGCCGGAGCGGCGCTTCGGAGCATCGACGCCACCACCGAGGAGCATCCCGGCTTCGCCACCGACCTGCAGGCACAGTATATGGCGCTGATGACGCAGGCCGAAGGCATCGCGATCGTTACCGAGAGAATTTTCGAAAACCGGTTCATGCACGCCCCTGAATTGGCCCGTATGGGCGCGAGTATCCGGATCGAAGGCAGGCAGGCCATCGTGGCCGGTCCGCGCCGGCTGAGCGGAGCGCACGTGATGGCGTCGGACTTGCGAGCCAGCGCCTCGCTCGTGCTCGCCGGTCTGGTGGCTTCCGGCGAAACGATCGTCGACCGGGTCTATCATATGGATCGCGGGTACGAACGCATGCAGGAAAAACTCGCCGGCCTCGGCGCTCGCATCCGCCGCGAAAAATCCAACGCTTAAGGAGTCCCTCATGCCCCCGCATCACACACCGGGCTTTCTCGCCATCGTCGAAGACGCCAAATCGCGCGTTCGCGAAACGACGACGGACGCATATGCCGCATTGAGAGATTCCGGCGCTCCGCACATTCTGATTGACGTCCGCGAAGAGTCCGAATGGGCGGCCGGCCACGCCGAAGGCGCCGTGCACCTGGGCAAGGGCGTTATCGAGCGGGACATCGAAACCCGGGTACCCGATCATGGGGCGCATCTCATTCTTTATTGCGGCGGCGGCTACCGGTCCGCTTTGGCGGCCGACGCCCTGCAAAAAATGGGCTATACGAATGTCGAGTCGCTGGCCGGCGGCTGGCGCGCCTGGAATGAGGCCAAATTGCCCGCGGTTACGGGCTAGTTGGGACCCTCCGTCACTTTGGGCCCAGTAGCGCTAGCACCGCCCAGGCGGTCGTCGACACGTGCTGGGCGTAGCTTTGTGCGCCCGGCGGCCGGGTAGTCGGCGGCCAGCCGCCGTTCTCTTCCTGCATCCGCAAAAGAGCGGCCCGGCCCCGTTCCACCTCGGGACCCTTCCGCAGCGCAAGCATCGCCAGGGCGGTGTCGAAGGGTTCGGCTGGCGTTTTCGGATACTGGCCCCAGCCTCCGTCCGAAGTTTGGGCCGCCAGCAGGTACTGCCGCACCACCGCGTCGGCTGGATCCAGCAACAGGCGCGCCGCTGCATCGGCAACATTGGCGGGCCGGACGGCGCGGACGAACCGCTCGGACTTTTCGGCTTCGGCGGCATGACTGCCGCACGCTCGCAGCACACGGGAAGCGAAATAAGTCGCCAACGGAGTTCCGTACGTCACTGGCGAACCCTCGTCAACCGGGAACGAGCCCTCCGCGCTCTGATCGCGGACAATCAGCCCCGATGCCACGCAGATCGCCTCCCGATTCGCCGGATCCACCGCGAGGAGCGCGTTTCCAAACTGGATTCGGGCCAACTTCTTATCGGAAACCGCGGGGTCGCTGCGGTTCGAGTCCCACAGAGCCGGGGTTCGCAACCACTCGAGTGTCGGCGCGTCGATGCGGCCGGCCGCCGCCAGCGCCCGGGCGCCGTCACCATTGTTATGACAGGAAAAACAGCCGTTGGCCGGCCGCCATTTCGCCACCTCTCCCACCAAGTAGTTCAGCGCCCGGTCTACCGGGTTCACCTGCAGGGCGAGTAGCAGCACGGAGGCGATCATTCCGGTTACCAATAGACCTTCAAGGGAAGTTGTAGCATGCACCCGGCGCTGTTATTGTCCAGCAGCAGCTTCCCGAGGCTCTGGTTGTGGCTCGCCGCGATGAGGTTCTCTCGGGACCCTCCGGCACAATCGGCGGACCGGGCGCCGGCCAGGCTCAGTGCCGATCGGCGAACGGGCGGAGCGATAGACCGGTTGAATCGCCGCTCGCTGAGGACCGGATTCCGATGGAACCAGAACAAATTTCCGTTCCAGCAGTTTGAACCGGACTTGATGACCGTACCGGTGATTGTGGGGTTCGACTGCGCGAACAGGCCGGCCACGGCGGCGAAACACAAGGGTCTCATGGTGCCCGGATTGTACCGCAGTGGCTTACAACGCCGAAACAAGAGCCGGCAGCAGCTCGGCGGCGCGCCGATGTCTCAATAGCCGGGCCGACTGACCACACCACAGAGGGACAAGTCCGGCGTTCCCTTGGGCCAGGGCCGCATCGCGCAGGGCGCCCAAGGCCCAGCCCTGAGCTGGATAGGGGAGCACCTCCGCAAAGCCGGTGAGTTCGTCATGCAGGCGATTTCGAATCCCACGAGCGAGACGGCCCGTGAAGGCGCGTGTCAACACCGTGCGCGCGGCGGCCGGCTCAAACAAAAGCTTCTTGTGCAGTTCCGGCGCGCCGGATTCTTCGCAGGCGAGGAACGCGGTGCCCACCTGCACCGCTTGCGCGCCCAGGTGCAGCGCGGCGGCGACTCCTCGCGCATCGGCGATTCCACCGGCCGCGATCACGGGGACCCGAACGGCACTGGCGGCTTGCGGCACCAGCGCCAGAGTGCCGTGCAGCGAAGCTTCGGCGGGCTCGAGGAACGACGGCCGATGGCCGCCGGCCTCGAATCCGGAGGCGACGATCATATCCACGCCTCCCTGCTCCAACGCGAGCGCCTCCGCCAGCGTGGTGGCTGCGCCGAGGGTGACGATTCCACGTTGTTTGCACGCTTTCACGATTTCCGGCGAGGGAACCCCGAAGACGAAGCTGAAGACCGCGGGCCTCGCTTCGATGACGGCCTGGGCCTGCTCTTCGAAGTCGTAGACCGGCTTGCAAACCGGCTCCGGAGGGTGTTCCAAGCCGAGTTCGCGGTAATAGGG
>VFZO01000404.1 GCA_016871155.1 Acidobacteriota bacterium | reverse complement strand
TGCCGCTGCGCCCGGTGCGGGCATCACAGTATCTGGGTCGACCCCTTTCCGCCGCTGCCCCGTCATCTCCGGTCGGCCCGAAGATCAAAACAATACGTTTTTACATGATCGCTAACAGCCAGGGTCCGGCGCGAATTCCGTGATCCTCACCGCATTGCGCCGGAGCACCGCTTCGGCATCTCGGGTAGGGTGCCGCCAGCGCCGAAGCCAAATCACTTTCGGCGGTGGTCCCAACGTCGCGGCAAACTGACAGAAGTCCGCGTCAGCCGTGACGAGCAGAAAACCTTGCCGTCCGGCGAACTCCCAGATTTCCTGATCCGGGGTGGTTTCGAGTCCAGCCAGTGCGACATCCGTGATGCCGGGGAACAGCGCCGCCAGTCTGGCGGCCAATTTCAGCGACAGATTCTCATCCAACAGGATCTTCACAAAGCGACGCGCTTGCCCATCTGTGCAGCGAACTCGAAGACGGCGCGAAAGTCGTCTGCCTGCAGTTCCGGATAATCGTCCAGGATTTCCTGTTCGCTCATCCCGGCGGCCAGCCAACTCAGGATGTCCCAGACGGTGATCCGCAGGCCGCGCACACAGGGCTGCCCAGAGCGCTTGCCCGGCTCAATGGTGATCCGGTTGCTCATCGTCATGATTCCAGCGTAGCACTCGGGATTCGCCCCGAAGATGCTTCATTCACTCGTAGATCTCCCCGCAATAAAGAAATGCCTCAAATTGACGCCACGGATTTCCAGCCAAGCCCTGCGACTGCTCGAAGTTCGTAGAGTTGGCCCAGGCGCTTGCGGCGCTTCGAAAAGTCTCGATGCAACCGTTCTGGCAACCGTTCGCACCGGGGCCATACGGATCGGGCGGCGTAAACGCGTCTTTCTCGATCTCGTCTTCGCGGTCGGCAATCAGCGCGGCGATGAACTCGAGTAATGTGCGCTCGTCACACACTGCGTCGGCTTGTTCATGCAGGTCCACGCGAAGACTCCCAACGCAGCGCCAAATCCACAAACGTCCGCACGCCCACACCCGTCGGCCCCTTCGCCAAGTGCGGCTTCGCCTCATCGAGCCACGCGGTGCCTGCGATGTCGAGGTGCACCCACGGCGTCGGATCCGCGAACTCCTTGAGGAAGTAGGCCGCGGAGATCGCGCCGCCCCAGCGTCCGCCGATATTCGACAGGTCCGCGTAGGCGTTCTTCAACAATTCCTTGTACTCGTCGTCGAGGGGCATTTGCCACATCTTCTCGCCCGTCGCACGCGCAGAGGCGAGCAACCGGTCCATCATTGGCTGGTCGTTCGTGAACGCACCCGTATAGATGTGCCCGAGCGCCACCACGATCGCGCCGGTGAGCGTGGCCGCATCCACCAAGTGCGTGCAGCCCAGGCGCTGCGCGTAGGTGATCGCGTCGTTCAGAATCAGGCGGCCTTCGGCGTCGGTGTTCAACACCTCGATCGTCTTGCCCGAAAGCGACTTCACGATATCGCCGGGCCGCTGCGCCGCGGCGCCCGTCATGTTCTCCACGGCCGGCACCAGCGCCGTCACCGGGATCGGCGGCTTCAACCGTGCAATCGCGCGCATGGCCCCCAGCACGGCGGCCGCGCCGCACATGTCGTACTTCATCTTCTCCATGCCATCGGCGGGCTTGATGGAGATGCCGCCCGAATCGAACGTGACGCCTTTGCCCACCAGACCTAAGTGAGACGCCTGAGAGGTTTTTGCCCGATATTCTTCCGCCGGACGGTACCGTACAATCACGAGTACCGGGGGGTGTGCACTACCCTTGGCCACCCCGAGGAGAGATCCCATGCCCAACTGGACCAAGCGGTCTTGCTCGACCATTTCGATTTCCAACCCTTCCTGGTTTGCCATCAACCTGGCGCGGTTGGCAAGTTCGGTAGGATTCAGAACGTTGGCGGGTTCATTGCCCAAGTCGCGGGCGAAGTTCTGCGATTCGGCTACGATGACGCCGCGCGCAACCGCCGCCTCAGCCGAGCCGGTAGAGTTTGACGGGGCGATGGCGGAGAAGGAATCGAGACGTTTGTCGCGGCTGCTGTCGACGGACTTCAAGAAGTCGGGCTCGTAGTCGCCCAGGATCGCGCCTTCAACCGCAGCGGCGAGGAACGCATCGCTCGCGGGCGCGGGCACGACGCAGGCGGCGCGGCGCACAGCCTTCGAACGAATCTGGCGCACGGCCACGCCCGCAGCCTTGCGGACGGCGTCGGCCGAAAGCTCGGCTGGCTTGCCGTAGCCAACCAGCAAAAGCCGCGGTGAGGCGACTCCGGCCGGCGCGTGGATCAGGGCGTGCTCCCCCGCCCCGCCCGTGAACTCGCCGGAGGCGAAGAGCCGGGCGATTAGCGCATCAGTTCCGCCGGCGCCTAGCTTCGGAGGCGCGGCGCCATCTTCAGCGGCGAGCACAATCAATACATCCGCGTCGGCCGTCAAGGCCGATTGGCGGAGCAACGTAACTTCCATGATGATTATGACCCCTTGGCGCGGCGGCCCACCGCGGCCCGCGCCTCGGCCTCCTGCTCGCGTTTCTTTTCCGATTCTCGCTTATCGTGATGCTTCTTGCCGCGTGCCAGCGCCAATTCGCACTTCACCAGGCCATCTTTGAGGAACACCCTGGTGGGCACGAGCGTGAAGCCCTTGTCGCGCGTCTTGCAGTAGATCTTGTCGATCTCGCCGCGGTGCAGCAGCATTTTGCGCTTGCGCACCGGCTCATGGTTGTAGCGGTTACCATGCGTGTACGGGCTGAAGTGAGCATTGATCAGCCACGCCTCGCCGTTTTCCACCTCGGCGAAGGCATCCTGGAGATTGATTCGCCCGGTGCGCGCGGCCTTCACTTCTGTACCGGTCAGGACAAGGCCGGCTTCATACCGGTCAAGCAATTCATAGTTGAAACGGGCCTGCCGGTTGTCGGCGAGGATCTTGAATTGCGACTCGCCGCCTGCACCGCTCCCGTTTTTCGACTGCTGTTTCTGCCCCGCCAAGAAATGACCTCAACGCTTCTAACCGTTGGTGCGTCAACTAGTTGTGGGGACGCAGCCTTCAGTAATGACTCTATCGTATCACAAGCCCGCCTCGGTTGAGCGATAACATGCTTGTTCTGAAATACATAGCTGCGCTGGCCGTGCTTTTGGCATTAGGCGCCGGGCCGGGGGAGGCGCGCACCCGGAAGGGTGAAAAACTCCTCAAAGACGGAAAAGTGGCCGAGGCCAAACGGGATTACGAGAAGGCGCTTGAGCTGTTTGAGCAGGCGATTGCCGAGGATCCCAACGACGCGGCCTACCAGATGTCGGCCCGGCGCGCCCGGTTCCAAGCCGGACAAGCGCGCGTGGAAAAGGGCTTCAAGCTGCGTGAAGCGGGTCAACTCGACGAAGCCGCCGCCGAGTTCCAGCGGGCGTTTGCCGTGGATCCCTCGTCGGCCATCGCGGTGGCGGAGTTGAAGCGTACGATGGCGATGATCGAGGACAAGAAGGCGAAGGCCGAGGGCAAGAAAACCCGGTCCGCCGTTCCCGCCGCCGCTGAAGTGGATGCGCGCTTGGCCGCGCTGCTGCCTCCTCCTGTTCTGAAGCCGCTGAACCGGCGCATCGACACGCTGAAGCTGAACAACCAGAGCGTAAAGGTGCTTTTCGAAACAGTTGCGAAGTATGCTGGCGTAAACGTGGTGTGGGACCCGGAGTATCAGAAACCACAGCAGGCCAACTATTCGGTGGACTTGTCGAACACCACGCTTGATCAGGCGCTTGAGTACCTCAGCACACTCACCAAGACGTTCTGGAAGCCGATCTCTCCGAACACCATTTTCATTACCAACGACAACGTCACCAAACGGCGCGATCACGAAGACATGATGGTGAAGACGTTCTATTTGAGGAACCTCACCACGCCGCAGGAACTGCAGGAAGTGGCCACGATTCTGCGCGCCGTTACCGATATCCGGCGCGTGTTTACCGTGAACGCGCAGAACATCATTATTGTGCGGGGCGAGATTGACCGCGTGATACTGGCCGAAAAGCTCCTGCTCGACCTCGACAAGCCGAAGGGCGAGGTGGTAATCGACGTCATCGTCATGGAGGCTAACCGGGCGCGTACGCGCGATCTGGCGGCGACGTTTCTATCGGGCGGCGTGAACGGGTTGAACCTCCCTATCAGCTTTATCCCCCGGGCGGGGCTGGCATTGGGGTCAACTGGGACTTCGTCTGGATCCTCCGGCACGTCCACCGGGACTGGCAGCACCACCGACACAACTTCTACCACCACCGGGCCCGTACGGATATCTCGGCTCGGCGTTATCCGGCTTGATGATTTTGCCATGGCCGTGCCCAATGCGATGCTCAAGGCGCTCATGTCGGACCGTGGCACGCGCGTACTGCAGACACCTCAGATCCGCGGCCTGCATGGCTTAAAGTCAAGCTTGAAGATTGGCGACCGATATCCCTACGCAACAGGCAGTTTTCAGCCTGGTGTAGGCGCAGTGGGCGTTTCTCCCCTGGTGAGTACGCAGTTCCAGTTTGCCGACGTGGGCGTGAACGTCGACATCACCCCCCAAGTGCATGGCGTGGATGAAGTTTCGATGAAGGTGGAAGTGGATATTACCAACATTCGAGACCGGATCGACGTCGGCGGCTTGTCGCAGCCCGTGATCGGCCAGCGCAAGTTCACACAGGACATCCGGCTGCGGACAGGCGAAGTGAGCTTGCTGGGGGGACTAACGCAAGATCAAGACACCCGCAGCGTCTCCGGCACACCCGGTCTGGCCAATATCCCCTGGGTAAAGCGCCTTTTTTCCGGCGAGAGCACCGAGAAGAGCCAGGGCGAGTTGCTGATTGCTGTGGTACCGCACATCGTGCGAGTTCCGGATATTTCTGAGTTGAACACGCGCGGCATCGCCGCCGGATCGGACGCGGTGGTGAAAATCGGTCTTCCGCCCGACTTGGGCGAGGAACCAGCGGCAGCAGCCCCGGCCAAGCCAGCCACCATGCCTGAAGAACCGGCCCCCGCCGCTCCAGTGGTGACGGCCCCGCCCGCCGGGGTCCCCGGATTGACCGCGC
>VFZO01000403.1 GCA_016871155.1 Acidobacteriota bacterium | reverse complement strand
GCCGGCTGTTGCGGGCTCTGATCCGCTGGATTGCGGCGTACGAACGGTGGGTGGAAGCTGCCTGTGGACCCGGCTACCGCCCGCGCACGCTCGCGTCCTGGCACCGCACTTCGATTCCGGCCGCCCGCATGGCCATCGAATGGGAACTGCTGGCACGCCACGTAGAGGAGCCGCCGCCCTAGTGCCGTTCATCGGATGTTCCAGTTCACTCGCCTGGAAAGCCGTCCGTTCACGCGGAAGTCCTCGGTTTTCGCCACGCCCGGCCCTACCTTGTAAAGACGGTGGACTGGTTACTACTGGTGGGCGCGGGTCTGCTGGTGTACTTCGTGCGTGAAGTTCTCCTGCTGGCGGCCGCGCCGGTGGCGACGCGCACGAAGCAATGGACCGTCTGGGCCGCCTGCCAGTGGATTGTCTTCACCGTGCTGGGCTGGGCCGCTGAGTCCGTGCCGCGCAATCAGGCCCACGCGTTGCTGCGCAGTCCATGGTTCTGGGAGCCGGCGGTGGCCGTTCATCTGGTGTTGTGGGCGATCTTCACCCTTTTGCGCCGCCGTGAGCAACCCGAGCCGGCCCTGCGTTGGGCCCGATTGTTTCCGCCGCCCATGGCGCTGTTTGCCGGTGGCGCGCTGGTTTGGCTCGCGCTCACGCGCACCGGCTACTTTGAGGGTTGGAGCGCCGGCCTTGCCGTGGGAACGGTGCGGATTGCCGCGGTGTTCCTCGGCGCGATGGTGTGGCGCGGACGCGCTGAGGTTGACACGGCGCTGCAGTTTGCCGCAGCCGCCAACCTTTCGGCGGTGTTGCTGATTCCCATCCAGCAATCCTCCGATACGCAATCCGGCATCGCCGAGCAGCCCATCGATTGGGCCGCCACGTTGTTGCCGCTGGCGCTCACGGCCTCGCTCATCCTGCTCAGCTTTCTCTTTCATCGCTTCCGCAGCAGCCGGAGGGCCGCTTAAGACATGCAATCCATTCACGACCTGCTCTATGTCCTGTCGAACGCCTTCCTGCTGCCCACGCGTCGCCCGCGCAAAATTCGTCTGCCGTGTGATCCTGCCTAACGCGCCCGAGGTTGGCGTCAGATTCGGCGCGTCAAACTGCGGACGGTGGATCGATCCATTTCAGCGATCCCAATGTCAGAAACAGGATATTGACGCCCTGTTCTTCTTCCAAGGTGCGGGCATCCGTGTAAAGATCCAGCAACCTCTTCTGGAGGCCCGCGGAAGTGAGCCGCGTTTGAAGCTTAGTGTCCGCGTGGCGAGTCAGAACACCTCGATCGTCGACACTCTCATCCTCAGGTTGTACCAGTTCCTGAACTTCTTCCGAGTCTTCCTCCTTATCCGCAGCAGCGGACGACGCGGCCCGCCCAGCTACAAATGTGAACACCCGGTTCTCCCGGACGAGAAGGCGGAATACTTCGGTCGACTTTTCATCGATGACTTCGATCGTCCTGACGGTCCGAGCCGAACGCGGCATGTTCAGGAGCCTGTTCCGCGCGGAGAGATCGAGCAACTCCTCGCGCGCTCTCTCCAGTTTGGCCTCAAGAGGCAGGGAGCTCTGAAAGACGGAGGGAGCTCCGATTGCTTCCGCGGTATTTGTTTCTTCGAGCACAGCTCCTCGTCCTTACGCTGTCTCACTTGTCAGCGACTCAGCATCCTCGAAGAGCGACAGTTCGGTCTGATGCTCCGCCTGCCGGCCAGACTCAACCGCTACGAGGCTCCGTTGCAGCGCCGACGTCTGTCGCTCCGCGGTGTCCACGGAATTGCTCGCTTCCTGAAGCTTCTTCTTGACCTTGGCCAGTACCCCTGCATACTTCGCAAAATGGGTTTTGACGTTGCTAAGGGTCTTCAGAATCTCGCTCGACCTATGCTGAATCGCCAGCGTCTGGAATCCCATTCTCAGGCTGTTCAGAAGTGCGGCGAACGTGGTCGGCCCTGCAAGGATGATTCGATACTCCCGCTGTAGCTCTGCTGTCAGCCCTGGAATACGCAGGACCTCCGCATAAATGCCTTCGGTCGGGAGAAAGAGAATCGCGAAATCCGTGGTTCGCGGAGCGAGCACATACTTCTCACTGACGGTCTTCCCGTAAAGGCGCAGCGTTCTCTCCAATGACTTGCAGGCCACGGCCACCGCGACTCCATCTCCAGCCTCAGATGCGTCAACAATCCGCTCATAGTCGGCAACGGGGAACTTCGAATCGACCGGCAGCCAACACGTTTCGCCCTCCTGTTGTCCCGGCAGCTTAATTGCGAACTCCACTCGCTCCAGCGTACCCGTCGTCGCGACGTTCTTTTCGAATTGTTCGGGCGCCAGGAGTTCCTGCAGAAGGTTGCCCAGTTGCACCTCGCCCCATGTCCCACGGGTCTTCACATTGGTTAAGGTGCGTTGCAGGTTCCCGACGCCTGAGGCCAGCGCCTGCATCTCACCCAGTCCTTTGTGGACCGCCTCCAGCCGCTCGCTCACCTGCTTGAATGACTCTCCTAATCGGGTTTCGAGGGTCCCTTGCAGCTTCTCCTCCACCGTCTGCCGCATCTGCTCCAATCGCCGCTCGTTGTCTGCGGTCATCTCTTTCAGCCGCGTCTCTACCGTCGCCCGAATCTCGTCCAACCGAGTCTGCTGGGTTTCGCTGATAACCTTGAGCCCGCCAGCAATCTCTTCCCGGGACTGCTGGGCGGTATGGCTCAACCCCGAACGCAGCCGCTCCATCTCCTGGCCCACCTGCGTCTGCAACTGCCCACCCGAATCGACTACTCCATAGCGCAATAGTTCGATTTTCTGCTCGAGGCTTAGATTGAGCGTGTTGAGCGCCCCGGCGACCTCCAGCTTGAACGCCTGCTGCTGGCCGGCGATCTCCTGCCTTAGACGTGAGAACTCGTCTCTGCTGCCGCGTTCCACATTCTGGATGGACTGAAGGACGCTCTCCGTTCGGGAGTACATTTCGGAGAAGTCAGGAGGGCTGGCAACGGGGCGGCGCAGAAGCACGATCTGAAGCACCAGCACGATTGTAGTAGCGAGGAGCAGAGAAGCCAGAAGTATTTCGCTCATATTCCCTTTATTCGGTGGAATCCTCAGCCTAGAATACCCACACTTCGGCGTGATTTGGCGTTCACCAGACTTGCAATCCCGTCGCAATGGATCTTCCAGATGGGTCTAACCATAGAATCAATCGTTTGCGACGAGTCACTCTTCCTCTCGGCGTAGTAAACTAACGAGCACTTGGTCATGCTCCAGCGCCACTACGCCCACAGTCTCCCGGGTCGCCCTCAGGCGGAATGGCACGGACTTGAAGAACATTTGGAGGCGACAGCTACCCTCGCGCGCGCTTTTGCCGAGGCGTTCCATTCGGGAGATTGGGCCTACCTCGCAGGGCTCTGGCATGACCTCGGGAAGTTTCAAAGAGCGTTTCAACTGCGAATTGACAAGGATCACGAAGCGCATACTGACGCCAGAGTCGATCATTCCTCCGTCGGCTCGCGGATTGCGCAATTGAAGCGGGCGATTCCCCTGTCATTTGCGATTGCCGGACATCATGGCGGGATGTTGAACTTCGACGACCTTCGCGCTCGCCTCCTCGAGAAGCGTCATCTTCTCGGAGAAACACGGCGCGATGGGTTACCGAAGCGGATGGAAGAACAGGAGATCCCCGCCGTTCCGAATTGGCTCGCCAATCAGGCGCAAACCGGGCTTTGGACACGCTTTCTCTTTTCCGCGCTCGTCGATGCCGATTTTTTGGACACGGAGCGATTCTACAAGGGGCACCGCGACCTGGGACCGCAGCCATGTCTTACGGAGCTCAAGCGGAGACTCGATCTTGCCCTGGACAGAAAATCGGCGGAGGCGTTGCCGACGCCCATGAACCAGATGCGAGCCCGTGTGCTCGCCGCCTGTAGGGCGTCGGCCGCACTGGCTCCCGGGGCATTTACGCTCACCGTGCCGACGGGGGGTGGAAAGACTCTGTCGTCCCTCGCGTTCGCCTTGGATCACGCGATCAAACACGGATTGCATCGAGTCATCATGGTGATTCCGTTTACCACCATCATTGAGCAGACAGCGAGAGCTTACCGCGAGATCCTCGGCGACGAAGCTGTCCTGGAGCACCATTCAAATGTCGATCCCGACAAAGAGACTCCGTTGAACCGGCTGGTGTCGGACAATTGGGATGCCCCCGTGGTGGTGACCACGAACGTTCAGTTCTTCGAGAGCCTCTACGCGAACCGGCCGTCACGTTGCCGCAAGCTCCACCGGATCGCGAAGAGCGTTGTGATTTTCGACGAGGTGCAGACCCTCCCTGTCCATCTCCTGACACCGGTCAAGTATGTGCTGAGCGAATTGACCAGCTACTATGGCGTTTCCGCGCTTCTCTGCACGGCCACGCAGCCGACAATCCTGGCAAACACCCGGGAAGTCTCCTCGAAGCAAGAGTTCGCGGTTGTGGCGGACCGCTGCGAAGTGCTTATGCCGGAGGACGCGCCCCCCGTTACCTGGGAGTCTCTGGCCGAGCAGATCAGACAGCATCGGCAAGTCCTGGCTATCGTTCATCGCCGCGACGATGCGCAGCGGCTCGCGGAATTGGTGGGGCCGGATTGCGTGCATTTGTCGGCGCGAATGTGCGCACACCATCGAGCGAAGACTCTGGACACAGTGAAACGCAAGATTTCAGACGGTGAGCCTTGCCGGGTGGTGGCCACGCAGCGTGGATTGAAACGCGTAGGTTCTTTCCTATCGGATACTATTCTCGCGTCGCTGCCCGCGCGGGCAGCGTGGATTGAAACGGGCGGCACTTTTGTAGCCCAAGTCGAGAAGATGTGTCGCTGCCCGCGCGGGCAGCGTGGATTGAAACCTCGCTGGGGAGTACTAATGGACCGTGCTGGCTAGTCGCTGCCCGCGCGGGCAGCGTGGATTGAAACGCTTGAGCGGACGGCGGCTTACCCGTCAACAGTGTCGCTGCCCGCGCGGGCAGCGTGGATTGAAACAAGTAGAGTGAATGTCCAAATTTGGACACTCTGCGTCGCTGCCCGCGCGGGCAGCGTGGATTGAAACAGCTCGCGTATCCAATATACTGCTAC
>VFZO01000402.1 GCA_016871155.1 Acidobacteriota bacterium | reverse complement strand
AGCCGAGCCGGGGCAAAAACTGCGTTCTGTAGGTTCTGCGCAGCGCCTCCGGCAGGCCGGCCTCCTTCGCGGTCATGATCGGCGTGCACGGTACGTCATTGATCGCAGTGCCGGGGCAGGCGTTGATCGACGTCAGAGCACCGGGCGCCAGGAAGTCCTTGGCTTTTGGATCGGACATGATGATCACGCGCCCGGTGACGGGGACGCCGCGGTCGAAGTTGCCGATGTTGAGCCCGGCGTCGGCGTAACCCGGGTGAAGTTCATATCGAACGCCAATGTCCATGGTCAGCTTCTGTGAAATGCGCCACGTGTCCTGAATGTAGGTCTTGTAGTGGTACGCGCGGCCGTCGTTGTCGCGGGACACGATCGCGATGGCGCTGGAGACGGGCGTGCCGAGCAAGAAGTCGGCGAACGGCTCACCGGCCAAGTTGCCGGAGAAGCTGAAATCCCCGTAGTTGTTGCCGGTCGTGAAACCGAGCGCGGACTGGCCGATCAACCGGCGGATATCCACACCTGTTTTGATCGTGTGGCGGCCACGAATCCAGGTGAGGTTATCGATGAACTGCAGGTTCTGTGAAACTCCGAATCCGGGCCGGCCCTTTGAGAAGCCGGTGTAGTTGGTGATGCCAAAGCTAGGGAGGCCGTTAAAGAAGATGTCCTTCTGGATATCCCGGAGGTTGAGGCTGTTGGTAAACGCCCGGCCGTCGAAGTTAAACACGGTCCGTTCATCGGATTTCACCACTCCGAAGCGGAATTCATTGAGCAGCGTAGGACGCAGCGTCCAGTTCCAGGACACGATTCCCTGGTGGTACTTGTTGGCGATCGTATCGCTGGGCAGCAGCAGGTTGTTTGCGCCGCGTGCGGGGTTGCGTTTCGTGTTGTAGCGGCCGTAGACCGAGTGCCTGCTGGAAAACGTGTGATCGATACGGGTCTCGTATTGGTCGGAGTTGACGTCGGTTGCAACGTTGTTGCGGTAGTTGGAATTCGTGCGGCGGTCGGTGGGGCCGAAGTTGATCTCCGGATAGTTGGGCAGCACGGCGCGAGCCACGGCGTTGATGCGCGAACCCGGAATCACGTTCCCCGGAAACGGTATGCCTGTAAACGGGTCGCGGATGTTGACGCCCTCGCGGCTGAAATCTCCATTGCGCACGAAGTTGGTGGGAACGGTGTTCTGCACAGTACCCTGCCGGGGAAACCGAAGGGATTCCCAGGTGAAGTAAAAAAACGTCCGGTTCTTGCCGTTGTAAAGTTTCGGCAGCACAACCGGCCCGCCGATGGTGGCCCCAAAGGTATTGCCGATTTTCCCCGGCAGCACGGTCTGGCCAAAGCTGCGCGCGTCCAGCGCCCGGTTCTGGTGATACCAGAAAGCGGCGCCGTGATACTCGTTGGTACCGCTCTTGGAAGTCACGGTGATGTCGCCGGGCTGACCGAACTCCGCGGTGTTGCCGACACCCTGGACACGAATTTCGCTGATCGATTCGACAGAGAGGAACTGATTACGATTGGCGCTGTTGCCGGTCAATTGCGTAATGGCGACTCCATCGACGGTAGTCTCGGACTGTGCGGGCAGGCCGCCCTGAATGGAATAACCGCCCCCGTTGTCGGACTGAACGCCGGGCAGCGTCTGAATGAGCGCATAGGGGCTGGTGGAGCCGGAGCCGCGAACGTTGGAGGGAAGATTGAGAACCTTTTCCGGAGTCAGCGTGGAGGAGATGGCGGGATTGTCGGTTGCGATGATGCCGGCCGTCGACGTGACCTCGACAACCTGCGTCACTTCGCCAAGTTGAAGGCTCGCGTCGACGCGCAATGTTTGGCGGGCATCCAACTGCAGGCCCGCGGCGCTGAAGGTGCGGAACCCCGCGGCGGTGACGGATACGGAGTAAGGACCGGCCTTCACATTCTGAAACTCGTAAGCGCCGTTGGCGGCGCTGACACCTTCGCGGACGATATTCTCCGCGGTGTTGGTGAGCCGGATTTTCGCCCCGGCGACGACGCCGCCGGAGGCGTCCTTCACCTCACCGAGTACGACGCCAAACGTGGATTGCGCGTGGCAGGCGAAGCCGAGGGTCAACAGAATTGCAGCAATGCGAGACATGGGGACAGAGTAGCATCCCCATGTTTCCAACGTATTTCCAGACGAGCTTGGCGGTTACGGCGGCCTTGCGCCGTTCGCTCCAGATTGTCGAGTTGGCCGTGCCGAACACAGTGTTGACCACTCCGGTGTTGGGCGCGTCGGACATCGCACGATGCAAGGCGTCCTGCACCATGGCGCGGAGTGCCGCATGCCGTGGCCAGAACGCAGGCCACCATCCTCGAAAACTCAACTCAGCGCCGTCAGGGCAAAAGCGGTAGCGATGAGCGGGTCGTCTTCCTTAACGAGCGATTCGTCGTTCGCCCAACCGCCGTCTGGACGCTGGGGCGGCAGATGCGATGGGTCCCGCGTGGCGGCGGCGAAATAGAAGCGGAGGCCGCGCTCGTAGCGGCGGCGCGCGGGACTATCGAAGCCGTGGCCGGGGTTTTCCGCAAGCCAACGCCCGGCGCGGGAGGCGTCTCCACCGGTGGCTCGCAGCGCCAGGACGCCGTCCGCCGTCGCGGTGTGATAGCTCTTACCCTCGCCAGCCTTGTTGGCGTCCGTAACCACCGTCGAGAACAGGAAGCCGCCGTCCGGGTTCTGACAGCGCTCGATGAAAACGCGAGCCTCGGAGTTGGGCGGCTCCCCTGCGGCGGCGAGCGCCTCCACGGCATAGCGGGTCATCGAGAGATCGACGTGCCCGGGAAATGGCGGCCGGCGGATCGGCCCGCCAATGCCCCACGCGCCGAACGCCGGATGGTCTTTCGACCATCCGTTGCGAGTGCCAAGTTGTTGGCGGTAGAGTTCTGCCACAAGCTGCCGCGCCCGCGGATGGCCCGCGCCGTACGTTCGCGCGATGGCCCGCAGCGCCAGGGCTATCGCATAACAGGGATAATCGGCATCGTCGTAGGTATTGTGCAACAGGTAGCGCAGTGCCCTGTCGTTCCGGTGCCCGGCGTCGAGCAGACTGTTGCAGACCAGTCCGGTCAACGAGTACCCGCCGCTCAGCAGGCCGTAGACCGCACTGCGCCAAGCACCGTCGGGGTGCTGGTCTTGCAACAGAAACGCTCCGGCCGAACGTTGCCGCGCCGTCAGCAGTCCGGCTAGCAGATCGCGGCGTGTCATTTCGCGGCGTCCAGGGTGAGAAGTGCGGCGGCGGTGACGGCGACGCGGCCCGTGATGCAGTGATGGCCGGCCCAGGTGCCATCCGCGTTTTGAAGCTTCGTCAGCTTGGTGTTGATCTCGCTGCGCCACTTGCGCCAAGGCTCGCCGCCCGCGCGGCGCAGGCTGTCGCTGATGTTCAGATAGGAGAAGAACTCCTCGCCACCCATGGAGCCGAAGCCGTTGACAACTTCGGGACGTTCGAGATCGGCGGTCATGCGGGCGATCGCCTTTTTGTTGACTTGGCGGTCTTTTTCGGTCCGGCTCAACTGTTCGAGTATCTGCGCGCGGTCATAGAGCGCCACGCCCGCGCCGGCGGCGGTGGATGCGGTGGGGTTCGCGCCAAGCTGGCGAGCGTTGCCGGCGGCATACTTCGCGGCGCTGTCGAGTCTTGCCTCATCCACGCGAATGCCCTTATCACGGGCCTGGTAGAGGCTGCGAGAGGCCATGGACGTACCGAGGATCGGCGCCCAGCCTCCGGAGTGGTTCCAGCTTCCATCGCGCAACTGCGAGGCCTCGATCTTCCGAACGCACTTCTCAAGCGCGGCCCGGACCCGCCTGTTCAGTTGCGCGTCCGGAAGCTTGCCCTCGATCTCCGACAGCAACAAGGACGTGAGAAACGTATCGATAAAGGGCCCCAGTTTGTGCTGGATTTGCGTGCCTTCGATGGAGGTGATGGCGAGGCCCTCATCCTTGGCCTTTTCGACGTGGCCGAGAATAAACTCGACGCCCCGCCGGACGGCGCGCGGGTCTCGATTTGCGCGATACAGGGCAAGCGTGGCGACGGCGGTGTTGGCGGCATCGGCGCCGTTGGTCTCCATGTGCCGGCCCTGGCGAATGTGGGACGACGCGCCTCCATCCTGGCCCCATCCGCCGTCGGATCCTTGGTTGGCAAGCAGCCAGTCCGTGCCGCGCTGGATGGGATTGGCGGCAAGCACAAGTGTAGTGAAGAGAGTGAACGAAAACAGTTTCATAAGAGTCTCCTGCTTTCAAGATTCCGCGAGCGGGCAAACCCTTTCAGGGATTTAACAGGGGCTGTCGAGCCTCGGTTACACAGCCGCACAGTCAAGATCGAGATCCTCGTGCCGCGGGGCACAACTCTGCCTGGTTCACCTCGGCATCAAGGAAGACCAGCGGAAACATCGTCGATGCTACTGCCCCAACAGGCAAGCGGACTATTCTCGCTCGAAGGTCAGGAATAGCCGGAACCGGGTTCTATATCGAATGAGAGCTTTCGCCATCCAGTACCGGCACCTATTCTGAGCGTGCGAGACAAAAAAATGAAATCAATTACGACAATCTTCTTCGCGGCGATGACAGCCGCCAGCACACCCGTTACCTGGACTTTTGGATCCGGCACACTGCTAAACGATGGCCAGGCCTGGAGCCTGACCCAGAGCGGCGTCACCCTCACGGTGACGTCCTGGCACCTGCCAACAGCCAACTCCCTGTTTCAGAACGCCTCGACGGGCCGTTGGAGCCCCGGGATGGGTGTCTGCAACGACGCAGAAATGGCGAGCGGATGCCCAAACAGCGCCCACACAGTGGACAACTCCGGCGGATTTGACCTAATGTTGTTTCAGTTCGACCGCGCGGTGGACCCTGCGTCGCTCTTCGTAAATACCTACGTGACCGGCGACTCCGACATGACGATGTGGCTTGGGAACACTTCGAACTCCACAACACTCCTGAACGGCGCGAGCGTCGCGACGCTGGGTGGACTCGGGTTCGCCGGTGCCATGCAGAGCAATACCAGCGGCACCGGCTCGCGAACGGTGGCGATTGGCGGCCCCACCAGCGTAAACGCGCTTCTGGTTGCGGCCTCCTTGACGGACACGGCAACGAGCGACTA
>VFZO01000401.1 GCA_016871155.1 Acidobacteriota bacterium | reverse complement strand
CTGGTCGAAACTGATCGACGACATCAACTCGCGCAACGAAATCGGCAGCAGCCCGTCGATTGCGAACTACTACAATCGCCAGGCCGATCGTGGACTGTCCGCCAATCATGTGGGCCACCGATTTATTGGTAATACCGTTTGGGAAGTGCCCGTAGGCAAGGGCAAGCGGATCAACATCTCGAACGGCGTGCTCAATGCGATCGCCGGCGGCTGGAGCACAGGACTGATTCTTGAGTTGCGCAGCGGCGTGCCGTTCACCATTCAGGAAAACAACGCGGCGGCCATCTTCCCGAGCGCTGCGGCGGTGCGCTCGAACGCGACTGCCCCATATGCGCAGAATGCCAACTGGCGCGCCAATGTCCTGCGCCAGCCCTACTTCCAACGCGAGATCTTCGTTGCGCCGCCGGCGCTGACTTTCGGCACGCTGGGCCGCCCGCTGGCCACCGGACCCGGCGCGGTGATCGGCGACCTTTCGGTGCTCAAGGACTTCTCCATACCTTGGGAAGGTCACAAACTTCAGTTCCACTGGGAGAGCTTGAATTTCGTGAATCGCGCAAACTTCGGTTCGCCGATCGGCGGGTGCGGCAATCCGAACTTCGGCTTGATCACAGGGTTGATCGCTGGTAATCAGGCGAGGATTAATCAGCTCGGCTTGCACTACCGATTCATACTCAACGCCGTCGGCGCTTTCCGCTGTGAGAGGACGACGAAGCTCTCCAGGAACCCAACGGACAAATCCCGTTTTTTCAGCGATCGTACACGAGCGGAAGTGGCGGGCTGAAGCCTGCCCTACACGGACGCCGAGTGTACGGGTTTCCAGGTTTCCATGACGGGCCGACAGGCCCGCGTTCCGCTAGAGCCCGCCCTACACGGACGCGGAAGCTAAAACTCGCCCTACGACGGAGGTTGCGGCTCCGATTTGGCCGGTGGCGGGGGTGAAGATGGACGGCGAAAGAGGCGCTGGCATCGAACCGGAAGATGAACGTTGAAGGACTACGACGGCGGCGGCCATGCCTAGGACTTCGGTGATACCGGCGCGGCGGTAGTTGAGGATGTCGGCGGCGGCGGTGAGATCGTCCCAGGCTCCGCAGAGGGCGAGGTCGCACTCGTTGGATTGCAGCGAGTCGGCGGCGGCTTGGAGTGCATTCATGCCGGCGGAGGAAGATTGGACGTAGTTGTTGGATGGTCCGCGGGCGCCGATTTCCATGGCAAGCAAGGCAAGCGGGGAGTTGGACAAAGTACGGAGCGGGAAGTAGACGTCCATGGTGCGGGCAACGGGACCGCCTAGGGGCGCCCAGCCTGGCTCGCCGTCGGGAGTTGCAGAGGCCGCGAAGCCGGGGAAGACAAGGTGGGGGTCGAGGCCGGTCTGCCCTGCCCCGACAAAAACGGCGATACGTTCGGGCGCGACGCTATTGGGCGTCCAGCCGGATTGCTCGAGCGCGCGGAGGCCGGACCACAGGAGCAGGCGACCGCCGGCGGTGAGGAACTTCTGATTCTTGGGCGCGCGGAGGCCGGTGAGTTCGAAAGCGGGCGGAAGGCCATTGCGGGTGACGAAGCCGCGCTCGATGTTTTCGCGAGCCTGTTGCGGAGAGAGACCGGCGGCGCAGGCAAGGCCCGCGCCGGTGATGACGATGCCGTTGAGCATGGATCGCTGATTGTAGCACTCGGCAATGCGCTACCATGCACGGAGAGTCTTTCACACGCTACGATGTCTTCAACGCTGACGCCGCCCGATGTCGAGATCCACGAAGGAACCGGCACGGGATCGGATGACCACCTCACCCCGCTGTACAACGTTGTCTTGCTTGACGACGATGACCACACGTATGAGTACGTGATTGAAATGCTGTCGAAGCTCTTCCTGAAGTCAACGGAAAAGGCGTTCCGCCACGCCGTGGAAGTGGACAATGACGGCCGCACCATTGTGCTGACTTGCGATTTGCAGGCCGCCGAATTTGGGCGCGATCAGATTCATGCCTACGGCGCGGACCCGCGCATGGAGCGCAGCCAAGGCTCCATGAGCGCGATCATCGAGCCGGCTACCACTTGTGGCTGATCTTCCAGATTTTATTGTTGCCGTCTTCTGAGAGCAGGATGCTGCCGTCGCGGCGTTCCAGCAAGCCGACGGGGCGGCCCCATACTTCGCGCGCGTCTTCACCGATCATGAAGCCGGTGAGAAACGGCTCCAGCGAGCCGGCCGGACGGCCCTTCTTGAACGGGACAAACATGATGGAATAGCCGGTGCGCTTGGAGCGGTTCGACGATCCGCGATAGGCGATAAACGCGCCATTGCGGTACTTGGCGGGGAAGCTCTTGCCAGTGTAAAAAATGAAATCCATGGCCGAGACGTGCGCGCCGAGGAGCACATCGGGCTCGCGGGCCGACTTCACTTTTTCCGGCGCTTCGCCTTTGCGGCGGGGCTCTTCGTTGGGGCCGATGTAGGCGTAGGGCCAGCCGTAGAACGCGCCGGGCTGGATTTCGGTGAAGAAGTCGGGCACAAGATCGTCGCCGAGGCCATCGCGCTCCTGCACGGTGGTCCAGAGTTTGCCGGACCGCGGATGGAACTTGATGCTGACGGGGTTACGGAGGCCGGTGGCCATCACCGAGTGGCCGGAGCCGTCGGGGTTGTAGGTGTTGATGGCGGCGCGGTCGGCTGGGTCGCCCGGATCGACGTTGGAGGCCGAGCCCATGGAGACGTACAGCTTGCCCTTCTTGTCGAAGGCGAGGGAGCGCGACCAGTGGCCTTTGCCGTAGCCTTCGAGCGGCACGATTTTTTCGTCGGCGCCGAGGCCGAGGTTCGATTCGTCGAACTTATAGCGCTTGATGGCGACGGCCTCGGCGACGTAGAGATAGCCCTGGTGGAGCGCCATGCCGAAGGGGCGGTCGAGCCCGGTGAGCAGTTTCTTCTTCGACTTGTCGGGCGCGATGGCCCAGACGGTGCCGTTGGCAACCGAGTCTGACACGAGCACGGTGCCAGTGGTGAGTTCGAGCATCATGCGCGGCTTCTGGAAGTCGCCCGAGGCGAACTCTTCGACGGTGAAACCGGCGGGAACCTGCAACTGCTTGCCCGCGGGTTGCGGCACGACCTTGGCGGCGTTCGAGGCCGAGGGCGTGTGATACGGCGCAGGGAGCTTGACTCTATCGGTGGCGGCGAAAGCGGCCAGCGCGAAGGCGATGAAAAGAGAGTGCGACTTGGACATGAATCGATCAGTCTATCTCAGGAGATTGCGAAGCGGGAGACCCTCGGCGAGTGCGTCGATGTTGTAGGCGATGTCTTCGACGCGGCCAGTGATGGTGGGGAGCGTCCACGCGGAGTTGTGCGGAGAGAGGAGCACGTTGGGGAGCGTGTGGAACGGGAGCCGCGAGGGGTGGCAGGATTCGCCGGGCGTGGCGGGATATCGATACCAGGTGTCGAGCGCGGCACCGGCGATGCGGTTGGTGTGGAGCGCGTCGAAGGTGGCCTGCTCGTCAAAGACGCGGCCGCGGGCGATGTTGATGACGATGGCGGTGCGGGGGAGGCGCGTATATACGGCGGTGTTGATGAGGCCGTCGGTATCGGGCGTGAGCGGGCAGCAGGGGATCAGGAAGTCCGTAGTCGGGAGACGGTCGTGCCAAGCGGCGTAGGGGATGATTTCGTCGAAGGGCTCGGCTGCGGAGTGTGCGGGTTGGCGCGAGACGGCGATGGTGCGGACGCCGAAGGCGCGGGCGCGGAGGGCGATTTCGCGGGCGATGTGGCCGGTGCCGATGAGGAGCGCGGTTTGACCGCGGAGTTCGCGGAGCGTGGGCGTTTCGCCCCAGATGCAACTGCCGTCCCAATTGCCTTGGCGGAGTTGCGCGTCGCAGAGGTGCGGCCGGCGCGTGAGGGTGAGCATGGCCATGAGCGCGTATTCGGCCATGGCGGCTTCGTGATGGAAGGTGTTGGCGACACGGACTTGGGCTGGGAGCGACGAGAGGGTGAGGCCGTCGATGCCGGCGCCGGAAGCTTGCGCGAGGCGGAGGTGCGGGGCGCGGGCTACCAGCGCGTCGGTGAGGGGCCAGCCGACGAGGACGTGGGCGCGGGCGAGCTCGGCGGTGAAGTCTTCGAGGCGGGCGAGGTCTGGAATCGAGGTGAGCGAGTGCGGGGTGCGGAGGCGGCGGGCGAGTGCGGGCTGGCACCAGGAGGCGAGGCGGCCGAGGAGGACGATGTGGAGCATAGGCGGCTTACTGGTATTCATACCATTGCGGCTGCGGTCACGGCGCGCAACGTGCACAAAACATGCTTTTCTCTTGTGATTTCTGAGGTGCCTGGACGGCCGGCCATGCACGGGCGGCTTACGGGCATGTACTGGCGGGTGTGGGGCGCGCGGGCGTGACCGTGATGGCGAGGACGAGTGGATTTACGTTGCTGCCTGGGAAGGCGGCGGTGAAGGAGCTGTATAGTTACGGGGACCAGCTTGGGCCGGTGACAAAGCGGACGGGAAGTAAGTTGATTGCCCGGTTCGCGGAGGTGGCGCTCGATGAGTAGACTGTGACTCACGGATGGAATGTGACTACCATCCGCGAGAAGGACGGGGCTTTCACTGTCGGACTTGTTGTTCATTGGCGGGCTGAGTGAGTGAAAAGTCACGGCACACCGTTTGTACAGGGGCGGAAGGGCGGGACTACAGCGCCAACGCGCGGGGCGCGCTTCTTGTCCCAGGAACTCACGGCCGGGCACTTTGCCCGTTCCGAGAGTCCCGCGCGGGCTGAAGCCCACCCTAGTAGTACAAAGACGCCCAGTGAACGTGGTTTCTGGAGTCTGGTCCATTTTCGCGTTTGACCAGGAAGACGTAGGCGGCGATGCCGAGGACGAGCCAGACGCCGACGACTTTGATGGGGGTGTCGAAGCTGCCGGTTTGTTTGATAAGCCAGCCTGTGAGCCAGGGGGCGACGAAGCCAGCGAGGTTGGCGGCGGTGTTTTGGATGGCGACGGGGAGCGCGCCGGGCATGAGGGTTTGGGTAAGGGCCCAGTAGTTCGCTGTGGCGAGGCCGAGTCCGCAGAGGGCGGCGACGGTGAAGAAGATCATCAGGGATTGCGATTCGGTGAAGACGCTCAGGGTTTGGGTGGAGGCG
>VFZO01000400.1 GCA_016871155.1 Acidobacteriota bacterium | reverse complement strand
GGCGGAAATGCGTGAGTCGTCTTCGACCAGCAAGACATGTATCGGGCTGGACATGCAGAAGGATCCTGATCGAGTGTCGCATGCTTTCGCTTTCACCAGCCGCGCCGGAAACAAACAGAAACATGCGTGTAGATAAAACGCTAGGAATTGAAAACGTTCCGGTGATCCATGCCAACGACTCGAAAGGTGCCCTGGCGTCGCACCTGGACCGGCATGCCAATATCGGCGAAGGATATATTGGAGTGGAGGGGTTCCGCCGCATCCTAAACGCCCGCTTGTTGCGGGACAAGGCGTTCGTTTTAGAGACGCCGATTGACAACCAAGGCGACGATAAACGCAATGTGGATGCGCTCTGGAGCCTGATTCGCTGACATGCCGGAACAAACATACGACCACAAGCTGATTGAGACGAAATGGAGCGAGCGTTGGGCCGCCGACGGCAAGCTGTTCGCGCCCGAGGAGAACTCCTCGAAGCCTAAATACTACGTGCTTGAGATGCTCCCGTATCCCTCCGGCGCGCTGCACATAGGGCATATCCGGAACTATTCGATCGGCGACGCGCTGGCACGTTATAAGTGGATGCGCGGTTTCAACGTCTTGCATCCCATGGGCTGGGACGCGTTCGGTTTGCCCGCCGAAAACGCGGCGATCAAGAACAACCGGCACCCGCGCGAGTGGACCAACTACAACATCGAGCAGATGAAGCGGCAGCACCGCCGCATGGGTTTCTCCTACGATTGGGACCGGGAAGTCTCCACCTGTGAACCCGAATACTACAAGTGGAACCAGTGGTTTTTCATTCGCATGTTCGAAAAGGGTCTGGCCTACCGCAAGCAGGCCCTGCTGAACTGGTGCCCGCTGTGTGCCACCGTACTGGCGAATGAGCAGGTAGTGAACGGTTGTTGCTGGCGTCACGAAGACACGCCGGTGGAACAGAAGGAATTGACGCAATGGTTCGTAAAGATCACCGCGTATGCCGGCGAACTGCTGCAAGATATTCAAAATCTGGAGGGCGGGTGGCCGGAGCGCGTCCTAGCCATGCAGACCAACTGGATTGGCCGGAGTGAAGGCACCGAGGTCGACTTCACGCTTGCCGAAACCGGCGAAAAGGTGCGCGTTTTCACCACTCGCGTCGACACGATCTTCGGCGCTACCTGTGTGATCCTCGCGCCGGAACATGAGTTGGTGAAACGTTACGTGCACGGGGAACGGGCCGCGCAAGTGAAGGCGATGATCGACGCCCGTGCCCAGCAGGGTCCGGGCGACGTCGACAAGACCGGGCTATTCACCGGCCTGTATGCGGTGAATCCTTACAATGGCGAAAAGGTACCCGTGTGGGTTGGCAACTTCGTGCTAACCGGCTACGGCACCGGCGCGATCATGGCTGTGCCCGCGCACGACGAACGCGACTTTGAGTTTTGCACGAAGTACGGCATTCCCATTCGGCCGGTCGTCCGGCCCGTGGACGGCGAACTGCCGGCCGTGGCCACGGAGGCGTTCGGAGACTACGGCGTCGTCGAAAACTCGGGCGAGTGGAGCGGCCTGGCCAGCGCCGAGGCGCGGCAGCGAATGTCGGCGCACGCCGCGGCCAAAGGCTTTGGCGAAGCGGCCATTACGTTCCGCATCAAGGATTGGGGTATTTCGCGCCAGCGCTATTGGGGCACGCCGATTCCCATGGTGCATTGCACGGCTTGTGGCGTTGTGCCGGTGCCGGACTCCGAATTGCCGGTGCTGCTGCCCGGCGGCGTTGCCTTCACCGGTTCCGGCCAGTCTCCTTTGGCGGCGGCGGCCGGGTTTGTGAACACGCCGTGTCCGAAATGCGGCGCGCCGGCCAAGCGGGAAACCGACACGATGGACACGTTCGTCGACTCCAGTTGGTACTTCTACCGCTATTGCGACTCCAAGAACTCCTCGGCGCCGTTTGACTCGGCGAAGATCGCGTATTGGTTCCCGATCGATCAGTACATCGGCGGCGTGGAGCACGCGATCCTGCACCTGATCTACTCGCGCTTCTGGACCAAGATGATGCGCGATATCGGCATCATCACGAACGATGAGCCCGCCGCCCGCCTGTTCACCCAGGGCATGGTGATCAAGGACGGCGCGAAGATGAGCAAGTCCAAAGGCAACGTGGTGAGCGCAGACGCGATGATGGACGAGTTCGGCGCCGATACCGGCCGCCTATTCGAACTGTTCGCCGCGCCGCCGGAGCGCGACCTGGACTGGACCACCGATGGCGCGATGGGCGCGTACCGCTTCATTGGACGCGTCTTCCGCTTCGTCACGCGTAATATCGACCGTCTGGACGCCTCTGGCGAGCCCGGCGAAGCGGACCGCAAGGTTCTGCGCAAACTGCACCAAACCATTCAGAAGATCACCACGGACTTCGAGAACAGGTGGCATTTCAACACCTCCATCGCCGCCTTCATGGAGTTGGTGAACGAGTTGTACGCCTGCGAAGCCGCGCTGTGCGGCGCCACGCTGCGCGAAGTGCTCGAGAAGATCGTACTTCTGCTGGCACCATTTACGCCATTCGTATGCGAAGAGTTGTGGGAGTTGATGGGACGCACCGGTCCGGTCTTCAAGCAGCCTTGGCCTGTCTATGACCCGGAGTTGGCCCGTGAGGATGGCGCCGAAGTTGTGCTCCAAGTGAACGGTAAGCTGCGCTCAAAACTGACCGTGCCTTTTGGCACGGCGCGAGAGGAACTGGAACGAATCGCGCTGGCCGACGAGAAGATGCAGCCGTTCCTGGAGGGCAAGTCCGTCGCGAAGATCATCGTGGTTCCGGACAAACTCGTCAACATCGTTGTTAAAGGGTAGCGCCACGGGTGTAGATTGGTGGGTATGTTTCGATTGGCCCTGCTAATGACCGCTTCGGCGCTATTGCCTGGCGAGGTGACCTTTCACAAGGACGCGCTCCCCGTCTTGCAGGCGCGGTGCCAAGGGTGCCACCGTCCCGGTGAAGCTGCGCCCATGTCGTTTCTTACCTACTCCGCCACGCGGCCGTTTGCGAAGGCGATTCGCGAAGCGGTCCTTTCCAAGCGGATGCCGCCCTGGTCCGGCGAAGGGCATGCGTTTCGCAACGATCCGCGCCTGACGCCGGCCGAAATTTCGACGCTCGTCTCCTGGGCCGACGGTGGCGCGGTTGAAGGCGACCCGCGCACGGCGCCGAAGCCAATCCCGTTCGTCGACGGTTGGAACATCGGCAAGCCCGATGTCGTTCTCACGATGGAACAGCCGTATCGAGTGCCTGCCAGCGGAGTTGTCGACTACCAGTACATTGTGGTGCCAACGAACTTCGCCGAGGATCGCTGGATCGCCGCCGTTGAGATTCGTCCCGGCAATCGGAACGTAGTGCACCATGTCATCGCCTTGGTCCGCGAACCCGGTTCCAAGTGGCTGGTGGAAGCTAAGCCCGGGGTGCCGGTCACTCGCGAACCAAACGCTGGAATTACAACGCAGCCCCTTGCCGATTTACCGGAATTCTTGCTCAGCTATACTCCGGGCCGCCCGCCCGCCGCGCTAAGCCCCGGCCAGGCCCGGCTCATTCCGGCGGGTTCGGACATTGTTTTCCAACTCCACTACACCCCGAATGGTAAAGAAACGTTCGACCAGACTAAGATCGGCCTGATCTTCGCAAAGGAGAAACCGCGTCAGCGGGTGGCCACGTTGCCGATTTCGAACCGCGGATTTGCCATCCCGGCTGGAGATCCGAATCACCAAGTCTCCTCGGCCGCACGGATCGCGCGGGAAGCGACCATTCAGCGGCTGATTCCCCACATGCACCTTCGCGGCAAGGCATTTCAAGTGGATGTCGTTGATCCCGCCGGGCGGCGCGAGACATTGCTTCGTGTGCCCAAATACGATTTCCGCTGGCAGCACGCCTACGAATTGGCCGAGCCGGTGCCGCTGAAAGAGGGTTCGCGAATCGATTGCACCGCCTGGTACGATAACTCCCCGAACAATCCCGACAATCCGGATCCGAAACGGATCGTGCGCTGGGGTGACCAGAGCTGGGACGAGATGATGTTGAACTACGTGGACGTGGCCGTGTCGCCCGACAGCGACCCGCGCAACGTTCTGGCGCGGCCTGCCGCGCAACAAGGAGCGTCCGGTGTGAAAGAGAAATTCTACGGAGTCTATAAGCTGGTGAGATTCACCAACGAATTCAAGGACGGGCGCGTCGAGCATCCCTATGGACCGAACTCCGTGGGCCGGATTACGTACGACCGCGCCGGCCGGATGTCCGCGCTGCTGATGAATCCGGACCGTCCGAAACCGGCCAACGTGCCCGTCGGCGCCAGCGCGGGGTCCTGGCGCAACGCTTCGGAAACCGAGATGCGGGCCGTTATGAACGGGTTCGTGGCCTATAACGGCCTCTTCGATGTCGATGAGGCGAAAGGCGTCGTGATCCACCATGTGAAGTCGGCCTTGAATCCCAATTGGGTCGGCACGGACCTGATCCGCAGCTACAAATTCGATGGAAAGTTCCTGACGCTTTCTGTGGACTATCCAACGTCGAAGGGCGTGCTGGTCTGGGAGCGCGAACCGGACTAGCGGTACGGCGGGCCTTTCCAGATTAGGGACCGGTCAATGGAAGCCAGCGTTGGCCGGCCTGCCAGCGCCATCGCCATCCGCAACTCCATCGTGAGAATTTCAATGACGCGCTCCAGCCCGGCCGCACCGGCGGCGGCGAGCGCAAACACATAGGGCCGTCCAATCAGGACAGCCGACGCGCCCAGCGCCAGCGCCTTTAACACGTCGGTACCCCGCCGGATGCCGCCGTCGACAAGAATCGGCAACCGCCCTTCCAGCCGGTCCGCGATGCCTTCCAGCACCTCGGCGGTCGCCGGCACGGTGTCGAGCGAACGCGCGCCGTGGTTAGAGACGGTGATGCCCTGCAGGCCGGCTTGCAGGGCATTGACTGCGTCGCCGGGCGTCAGAATTCCTTTTGCGATTACAGGCAGTCTTGTGTTGTTGCGCAGCCAGTCCATGTCGCGCCATGTGAGTGACGCATCCTGCGCCGGATGGTAGATGTCGTTGGCGCGCGTGACCTGCGAACCGGCCCCCGCCTCCAACCCGCGCAGATTG
>VFZO01000399.1 GCA_016871155.1 Acidobacteriota bacterium | reverse complement strand
CTCGACGAAGCGAATCTTGGAGGCCAATCCCGCCGCGCGCGCCGCCGCCCGCGCCTCCGCCACACGATGTCCTTCAATCTCCACGCCCACGCACCGCGCGCCGAAGTGCTTCGCGGTGTAGACGAGCACGCGCCCGTCTCCGCTGCCCAGGTCGTACACCACGTCGCGGGGGCCGCACCCGGCCAATCGCATCGCCGCGCCGGTCACTTCGTCCGGCGTAGGCACCCACGGGACCTCGCCCTTGCTCTCTTCATACTGGGCGTGGAGCGCCCCCGGAATCCCCAGCAGCGCGCGCCGTCTCATCGAATCGCAACCAGTTCCCGCGCGCTGCGATGGTACAGCACACCGTTTGCGTAGGCCATCGAATTCAGGCTCCACGTCTCGCCGGTGGGCCCCAAATCGTTCACGCCCAAAATCGCCGAAGCGTCCAGCACCTTCGCCGTCGAGTCGATCACATAGGTCACGCCGAGCATGTTCGTAAAGTACAGCCGCTTGTTCACCGCGATCGGAGTGCCGAAGAACGCTGCGATCTCGTAGCCGTCCGTGCGGGAACGCTCCTCGGCCGCCACATCCACACCCGCCGCGTTCAGCGTCCGCGTCTTCACCGGCCTCCCATATACGCCCGGCGCCACCGGCAGTTCCAGGTACTCCACCTTCCCCGTCTCAATCGCCACGCGCCCCACACAGTAGGCAGGGCCTGCCCTGCCCTTGCGCAGCCGCCGGTGTCCGGCCGTTGTCAGGAAGTAGTGGTAGCCACTGGCCACAATGTTGGTATGCCACGACGGCAGCACGCGCATCACCTCGCCGGCGGCCAGAGGATACGCCGTCGGCATCGTGCGCAGCTCGCGAAGATTGACGTTCGCGTAAAGCTTGTAGGCGCCGTCCTCCCAGCGCCGGTAGTCGACGCCGCGAATCAAAGACTGCTCGCGCAGGGGCTTGCCCGTCTTCACGTCCAGCACCAGGTGCCGCTCCTCCGGAACGAAACCAAACCAGTAGGCGTAGCGTTCATCGAAGTGCATCACGTAGAGTGCCTGCCAATCCGGCGCCTGCGTCACGCCATCACCGGCCACAAACCGCCAGTGATTCTTGCCGTCCCGTGCACGCGCCAGACTCAGCCCGACGGGAGTTTCCGGCACGTCATGCCATCCGCCCCGCCCATGCAGCACCGCCCACTTCCCGTCCGGGCCGCGTCCGGCCCGCGCAGTGTTGTAGGTCGTGGTGGCGTCCTCGGCGATCCACTTCGTCTTGCCGGTCGCCGCGTCGATCGCACGCAGGTAGTTCCAGCCCGGTTTCGCCCCGCCGTCCAGCGGCTCCACGTTTAGAATCGTCCCGTCGATCAGCATCGGCTCGTGCTGCTTGTTGAACGGAAACGGTTTGCCCCACGGACGATAGCTGCGTTTCCAAACGAGCTTTCCATCGGCCGTCCAACAGCCCATGGCGCCGCTCGCGTTGAAGAACCATACTCGCTTGCCGTCGGTAACCGGCGACGGTGTCGTAGAGTCGGAGAACGCATACAACATGGGGCTCGGCTCCACGCCGTCTAGCGGTACGCTCCACAGTATCCTGCCGGTCTTGGCGTCGACGGCATGTCCAACAACTTTTGAACTGAATGTTTTTTCGCCTTCGGCGAAGGTTGTCAAGTAGAGGCGCCCGCCCCACACCGCGATTCCGCTCTGCCCGCCGTTCGGCAGCGGCGTCTTCCACATGATGTTCTGGTGTGCCGCCACGGACCACCGGTCCACCGGCGCCGGCCCCTGAACCGCCCACGTGCCATTTGGTCCGGCCGCCTGTGGCCAGTTCTGCGCAACCGCCACAACCGCGGCCAGCAGCCATCTCATAGCCCTAACTCTTTCAGCCTCGCCGCCAGCGGTTCGATATCGGCCTCGCGCAAGCACATCGGATTAATCACAATTTCACCGTGTTCCGCGCGCGAAGGATCCACCTGCACGGCCGGCTCGCCCTCTTGCAGCGCCACACACAGCTCCATCGCTCCGCAATGCGTGACAGGCAGTACCAGCTTCGGCACGCGCCCGCCGACGATTTCGCCGCCCACGCGTTCCGACAACCGTTGCACCAGCCAATGCCAGCGCAGCCGCCGGTTCTCGTCGCCTTCGCCCACGAATCGCCGCAGCGCTACCAGCAATCCAACTATAGTCTCCTTGCCCGCCTTGCACGCCCGGCCAATGCCGTGTTGCGGAACGCCGGTCAGCATCGCCTTGTCGATCAGCGTCACGGGCGGCCGCCACTGCTCCCACTCGATGTCGAGATCCAGCGTCTGCAGCACCGCGGACATGATCAGCTCTCGCCGCCCGGCCAGTATGCCCGAACCCTGCGGCCCGCCAATCGCCTTGCCGCCGCTGAACGCCACCAGGTCCGCTCCGGCCGAAACGAAGGCGCGCAAATTCTCTGCCGGCGGCAGTTGCGCGGCCGCGTCCACCAGCACAGGCACGTTCGCCGCGTGCGCGACGCGCACCACATCGGCAAGGGCAGGCCGCGCCCCCGCGCCTGCGACGAAGACCACCGCCGCTGTCTTTTCGGAGATCGCGCCGGCAATCTCCCACGCCTCGGCGTCGCGCACGCCCGCACCCGCGAAGCGGTCCGGCAATCCCACCTCGCGAATCCGCACGCCGGCCGTCCGCACCGCGTGGTCGTAGAAGTTTCGCTGGCTTCGCACCATCACAACTTCGTTCTTCATTCCGCGCGTGTCGGGAAGGCGCGACATGCGCAGCGGATCCAGACCGGCCACGCACGCCGCGGTGCCCAGCAGCAGACCCGCCGCCGCGCCCGTAGTCACAATGCCCGCTTCCGCGCCGGTAACAGCGGCAATAGCGCCCGACGCCGCCGCCTGCAGTTCCGCCATATCGACGCAGGCTCCGCCCGCCTCGGCCATCGCCGCCAGAACCTCCGGGGCCAGATACCCGCCGGAGACCCGCGTGGAAGGCCCCTTCGCGTTGATGAGCGTTCGCACGCCCAACTCTTCATAGATGCCCATGCAGACTGTCATTGTAATGCGCGCGCCATGCTACGTTGGAGGATTCCCCTCGCAATGGATTTTCTAGCAGGACTTAATCCCCAACAACGCGAAGCGGTGGTCCACACGGAAGGCCCGCTTCTCATCCTTGCCGGCGCCGGCTCCGGTAAGACTCGCGTTCTCTCTCACCGCATCGGCTACATGATCAAGGAGCTCGGCGTCTATCCGTCTTCCATCCTCGCGGTGACGTTCACCAACAAAGCCGCCGGCGAGATGCGAGAGCGCGTTGGGCGGCTGCTTGAGGAATCGGATCCGAACCGCCTGCCGCGCCTCTCGACGTTCCACTCTTTCTGCGTCCGTTTCCTCCGCCGGGATGGCGCCCGGCTGGCTGACATCCGGCCGAACTTTACGCCAACCTTCACCATCTACGACGACGACGATCAGCTCTCGATCATCAAACAGATCTTCAAGGCGCTTGGCGTCGACGAGAAGTTCATGCAGTATCGCGCGGCGCTCTCCCGCATCAGCCAGGCCAAATCCGCCAAGGAGACGCCGGCCGATTTTTACAGGAACACCACGGACCCGCGGATGTCCCGGCTTGCCGTGATCTTTGAACGCTATGAGGCCCGCCTCCACGAGGCCAACGCGCTTGACTTCGACGACCTGTTGCTCGAAACCGTTCGCCTTCTCACCTACGACAAGGAGACCCGCGACAAGTACAACGACTGGCTCCGCTACATCATGATCGACGAGTATCAGGACACGAATCGGACGCAGTACGAGTTAATGCGCTTGCTCACCCGCAAGCAGCGCAACGTCGCCGTGGTCGGCGACGAAGATCAATCGATCTACAGTTGGCGCGGCGCCGATATTCGCAACATTCTCGATTTTGAGAACGACTACCAGGACGCCAAGGTCATTCGCCTGGAACAGAACTACCGTTCGACCAAAAACATTCTCGCCGCCGCCGGCGCTGTCGTCGCCAACAACACCCAACGCAAAGGCAAGACCCTGTGGACTGAGTCCGGCGACGGCGAACGCGTCACCGTCTTTGAGGCGCTCGACGGCGAGAACGAGGCGCTCTACATCGCCGACCAGGCCAACAAGGCTCTGGGAGCGGATCCGCATACGCGCGTCGCAGTTCTCTATCGAACCAACTTCCAATCCCGTCAGATTGAAGAGGCGCTCCGCCGGTATGGCCGGCCGTACATCGTCGTAGGCGGTCTAAGCTTCTATCAGCGCGCCGAGGTGAAGGATATCGTAGCCTATCTGAAAGCGATCCAATCGCCGGACGACTCGGTGTCCACGCTCCGCATCATCAATACGCCGGCGCGCGGTATCGGCCGGACCACGCTGGATCAAATCGAACAGTTCGCCGCCGCCAATGGACTGTCGTTCCGAAGAGGCCTGGAAAAGATGATGGCGGAACGCCAATTGGGCGCGCGAGCCGAGTCGGCGCTAAAGGTGTTCCTCGATCTGATGACCGGGCTTCGCGAGGCGGCCGCCGAGTCCAACGTGCATCAGGCGCTAGAGACGATCGTGGAACGAACCGGCTATCGCGCGATGCTCAAGAGTGATCCGAATCCAGATGCTGAAACGCGCCTGGCCAACATCGAGGAACTCTTGAACGCCGCCGCCGAGGGCGCCGAACGAGGCGAATCCATCGCGGATTTTCTCGACCACGCCGCGCTGGTCGCCGATTCCGATGCGCTCGACGAGGGCGCCCGCATCAGTCTGCTGACCATCCACAACGCGAAAGGCCTGGAGTTTCCGATCGTCTTCGCCGCCGGCATGGAAGAGGGCCTTTTCCCGCACCAGCGATCGCTGATCGACGAGAACGCGATGGAGGAGGAACGCAGGCTCTGTTACGTGGCCATGACCCGCGCCGAGCAAAAGCTTACGCTCAGTTGGGCGCGCTTCCGCCGCCGCTTCGGGGGCGGTCCGGCCGAGCCGACGCTTCCATCGCGGTTCCTCAAGGAGGTGCCCGGCACGCTTATTGAACGCAAAGGCGCCCGCTCCAGCTACCTGGACGACGGTGGCGACGACGAGGGCGTCGACCTGCTCCCCGAACGCTTCGAGGTTCGCGAATCCGCCAAGCGCAACACCTTCACCGGCAAGACCTACAACTCGGTCGACAACGT
>VFZO01000398.1 GCA_016871155.1 Acidobacteriota bacterium | reverse complement strand
TCCGCGCTTTGTTTCTCGGCCGCCACGCGCATGCCCAGCTCTTTTTGCGATTCCTCGCGGGCCAGCCGCTCCTTGTGGGCCGTCGCCCGGAGGTCCCTCAACAGCCCTTCGTTCCTCTCGAGCTGTCCCTTCAGTTCGCCGGACTTCTTCTCCAAATCAGTGGACTTCGTTTTCAACTCTCCGAACGTCGCCTTTAGGTCGCCTTCACTTCTTACAAGCGCTTTCGTTGTTGCCTGGGCGTCGTCCCGTAGGCGCACGGCCTCATCCTTGAGGACCACTGCCTCCTGCCGGGCCACCATGGCCACAAGCGCCGCCACCACAGCCGCTGCCGTAGTCCCCCAGCGCCAGAACGAACCGGTAACCTTGGACCACGACTCGGCCAGAAACTCGGTCTCCATCAGTCCGCAACGCTCCGGGTTCCGTCCCTTCCATTGCCTCATCCGCCAGTAGGCCAGGCCGCTGGCCAGCAGGTCCCGCGATTTGCCGTTCTGCTCCCACAGCTCGGCGCGGCGTTCCAACTCCGACAGGTTGGCGGCGAACCATTGCCGGTTGTTCGCGAGCACGGGTTCGATTAGCCGGTCGTGCGCCAACTCGAACCATACCGAACCGCCCCGCTGCTCGGCCCGGACCAGGTGCATCGAAACCAGTTCCTCGATGAGATCGTTGCGGAGTCCGTCGCTCTCCTTCGGCCGGCGCATGACCTGCCCGCGCACCTGACCGGCCGTGATCAGGCGCGTCCCCATCCAGTTCCGCATGGCGCGCGCTTCGGCAAATGGACGGCCCTCGCCAATCGCGCTTTCGTAGTAGCGGCCCAGAACCTTGTCCACGTCGCCGAAATCGCCCAGGTCCTTGACGTCGACCATGTTGTCGTCCGGGGGCATGGTCCGCCAAATCTCCTGGCAGACCACCTGCAGGTGCATCGGCTCCACGTAGGCGCCCGGTACCTTGTACGACTCGCCCTCCAGCGGCTGAACGCGAACCTGCGATAGCTCGTCGACCAGCCTGTCCACGGCGTCCGGATGCCATTGGCGCTCGCCGCCGGCCGGCTTCGCAATGGCGAGCTTCGCCGCCTCGACGGTCAGCAGGTCCAGCCGGAAGCGGTGGCGGAAATGCGTGGGGACGCACCGTGCATACGGGTCGAAGGCGGCCAGATAGTCTTCGCGCAGCACGAACAGCGCCCAAATCGAAGGGTCCGAGAGCAGCTCGCCGAGTTCCTCGAAGAACTCGCGCTTCGCGTCGAGGTCAACCGGATTCAACCGGACCAGTTCCTCGAACTGATCGAAGATAAGCAGCGTGCTGGCCGGCGCGTCCTTTCGCCGCGGCCGCTTCTTGACGATTTCTTGCAGGGACAACTGGCCCAGCGCTTCGTCGCTCCGCCGCCGGGCTTCCGGTAGTTCGCTCTCCCAGTAACGCGCGGCGCTCCAGATGTAGCGGTTGCGCGCGCCGGCCGGCGGCTCATCCTGAACGCGGGCGACCGGCCAGACGTCGAAGTTTTCGCGCAGCCGGTTCGCCACGCCGTTCTTCGCGCGGACCAGGGAACTCTTGCCCGCGCCCGATGGGGAATAGAGCAGGACAACTCGCTCGGCCGTCAGCAGATATTGCAGCTCCCGGATCTCCCGGTCCCGGCCGAAGATCGGGTTTTCCTTGCCAAGTGGCACTGCGCCGACGTAGGGATTGAGCGGTGCGGACATTGCTTACCTCACAACAATAGCGGCCACGGCCCGCACGGGTTCGTTGGTATGGAGCGCCGGATTCGGCCGGCACGCCTCCGCTTGGGTAGCCGCCATTGTAATGAAATAGGTCCCAGGCTGCGCGGGGGCCTGTACCTGCGCGCGAAGCAGGCCTGTGCGGCGAAACTTTCCGTCGAGCGGCATTGCCGCCGACAGCAGGCATTTGCTTTCCGCCGAGGCGCCCAGGCCAATGTAGAATTGCCGCGGGCAGGTGGCGCACCCGGGGGCTGAGCCGGAATCGCTGGTGACCGTCCAACGAGCGTGGAATTCGACCATCTCGCCGGGCTCGGCGACGATCGCGTTGGAGTTGGCCGACGGAAACTCCGCGACGACGGTTAGTTTCCGGCCCTCAAAGGACAGCGACGGCCGGGCCGGGATCGAAGAGCGGAGGACGGCGCCGATTACTTTTCCGAAGCCGGCGGTCAGGTGACCCGTCGACGGCGACAAGTCCAATTGACCGGCCGCGTCAAACTGGAACTTGTAGCTCTGTGCGGCGGTGCGAGTGAGCGGCCGCGGGCTCCGCATTCCTTCGCTATGGACGTACCAATTCTCTTCGTTTGCGCCGTCAATCCATCCACCGGACAGACGATAGCCGCCTCCCTCCTTCGCTTTCACCCAGCTAAGATCGACCCACCCGGCCCCTGTGTGTCCCAACTGGGCCCAGCCTCCGTTCGGCCCCAGTTGGGAAGGTACCCGCCACTGGTACTTGTCGTCTGGAATCGAGAAATACAGCCAGTTTCCCTCCGCGCGGGCTGTACCCGTCAACTCCTTGGCGGCGAGTTCGACGTATTGAACGGTGGGCCGTATACCGAAGTGATTCGAGCGCGATTGGGCCAATTCCTCGGCCGACCCTTTATGGGTGAACGTGCCGTTATCGTCAACGAATTGCAGGCTCTCCTCGCTTACTTTCAACAACTCCTTCGCCATCTCGATCCGCTTTTCGTATTCGGCCTTGGTAAACGAAAGCAGGTCGAGGCGCTTCCCGAACACGGCGAAATCGAGCGGTACCCAGATCACCTCCCCGTCGGCGCTGGCGGAGCACATCCACTCGTCGCCGCGCAGTTTGTATGCGCCCAGAGAGGTGATGGAGGCCGCATGCAGGCGCGCGCTTGCCAACACGCCCTCGTGTCCGGCTTCCAAGCGGAGAAGTTCAATTTGGCCGAATTCGGACCCGGTTGCCACCACATCCGGGTGTTCGCCGCTAATGAAAGCGACGCGGCGGATGGGGCCCATGTGTCCGTCGATCCGCACGAACTCCTGGAGCGCGTCCCGCGTGCCCGGTTTGAACTCGTAGCCTATTGTGACGCCATCGTCGAAACCCACCGCAAGGCGGTCCTCCCTGTGCGGCGAGAACGCGAAACTCACCGGGGCGCGACCGCCGGCCGGAATCGTCAGGCTCCAGTCCCGCGCCTTTCCATTCGTTGGATCCAACAGAAAGATGCGGCCGGCGGTATTGAGTACCGCGACGCCGTGGCGCGACCATTGCAGCGCCGCAACCTCACCCTCCGGAATTCGAGCCTCCCACGCGCCCGGGAACCGGACCAGATTTTCTCCTCCCATCAGCGCATCGCCGGATTCCGTAGCGGCAAACACCAGCTCCCCGGAAAAGTTCGGCGAGTAGGGCGCCGGACTCTTCGAGTCGAACGCCGTCAGCGGCCCGAACGAAGCTTTCCACTCCCAGATTTTCGCCGCTGCCTTGCCGTACTCGAATCCGTTGTTCGTCTGTTTCGCGTCTATGAAATCGATGCGCCAGTCTTTTTGCGAAACGCCGGCGAAAACGAGGCGATGCATGGCGCCGGTCTGCTCCAGTATCCGGCCCCGGACCCGAGTTCCGGCCGCCGCTCCGGGCCGGACCTCAGGCCGCAGGAACAGACCGAAGGTCCCGGGCAGGGACAGGCGCTTTTCGCTGGCATAATCCGGCCAAGCTTCGGCCAGAGCTTTCAGCGTCAGCAACCACGCCTGCTCCGGCATGCCCTGCCGTAGATAGCGTTCGGCCTCCACGCTGTGAAATTTCGCCGCGGTGAAATTGGCCCTGTTCATCTCATTGACCGAATCGTTGAGAAAAACCAGACCGAACAACAGGCAGGCGACGGTGGAGGCAACCCCAGCCCGAACGATTCGCTTGTGACGCCGCGCTACGTCTATTCGTGCCTGGGAGGCGGCCAGAAAATCCCGCTCCACCGTCGTGACCCGCGCCGGTTCCTGGTCCGCGATCACCCGCAATCCCTTCATGCAAGCCGCCGTGGCCAGCAGCTCCGGACTCCGTTTTTGCGCGTCCCAGGCGCCGGCCCTTCGCTCCAGGTCCGATAGGTTTCGCTGGCACCAGTCCGCGTTGTTCTTGCGGACCGGTTCCACCAGCCGGTCGTGCGCCAGTTCGAACCACACGGCGCCGCCCCGTTCCTCGGCACGGAGCAGCCGTGCGTCCACCAACTTCTCGATGACTGCCGTGGAAAGCCCGTCGCTGTTCTCGGCACGGCGCATGACCTGGCCGCGCATGTTGCCCTGGGTAATGAGTTTCGTATCCACCCACTCGCGGATGGCTCGCTCTCCGATATAGTTCCCCGGGCCGGCGATTTCGGCCACTCGGCCCGCGAAGTACCGGCCGAGAACGGTATCCACGTCGGCGAACTCGACCAGATCTTCCACATCGACCCGCCGGTCGTGCGCCGGCATGCCCCGCCACACCTCGTCGCACGCCACTTGTAACTGCAGCGGCTGCACGTACCGCCCGGGGACGAAATAAGGCTCCCCTTGCAAGGGTTGCACCTTTTGGCGCGACAGATCCAAAACCAGCCGGTCCACGGCGTCCGGCGTCCAACCGCGCTCCGCGCCTTCGGTGGGTTTGACGATTGCGTCCCGAGCGGCGTTGAGATCCAGAAGATCCAGCCGGTACCGGTGGCGCATCTGGGTGGGGATCATCTCGCGGTACGGATCGAACGGCGCCAGGAAGTCCTCGCGCAGCACCAGCAACGCGAAGACGGACTCGTCCATTAGGAGTTCGCCCAACTCGTGGAAAAACTCCGGACGCTTGCCTTCCGGATCCGCCGGATCCACGCGCAAGATCTCTTCGAACTGATCGAAGACCAGCAGCCGGTTGGGCGGCGCTCCCTTTCGTCTGGGCCGGGTCATCACGGCCTCGCGGAGCGTCATCGCCGCCAGGGCGCCGGCGCTTCGGCGTTTGGTCTCCGGAAGCTCCTCCTCGAAGCCCATCGCGGCGCTCCAGGTGTACCGGTTCCGCGCGGGCACCGGCGGCTCGATGTTCACGCGCGTGATCCGCCACACGTCGAAGCGGTCGCGCAGCCGGTCGCAGAGTCCGTTCTTTCCGTTTATCAAGGAGCTCTTGCCGGCGCCGGATGGAGAGTAAAGAACCACGATTCGTTCGGCCG
>VFZO01000397.1 GCA_016871155.1 Acidobacteriota bacterium | reverse complement strand
CCCACATCCTGTAGAACTTTCAGACGCGCCACAAGTTTCGGCGTTTCGTGGAAGAACCGCAGCGCCTCGGTGACGGTCATCTGCAGGACCTGATGCACGTTCAACCCTTTGTACTTCACGTCGAGAATCGACTGCTTGAAGCGGGTGCCCCGGCAGTCCTCGCAGATCAACTCCACGTCCGCCAGGAACTGCATCTCCACGGTCACGGTCCCGTCGCCCTGACAGGTTTCGCAGCGGCCGCCCGGAATGTTGAACGAAAAATGGCCGGCCGTATAGCCGCGCCTGTCGCTTTCCGGCGTGGAGGCGAACAGATCGCGGATCACATCGAACGCTTTCACGTAGGTCACCGGATTGGAGCGGGGCGTCCGTCCGATCGGCGACTGATCCACCAGCACGACCTGGTTCAACAGATGCGCCCTCTCCAACCGGGTCCACGTCTGCCGCTCCGCCGATCCCTCCGCTTCGCTCTCGTCCTCGAGCGGACGGCCCTCGCGTGTCAACTCGCGGTGCAGCGCCCGGTAGATGACGTCGTGGACCAGCGACGATTTTCCGGAGCCCGATACGCCCGTCACGGCCACCAGCATATGGAGCGGGATCTCTACGTCCAGGTACTTCAGATTATTCGCCCGTGCGCCAACAATCTTGAACAGTTTCTTCGGATTCACCGCGCGCCGGGCCGTTCGCGGTGACGTTTCCAACTCGCCGCGCAGATACTTTCCGGTCAACGACGTGTTGCCGGGTCCGGACAGTTTCCTGTACGTGCCTTCGAAGATCACGCGCCCGCCGTTTTCACCGGCGCCCGGGCCAAGGTCCACTACGTGATCGGCCGCGCGCATCACGTCCGGATCGTGTTCCACGGTCAGAATCGTGTTCCCCAGGTCGCGAAGCTCATGCAAGATCTTGATCAGCCGTTCGGTATCGCGCGAGTGCAGTCCAATCGACGGCTCGTCCAGCACGTAGCACGCGCCCACCAGGCGCGAACCGAGGCAGGTGGCCAGCTGAATGCGCTGCGCTTCGCCGCCGCTCAACGTGGCCGATTGCCGGTCGAGCGTCAGATACTCCAGACCCACGTCGTTCAGGAACTGCAGCCGCTGCTGAATCTCCACCAGCACTTTGCCCGCGATGGCGGTCTGCTCCCTGCCCAGCGTCATGTCGCGGAAAAACGCGAAGGCCCCGGCGATATTCAACTTCGAAACCTCAGCCAGCGTCTTGCCGCCCACGCGCACATGCAACGCCTCCGGCCGCAGCCGCGAGCCGCCGCAACTGGAGCACTCGGCATAGCCCCGGTAGCGGGAAAGAAACACACGGACCTGCACCTTGTATTTCTTCTCCTCCACTTCTTTGAAGAACACGTTTGTAACGTAGTTCCACAGCAGATCGCGTTCTTCGTGCGTGAGTTCGAACAGAGGTACACTGCAGCGGACGGATTTGCCGTGCTGTTTCACGAACAGCCCCTGCCACCGGTGGTACGCCGGTTTGGTCCAAGGCGCGATGGCGCCGGTATCGATGGTGAGCGATGCGTCGGGAATCACCAGATCGAGATCGTAGTCGATCACGTTGCCGAAGCCCTGGCAGCGCGGGCAGGCTCCCATGGGGTTGTTGAAACTGAACAGTTGCGGTTCCGGCGTTTGATAGGCGATGCCGCATGCCTTGCAAGCGAAGCGCTCGTTGAAGGTCAGCACCGGCGGCTCGGGAACGCCGGCCTGCTCGAACACTACCTCGCCGGCTTCGCGGTAGCAGGTCTCGACGGTGTCGGCAATGCGGGAGCGCATGTCGCCTGATATGGAAAGCCGGTCGGCGAGCACAGAGACAGGTTTGGCGAAGTCGATCTCCAACAGCGATTCGGGCGTGGAGAACTCGAACACCTTGCCGTTCTGGTAGAGCCTCGTGAATCCCTTGCGGCGCAGTTCGAACAGATGGTCGCGCAGTTTGGCGGCGCTGGCTTGGACGGGCACTGGAAACAGCGCGTACCAGCGGGAGCCGGCCGGACGCGCGGCCATTGCTTCGGCTACGACGTCCACGGTATCGCGCTTCACTTCGTTGCCGCATTTGGAACAGTACGTGGTGCCCGCTCGCGCGAATAGCAGGCGCAAGAAATCGTGAATTTCGGTGGAAGTGGCGACGGTGGACCGCGGATTCCGCGTTGTGTTCTTCTGGCGAATCGCGATGGGCGGCGCCAAGCCCAGGATCTCTTCGACGTCCGGCTTCTCCATGCGGTCCAGGAACTGGCGCGCGTATGCCGACAGCGATTCCACATAACGCCGCTGCCCTTCGGCATACACGGTATCGAAGATCAAAGACGACTTCCCGGAGCCTGAAACGCCGGTGACAACCGTTAACTTGTTGTGCGGCAGCGCCAAAGTCACATTCTTTAGGTTGTGCATCCGTGCGCCGCGGATGAGAATAGAATCTTCCAAAGTGATGCTCTATTCGATTATATGAAGTCACCCAAGGCTGCTCTCCGGCAAACATTGGCGAAGTGGTATGAAAGGGCGGCTCGCGACCTTCCGTGGCGCCGGACTACGGACCCATACCGGATCTGGATTTCCGAGATTATGCTGCAGCAAACGCGCGTCGCGGCAGTGATTCCCTTCTATGAGCGCTTCCTGGACCGGTTCCCGTCCGTTGGTGCTCTGGCGGAGGCGGACGACGATTCCCTCTTGCGCGAATGGACCGGACTAGGGTACTATTCCCGAGCGAGGAACTTGAGGGAAGCGGCCCGGCGTATCTCGGCAGCCGGTTCTTTTCCGTCGACCTATAATGAAATCATAGAGCTGCCGGGAATTGGCCCGTATACGGCGGCAGCGGTTGCGAGTATTAGCTTCGGTGAGCGAAGAGCTGTTCTGGATGGTAACGTAATAAGAGTCCTAAGTCGTCTCACCGCAAACGGGGGGGATACACAGAGTCCTAAAACACGACATCTACTTCTGGCAGTAGCGCAAGACCTTCTAAACCCGCGCCAGCCCGCGAAACACAATCAAGCCATGATGGAGCTGGGGGCCACAATTTGTGTTCCGGGCGTTCCAAAGTGCGGCGAGTGTCCTGTGGAAAAGCTGTGTAAAGCTCGCGCGCAGGGTTTGGAACGTGAATTGCCACTTAAGAACCGGAAGGCCAAGCTCCGCCGGGTGCGGCGGACGCTGCTGGTAGCCATTCAGAACGGGAATATTCTCCTCTGGCAGAGGCCGCAGGACGCGCCAATGCTTGGAGGTTTTTGGGAACTTCCGGAACCGAATCAGCTGCCAGCGGCGACAATCTCCAGGCAAGTGCACGAATTTCAGCACGCTATCACCAATCGAATCTATGAGTTCAAAGTGGTTGAAGCAAAATCCCCCCAACCTGGAATAGAATGTCAGTGGGTCAACTTGGATCGGATGGGGAGTATTCCGATCAGTACCGTAGCTCGAAAAGCTCTGAGTCCGTGGGGCGTTCTGGGCTAGCAATATCTTCGTCGTAACGTCCGCGCAGTTGCGGTAAAAAGTACCAATTGTGAACTCTTCAAAGAGGAGTTCTTTCCACAAGGGGAGATCGAGTATGCTGAATCGAATTCGTGTTCGTGCTCGCATGAGAATAGTAAAAACCATGAATAAAGGCCGCCTGATTACGATCGGTCTGGCCATTCCCATGATCCTTCTGGCCTTTTCATCGGGGCCGGATCCGCGCAGCGACGGGGGCCCAGGCGGCAGCGCGTCCGCTTGTGCGGCGAGTGGGTGTCACACAGGGACAGCCGTAAATGCAGGTGGCGGAAACGTGGCGCTTCAGTTTCCTGGCGGAATGACCTATACGCCGGGAACCAAGCAGCGGATACGGGTTGTCATCACCGACTCAGCGGCCCGCCGTTATGGGTTCCAGATGTCGGCGCGTTTGGCCTCAAATGAAGCGAATGCGCAGGCGGGTACCTTTACAGTCGTTGGATCCGGAACCTTGATTCTGTGCCAGGACGGAACCGAGCGAACGGCCAGCGGATCGTGCCGCGCCACGGCGCCGCTTGAATTCATCGAGCACAGCACGGCGGCGACCTCAAATACCTTTGAAGTCGAATGGACCCCTCCCACGTCGGATCAGGGCAATGTGCGGTTTTACGTGGCCGCGAATGCCGCAAACGGGGATGGCCGCCCCAGCGGTGACCGCATCTACACGGCCAACGCCACGCTCACATTTAGCGCGGGCGGCGGCGGGGGCGGCAACCGGCCCACGATTACCTCCACCGGCGGAGTCACCAACGGCGCCTCCTTCGCGACGGGAGTGACGACTGGCGCCTGGACCACCATCTTCGGCACAAATCTCGCCACCGCCACGCGCGATTGGACGGGCGCGATCGATGCCCAGGGGAATTTCCCCACCACGCTCGATGGTGTCAGCGCCACGATTGACGGCAAGCCGGCGTTCATCAACTTCATCTCTCCAACCCAAGTGAACGTGCAGGCGCCGGATCTGGCCGGCAGGACCGGCCCGGTGCAGGTGATTCTGAAGAACGCCGCAGGCGAGTCGCTTCCAGTCAGTGCGGTGGCGGCAAACGAAATTCCTGGCCTTTTCCTGTTCACACAAGCTCCCAAAAGACATCCGGCGGCGGTTCGCGCCGACGGTGTGTTTATTGGACCGGCCGCTCTCTTTGGCAGCGCGGTAACCACCGTGCCCGCCAAGACCGGCGATATCGTTCTGTTCTTTGGAACGGGTTTCGGCCCGACGAACCCCGCAGTGGCTCCAGGCAAGGTTTTTAGTGGCGCCGCGGCGCTGGTCAGTACGGTACAGATGCGAATTGGCGGCGTCTCCGTGACGCCAACATTCGCCGGTCTGTCCAGTTCCGGTTTGTATCAGTTCAATGTGAGAATTCCACAACTCGCTAACGGGGAACATCGCATTGAGATGCAGATCAATAGTGTCTCCATTCAAACGGACGTCGTCTTGACCGTCCAGAACTAATCAAAAGGAACTATGTCTCGTTCAAGCCAGCTTCTTCAAATCTTCATCGCGGGCGCCCTGTTGGGGGCGCCCGCGCTTTTCGGACGCACTGCATTCCCGCCAATCGCATCCTCTGGAGTCCCCAGCGATCCGAGCGCAATGAACCTAAATCCGGCAGTTGGCGGCGACCCCAACGGGCGTAACGCGCTCCGCGGCGAAGGCAAAACCCGCAAAGTCGCGATAGATCCGGGTGAGTATCTCGGGC